>JBDGPI010000041.1:40625-56508 GCA_042219765.1 Salsurabacterium abyssinicum (SeqCode)
TCGTTCACGTCTGCTTTATAGGCCACACCAAGAAGGCAAATTTTGGCACCATTCACACATTTTGCTTGCTCGTTGAGACTATCGGTAATCTTGGATACCACGTGGTCGGGCATGGAACGGTTAATCTCATCGGCCAGTTCAACAAACTGGGATTGTGTATCGGCAAGCCGAGCTTTCCAGGAGAGAAAAAGAGGGTCAACGGGAATACAATGACCCCCCAGACCCGGACCAGGGTAGAAAGGCATAAAACCGTATGGCTTGGTTGCAGCCGCCTCAATGACTTCCCAGACGTTGAT
This sequence comes from Salsurabacterium abyssinicum (SeqCode), assembly GCA_042219765.1. Classification (GTDB taxonomy): domain Bacteria; phylum T1Sed10-126; class T1Sed10-126; order T1Sed10-126; family CAZEBV01; genus JBDGPI01. The sequence continues at coordinate 40,922 of JBDGPI010000041.1, forward strand.
GTCCAACCGGTCACAGATCAGAGCCATCTCGTTGGCAAGGGCTATGTTTATGCTCCGGAAGGTGTTTTCCAGCAACTTAACCATTTCGGCCGCCTGCGTGTCCGAGACGGTAACGACTTCGGCAACAATCGTCTCGTAGAGCAGACGGGCGACTTCGCCGGATTCTTCAGTGGAACCCCCGACAACTTTGGGCGTATTATGGATTCCGTAGTCCTCGTTTGAGGGATCAATGCGCTCCGGGGAGAAGGCCAGATATATATCCTCGTCGAGATCCCATCCTTCGGACCGGAACCGATCGGCAAGGATCTCTTCGGTCGTACCCGGGTAAGTGGTACTTTCCAGAACAATTAGTCCGGGAGGGTTGAAATGATCAAGGATGCTACTTGCTGCTTCCGCTATATGCGAAATATCCGGGTCCCGGGACTTCCGCAGCGGAGTGGGGACACAGATGCTAAGGCAATCTATCTCACCCAGTTTACTCATGTCGGTGGTGGGGTGAAACCGACCGGAGTCCACTGCCGTCTGAACCTGTTCCGACGGTACGTCGGGAAGCGGGGTTCGGCCGTCCCGAAGCGTTTCTACTTTCTCCTCGTCAACGTCAAAGCCGGTGACGCTGAATCCACCTTCAACAAAAGCCAGCGCCAGTGGAAGTCCAACGTAACCCAGTCCCATCACACCAACGTTGAGCTCTCTGTTCTCGATTCGATCAGACCAATTCATGGGAAATCCTCGTTAGATCGAAAGTAATCAACAACGCGCTGCAGTATTTCCTTGGTTGAATACTGCTGGTCGAACCCTACGAGCTTACGCAGCCGGCTGACATCAGGCTGACGGTGGCGCATGTCCTCAAACCCTTTTTCGTAAGCCTCATCGTATGGAATGTATTCGATTGATGAGTCACTACCGACAACATCAATAATGTTTTCGGCAAGTTGCTCGATGGAGATGCGATCGTTTCCGCCAATATTAACGGGCTGACCGTAAGCCTCCTCGGTATCCATCAATCCCCGGGCCGCTTTGACGGCATCCGCAACGTCCAGAAAAACCCTGGTCTGCTGACCGTCCCCGTAGACCGTCAGGGGACGCCCGAGCAACGCCTGTTTTACGAACCGTGGGATTACCATACCGTACTGTCCGGTCTGGCGAGGTCCTACGGTGTTGAAAAATCGAGCTATCACCACCGGTAGCTGTTTTTCGCGCCAGTAGGCTATCGAAAGAAATTCATCCAGCGCTTTGGTACAACTGTAACTCCAGCGGCTAATTGTCGTCGATCCGGTCACCCGATCGTCCGTTTCTTCAAACGGTATGTTCTCGTTCTTACCGTACACTTCCGAGGTTGAGGCTATAAATGTGGGTATCTTCTCACGGTTGGCCGCACGAAGGACATTCTGAGTCCCGTCCACGTTCACCTCGATGGATTCGAGCGGCTGATCAATAATATTCTGGACTCCCACAGCTGCCGCCAGGTGATAAATCCGGTCCTTTCCTTTAGTTTTTTTTCGGATTAGATTCTCCTCGAGCACGGAACCGACGACCAGTTCAAAATCCGGATGATCCTTGAAATTACTAATGTTCTCGAGCTGGCCCGTGGATAAATTATCGATGACGGTAACCTTGTGGCCGTCCTGGAGCAGTTTCTCCGACAGGTGGGATCCAATGAACCCGGCACCGCCGGTTATAAGAATTTTCACTTCCTCAACCTCCGATCAAGCCGTCAAAAAGTTCGGCCTACTGCCTGATATAAGTCTCGTTAATTGACAAGCATACGTTACGGAAAGGCCAATATTTGACAGAATGCCCTCTGTCAGAAATATTATAACCCTCTAATACTAAATCAGACACGTCAAAACTTACAGAAGCGTAAATCACAGCCAAGCGAAACCCGGTTATGGTTTGCCGTCCAGCAAATTCCGATACGATTGCTTGATTTCCTCAACCATGTGACGCCACTCGTACCGGGGTTGAACCCAGTCCCGGGCTGCTTCCACCATGGACTCACGCCATTCCGGGTTCTCAATCAGATCAATCATTCTTTCACTGAGTTCGTCGATCGACCGTGGGGGAACAAGAAACCCCGTTTCCCCATGTTCAATAGCTTCGGGCGCACCATCGATGTCGTAACTGATCACGGGCCGACCGGCGGCCTGCGCCTGCGGGAGGACCCGAGCAAGCCCCTCACGAAGACTCGTGTGAACCAGTGCATCCATGGCTGCCAGCATGTCCGGGATTTTTCGGTACGGCACCAGCCCCGTGAACTGAACCTTATCCCGAATACCGAGGGATTGGCACTGGTCGACCAGGTCATCCTTAAGAATACCGTTACCGACCAGCATCAGCCGGGCGTGGGGGTGTTTCTCAACCACCCGGGCGAAGGCCTTCAAACAGTACTTGTGGCCTTTCAAGTTGAAGAGGCGAGCAATTTTCCCGAAAACGAAATGATCCTCAGTGTAACCCAAGTCCGCTTTACGGTTCAACGCCTCGTTGGAATTTAGTTCGGGAACTTCGAGAAAGGGTTCAAGTTCCATACCACTGTAGACCGTTTTAAATCCTCTATCAGGATGTATCCCGGCGGCCTGGGCTTTTTCGGCCATACGATCGCAGACGGTCTGAATCAGGTCCGTGACGGAGGCCGTCGCCGCCTCGAGCCCGCGGAATGTCCAGTAGCGCCAGCGGGACTGATACTCGTGGAACGGTAAACCGTGAATGGTGTGAAGGATCCAGGGAACCCGGTTAAAATACGCCGCCCAGCGACCGAGAATACCCGCTTTAGAGCTGTGGGTGTGGACGATATCGAAGGACTGTTCGTTCAGGTATCGGTAAAGTTTAACGAAGGCGATCATGTCGTAATAAGGGTTTATGTTCCGTTTCAGTTCGGGGATCAGGACCGGTTCAATCCCGAAGGACCGTGCATTTTCCAGTAGTTCTCCCTCCGGACCCTCGGCGGGACCGGTAACCAGTTTCACATTGTAATCGGGATCTTCGTGAAGCCCCCTGACCGTCAGAAGAGTATTTTCCTGAGCCCCACCGAGAATCATCCGCGTGATTATGTGGCATACATCGGTCATCGGTCTTTATCAGCTCAACGTCAAGGAGTCGGGATTTCCTGGAGAACCGTATCGTTATTCCGGATCCAGTCCCATTGATTGCTCAATCCCTGTCTTAGTGATACCTCCGGCGACCAGCCCAGCGAATCCTTTATTCGACCAGTGTCGGCGTCGGTGTGTGGCACGTCACCCTCGGGCATCGGCTCCTGCCGACGGTGTACTTTTTTTCCAGTAACCTCTTCGAGTAACTCGATAATCTCATTAATACTAACCCGATTGCCACCTCCTACGTTAAAGATGTCTCCCCAGGAATCGCTTCGGTAAGCGGTTTCAAGCGCCCGGACAACATCCTCAACGTAAGAAAAATCCCGTGTCTGGGACCCATCGCCGTAAACCGTTATTGGTTGACCGCGTTTAACCCAGGTCAGGAAGCGAGAAAAAGCCATATCCGGACGCTGCCTGGGTCCATACACAGTGAAAAACCTCAGCGCCGTGACATTCAGGCCGAAGTTTCTGTGGTAGAGCATCCCGAGGTTCTCGGCAGCCAGCTTCGTCACACCGTAGGGACTGTAGGGCTGAGCAGGCATGTCTTCCACCATTGGCATCCGGTCGGGGACCCCGTATACGGAACTGCTTGACGCCAGCAGGATCGGACAGTCCGGGGCCGAGTCTTTGGTGGCTTCAAGCAGGACCTGGGTCGCCCGGATGTTCTGGTGGATGTACTCGTCGAATTCCTCCCCCCAGCTGGCACGAACACCGGCCTGAGCCGCCAGGTGGAAAATCCCGTCGTACTCCGGGAGCCTGTCCCTGAGCGGAAGTTCGGTAATATTCTGCTCCACCAACTCAAATTTATCGTCCGTTAAGAACCCCTCGATGTTCTGGCGCTTGATTGCTTCGGCGTAGTAGTCGGTGAAGGAATCAACCCCATCTACTATCCCCCCCTGGTTCAGGAGACTTTCCGTCAGGTGGCTACCAATGAAACCCGCTGCCCCCGTGACGAGATAACGATTCCCCTCTAGATCCATTACTCCCCGTCCTTCCATCGGTCGTGATTGTTCTCGAACCATTCGACCGTCTTTCTCAGCCCCTGCTCCACTTCATAGTCCGGCTCGAATCCGGCATCCTCACGAAGGCGCTCCGAATCCGCCCGGGAGTGACGAACGTCACCCGGACGGGGGGCTTCGTAACGAGGATCAATCTGAGAACCGGTTATGCGGCGAAGTTCGTACAGCAGATCGTTTATGGTCATCTGCTGATTGTACCCAACGTTGTAGACGGTGCCGGGTTGAGCCGATTCCGCCGCAAGCATATTCGCTTTAACAACATCCTTCACGAAGGTGAAATCCCTACTTTGCTCACCGTCACCGTAAATTACGGGCTGTTCACCGTTCAACAAGGCCTGAATAAAATTCGGAATCACGGCTGCGTAATCGGAGTTGGGGTTCTGCCGTGGACCAAAGACATTAAAGTAACGAAGTCCGATAACATCCAGGTCGAACTGTTCGGAGTAAACCCGGCCAAAAATTTCTTTTGACTGCTTCGACGCCGCGTAGGGAGACTGGGGATCAGGGGACATGGTTTCAACTTTTGGCAACTCCGGTTTATCACCGTAGACCGAACTACTGGAGGCAAAAACCACTCTGTCGGCACCAACCTGGTCGGCCGCCTGAAAGAGGTTCACGGTTCCGAGTATATTAATATCCGTTGATTTTACTGGTGACGAGAACGATCGAGGCACGGACGGAAGCGCGGCCTGGTGAAAGATCAAATCCGCTCCCTCAATGTGCTTCTCCAGAGAATTCGAACGAACGTCTACTTTGTGAAACTGTACGTCCGATCGGAAGGACTGCATGTTACGGCGATCTCCAATTGAAAGGTCATCAATGACCGTGACATCCCACCCGCGCTCAAGACACCTATCCACGAGATGAGAACCAATAAAACCGGCACCACCAGTTACTACGACTGACTTCGACATTTGGAAACAACTCCAGGTAAATTAGAAAATCACACGCTCGGCGATACGGTTAATCCAGGAAGTCTCCTAAAGATTCATCTCCTGAGGCACCGACTTACTATCCCTACGGGCAAAAATAAGCCGTCCCAGATCATCCTTAAAGAGATAATTTTGTCGATGCACGGAGACGTTACCGACACGAACGGTTTTATTGAACAAATCGGGAATTTTAAGTTCGTTCCATTGTTCCAGTTCACAGTTGAATTGATAGAGGTTACCTTTCGTTCCGCTCATGACCAATCGATCACTACTAACTGCAAAATCCCTGAACCCGCTGGGAAGAGCCGAAATTCGCCGGGTCCCCGTCTCGGACCATTCGAGGAGGGTGTCCTCACGAACAATATAAACCCTCCCATTGTAGAGTAACCGGTCCCAGCTTTCGGGAAGGGATCCCCTTCTGGAGAGTCCACCTTCGGAAACCTCGTAGATCTGATTGTTCACGCCAACTGCCATTGCGGTTGAGTTATGACCCGATACAGCTACGAGACGCGGTGCGTCCTGCCCCGTGATCCGGTTTGTCTCGAATTGTTCATTGACGTGCCGTAATTCGCCGTCAGTATCAAGTATCCACCAGCCACGTTCCGAGGGGGTTAAGTTTTGAATCGGCAACGCAAAATGATCAAGAACAGGAACTGGTGAGCTCGTATTTTCGTACCAGCAATACTCGAGAAGACTATCCTGTCCGTAGAGCAGAAAACTGTCACCACCCGGGGAAAAGCTGAAACGAACGTCCGTGTTCCAGAGGTAGCGGTAAAAGCCCCAGATTGACAGTCTTTGGCGATGCCGCATGTAAGGCGCAAACACTTTGAATTGATCTCGACCGGCGTGTTTGGATTCATACAGCGCAAGATCGGCTTCCTCTATTCGTTCCTCAATCGATGGAGCTGAGTCCTCCCGTGGAAGGGACAGTCCCAGGCTAAGCGTAATAGAGTCCGATTGCTCCTCAAAAAACCTGGAACCCCGGGTCTCTCTTAGCAGGGTTTTGGCCTGTTCGGTCGCATCCCGACGTCCACACCTGAGGATGACCAAAAATTCCTCGCCACCGTAACGGATCGCAAAATCGTCCGGATCGACACACTGGGTGATAATATTTCCGATTAATTCGAGGACCTGATCACCAATTTGATGTCCGTAAGTATCATTAATGGCCTTGAAATGGTCAATATCGAGCATCATCACCGTGGAATTTCTCACGACTTCCTCAAGTTCATCCTTAAGTACCCGGTTCCAGTAGTCTCGAGTTAGCAGACCCGTTAAGGAGTCCGTTTTCACCGAAGCGGACTGGCGAAACTTCGCCAGCCAGGATTGAAGGAAGGCCACGGTCTCCTGGTCGGCTTCGTCTCCCACTTTAAGTAGATCCTCAAATTGAACTTGAGTAATAGGAGAGCCAGTTTTTTCAGTCGTGATACCGGTTTCCTGTTCCGCCAGGGATAGGAACTTATCCAGTGCTTGCTTCGAATCGTTCACCCGGAGAAGATCGAGGTATTCCAGGGCGGAGGCCTTCAAGACGTTAACCCGGTGCTGCAGAGGGGGTTCAGGAACCCCATCGTAGGCGGGGATTAATTGGTAATCTCTGGAAGAAAACTTTGTGATTCCAGACGTCGCTCAAGGTTATAACAGTCCAGAATAGTTTGACCGAGGTCGTGGAAGCCGATCCGAACTCCTAAATCAACGTCCTGCCTGATGCCGGGTCCATAGACCAGTAGGGGGACCAGTTCACGGCTGTGATCAGTCGAATCAGTCGTGGGATCCGTTCCGTGATCCGCCGTAATTATTAACAGGTCATCCGTCTCCAGCGTTTCCAGGAGGTTTCCGAGTCGGTCGTCCCATGCTTCGAGTGCCTGAGCGTACCCCGACGGATCGTTCCGGTGTCCGTAACGCATGTCAAAATCAACGAGATTCGTAAAAATGAAACAGTTTTCGTGTTTCTGCTCGAGTAAAGTATTTGTTCGTTCAACGGCCTCCTGGTTATCCTTCGTCTTCCAGGCCTGAGTAATCCCCTGGCCACTGAATATCTGATTGATCTTGCCTACGGAGTAAACCGGATAACCGGCCTCATTCAGGTCGTCCAGCACTGTTCGGCCGGGGGGATCCAGGGTGAAGTCCTTGCGACGATGGGTTCGATTAAAGTTACCCGGCGACCCGACGAAGGGTCTGGCTATTACTCTACCCACGGCATGATTCCCCGTCAGAATTTTCCGGGCGGTCCGACAAATATCGTAGAGATCCTCAACTGGGATAACATCCTCATGTGCCGCAACCTGAAAGACGCTGTCGGCACTGGTGTAAACAATCGGGTCTCCTGAGTCCAGGTGTTTCTGCCCTAGCTCCTCAATGATCTCCGTTCCGGACGCAGGCTTGTTACCCAGGATCCCACGACCGATCGACTCTTCCAGCGGACGAATAACCTCCGGAGGAAACCCATCCGGGTAGGTGGGAAAAGGCTCTTTAACCGGCAACCCCATCATTTCCCAGTGACCGGACGTGCTATCGATGGCATTTGAAACCTCACACATTGCGCCGTAACATCCAATCGCCTGCTCCCGAGAGTCAATCTTCAAAGTGGGGTGAACCTTCCCCAGCCCCAATTTTTCCATGTTAGGAACGTCGACCCCCTGGGTCCAATCAGCAGTGTGAGCGAGAGTGTTGCTACCCTCGGTTTCGAACCGGGCGGCGTCCGGTGCATCCCCAACTCCGACACTGTCCAGGACGACAACTGTAACTCTCATCATTCTTCACCTGGTTCCACGGTGGTACCAACATCCACCTGAGCATTTATTTTTTGGAGGTAACGGGATTGGTTCACTAACCCTTCAAAGACCTCCGGGGAGGATTTCTTAAGTAAAACTGCGGCGTAAAAACTGATCTGTTCACGGCAGTTGGATTCAACCAGAGCCTGGAGTTCTTGGGCAAATAGGGAAGTTTCAAGATTCCGGTAGAGGGACTTCAACAGTCCGATCAACACAGTTTGACGCCGCTCGTTTCGGAGGCGATCCCGAATGAACGAATCGTTGTTTTCCGGGGTGACCGCAAGGGTTTCAAGGGCCTTGGCCGCAACCCATTCAACGTCGTGCTCGGAAAATTCACGTAGGAGCTCGCGGGCTTCGGGATCCGAGGAACTCATGCAACTGTGTATGAGGTAGTAAATCACGGTGGGATCCGAGCTAATAGTAATCTCAAAAAACGAAGCTTGCGATCGTTCAATCAACCCTCCTAACCCACGAAGGGCCCGACGCTGAAGGCCAGGTTCCAGGGAGGGTAACTCATCCAGAAGAACCTGAACAAACTTCTCCCCGCGGGATAACCACTGGTTCAATTGCTCGACCAGGCGCTGTTCCTCCTCGGGAGTGTCGGACGCGACCCTCAGCACCCTGGGAAGCTCGGGAGTCGTATTATCAATAATTAACCCCTCCGAACGATACTTCTAACGACTGTCAGGAACTCCCGTTGTCGGCGATTCCGTCCTGCCAGTCAACTTCGTCCAGGTAGCTTGTTGTAAAATCACCATCCTGGAAGCGTTCCTCGGCAAGAATCCACTGAAAAAGGGGGATGGTCGTGTCAAAACCTTGAATTTCGGTCTCGTCGAGCGCCCGCTGCAGGCGTTTGATACACTTCTCCCGATCCTGATCCCAGGCAATGATTTTCCCGATCATTGAGTCGTAATAAGGCGAAATCCAGGTTCCTGCTTCCACGTAGGAATCAACACGAATTCCGGGTCCCGAGGGAAAATTCAGATGGTCCACGGTCCCCTGAGCGGGAGCAAAATTATTGGAGGGCTCCTCGGCACAAACACGAACTTCCATGGAGTGACCGGAGAAACCTACGTCAGCACTGTTCATCGGAAGTGAACCGGTGAGTGCGGTGTTGATTTGAGCACGGATAAGATCAAACCCCGTGATCTGTTCAGTAACAGGATGCTCAACCTGTATTCTTGTGTTAACTTCGATAACGTAGGCATTTTCGTCCTCGTCCATAACAAATTCCACAGTACCGACGTTGGAGTACTCCAGTTTCCCGAAGGCCTCCTCAATTGTGGAGGCCAACTCATTACGAGTTTCGTCGGTCATGGCCGGGGAAGTCGCTTCCTCGATTAACTTCTGGTTTCGCCGCTGGATACTACATTCACGTTCAAAGAACTGAACAACGTTACCGTTACCGTCCCCGAGAATCTGGAATTCAATGTGCCGGGGATTTTCGATTAACTTTTCGATGTATATCCGACCTGAACCAAATGCGGCTTCGGCTTCCGCCTGGACCCGTTCGAATTGCTCCTCGAGTTCGGACTGGTCTCGGACTTTTGATATCCCACGCCCGCCGCCACCTTCGGAGGCTTTGAGCATAATAGGGAACCCGATCTCATCCGCCACATCCTTCGCCTCGTCCAGTGAGGTCAAATCTCCGTCCGACCCGGGAAGAACGGGCATCCCGGCGTCGTCGAGAATAGCTCGGGCCTCGGCCTTCTGCCCCATCTGTCGAATTGTACTGGCATTCGGCCCGATGAAGGTAAAATCCGACTGCTCCACTCGTTCCGCAAAGGAGGCGTTCTCGGCCAGCATACCGTAGCCCGGGTGGATAGCATCGGCATCGCTCATTTCAGCGGCCGCTATGATGGCCCGTTGGTCCAGGTAACTGCGATCCGTTTCGGCCGGACCAATACAGACCGTATCGTCAGCCAGCCTCACCGGCAGGGTCTGGGCGTCGGCTTCGGAGTGGGCGACCACGGTTTCGTGTCCAAGTTCTCGGCAGGCCCTTATTACCCGCAGGGCAATTTCGGCCCGGTTGGCAATCAGTATCCGACTCATTGGTCCTTCTCCTCGCTATGGTCCTCGGTTTCTTGCTGTACTCTGGCGATGGTCTCACCGAACTCAATCATCTCGTCCTCGGTACAATCCGTTAAAACCCCCGCACGCGGTGCCTTGACACTCACCCGTTCATCCTGCTTGATAATTTCGGCAATTGTTTCACCACGGCCAACTTCATCACCGTTCTGCTTGTTCCAGACCAGTTCACCGACTGTTGGGGCCCGAACCTGACCGGGCATGACCTCACTGCGTCCCTCAAGTAACGGCGGGGAGGCTTCCTGATCGTCCCGCCTGAGCTTAAGCATTCTGTCGTCCTCTTTGTCTTCAAACTCTATTTCCATCAGCGAATACTCGTTCATTAATTGCAGTACTCGCCGCGTCTTATTTCGAACGTCGGATTCGTTGAAGATTCCGTCCTCCATTTAGTCCTCGGACCTCCCTACGTATTCACCAGTTTCAGTATTAACGACAATATCATCGCCTTCGCTTACAAAGAGAGGGACGTCTACCGTCAGGCCAGTATCCGTTGTGGCGGGTTTGGTCCCCCCCTGTGCCGTGTCACCTTTAACACCCGGCGAGGTATCCTCGACGGTTAAAGTTACCTGCGGCGGTAACGTTACCCCAATGGGGTCCTCATCGCAGTACTCCAGGTGCAGTTCCATGTTCTCCCGGAGGTAGTCTGCTTTGTCACCGACAACGTCCGATGAAAGTTCAACCTGGTCGTAGGTTTCCATATTCATAAAAACGTGAAACTGACCGGAATCGTACAGGTATTCCGCAGGAATATCTTCTATTATGGCCTGTTCAAAGTCATCACCGGACTGGAAGGTCTTCTCAATAACCTCACCGCTGTCCAGATTTCTCAGTTTTGTTCTCACAAACGCACTTCCCCTTGCCTTCTTTGAATGTTCGTAGTTGAGAATTTCACAGAGTTCACCATCAACGTAAATTGCCATACCGGTGTCAAAATCATTGGTTGTTACCATTGTCAGTCAGCTCCTGTCGAAGTATGTCATCCGGGGTGTCAAGCAGACGGGCTGAATCCTCTTCAACCACAATCATATGTTCGATTCGACCGCCTCCAAAACCGTCAATATATATGCCAGGTTCAAGGGTGACAACCATTCCTGTCTCAAGTTCAGCATTTGAGGAGTCAGAGAGCGATGGCTGTTCATGGACGTTCAACCCCACCCCGTGACCGAGTCCATGACGCAGGTTGTCCCCGTAGCCAGCGTTCTCGATTACCTGGTGTGCTTCCATTGTGATCTCTTTGACGGATCGACCTGATTCTATTTCTTTGAACGCTCGCGCCGCCGCTTGTTTGGAAAGGTCGTAAAGTTCACGGTATTTTTCGTCGACTGAATCCATAAAGAACATCCGGGTAATATCGGAACAGTATCCGTTGATTTTTAATCCCATGTCCACCAGTAAAGCATCCTCGTCACTCAGACTTCGATCGGTCGCGGGACAGTGCGGATTGGCAGTGTTCTCACCAATCAGTACCAGTGGATCGAACGCAAGTCCCTCGCTTCGGCTTTCGAGTTCCCGACGAATTGACCGGCTCAAATCCAGCTCGCTGAGGCCCGGTTCCAGCCAGCTCTCGATGAGTTCAAACACGTCAAGTGTCAGTTCAATAGCTTCCTCAATCGTATCCAGCTCAAAAGTGTCCTTACGCTGACGCTCCTGGGCGACCCAGTTATCCCCATACTCCCGCCGGTCAGGGGAAGTAACCTTATTTTTTATTGAAAGAAAGGTTCCGTACTGAAGTTCGTCACGCTCAAAGTGAATGGACTGGAGTGACTGACGGCTCAACTCATGGTCCAGACTCCGGTGGCGGTTGTCCTCAATCAGTTGAACTGAAAGATTCCCAGTGTCACAGAGCTGGGAAGCATAATTACGGTAGCGTCCATCCACGAACAACGTTGCCGAACCATCAGTATCGGTCCGGCTCAACAGGAGTCCACCGGCCGTGCCGTCGAACCCCGTCAAGTAGCGCAGGTTGAGGAGTGAATTGGTGTAGTATCCCTGAAGTTCTTCCTCGCGTAATCGTTCGAGGATCGACCTTCGCCGGGAGACGAAATCAGGACTGGAGATGCTCGATCACCGCCCTGAGTCCAAGGGTATAACTTGCCTGGCCGAAGCCACTGATCACACCCTGACAGACGGATGAAATTCGGGACTCCTCCCGAAAATCCTCCCTGGCGTAGATGTTGGAAAGGTGTACTTCGACAACCGGATAATCAACCATTTCAATGGCATCACGAACAGCAACACTCGTATGTGTGTAAGCGGCTGCATTCAGGACTAAACCGTCCTTTTCCTCGTTCTGTATCCACTCGACGAGTTCTCCCTCGTGGTTTGTCTGACGACACTCGACGTCAACGTCAAATTCTTCGGACAGGGACCGAAGCGATCCATTAATAGCTTCCAGTGACCGCGTGCCGTAATGATCGGAGTCACGGTCCTTCAGCTTATTCAGGTTGGGACCGTGGTAGACATGTACAATCACCGTAACCACCAACTTCCAGTAAAGGAGCTAACGAGTCCGCTAATTCCGCTTCCTTAGTTTCCGTTCAATTTCCTGAGCAATAGTATCGGGTTTGCGTTGTCCACAATCGATTATCCACTCCGCCTGTTCGTAAATAGGTTTACGCTCCTCCCAGAGGGTCCGAAGTTTCTGTCTCGCATCGGGACCATCCGGGACAAGCGGGCGATGTTCATCCTTCCGTATTCTTTCGAAGGCAATTTCAAAGGGAACCTTCAGGAAAACATCCAGCCCGGTCTCCTTCATAATGGTCTGATTTTTCTTGACCGCCGGAGCCCCTCCGCCAACGGCAAGGACAAATGGTGCCGAGCGGCGACTTACTTCTTCAAGGTAACTGGTTTCTAACTCCCGGAAAGTCCCCTCACCATCCTCCTGAAAAATTTCGGGTATCGATCGACCTTCCTTCCGTTCGATAATATCGTCGAGGTCGTTCCAGGACCAGTCAAGACGGTCCGCCAGCCGGCGACCGACCGTGGACTTACCGGCCCCCATAAACCCTGTCAGGTAAACTCTTTCGAGCATAATATCCGAATCCACGGTACCAGCGAACCCCCAAATGGTAAAGCTGACAATGAGACCAGACCCACTGTAATCATCCTCTCCGGAATGGACGAAGAGTTTACAGTAAATTCAGGTACCAATTAATAATGGGATCCCCGGCCACAAGTCCCAGAACGGCTCCCATGCACAAAAAAGGGCCAAAAGGGATTTCCGTCCGGAGTGATTTCCCCTGGTACAGCATTAGACCCGTGCCGATAAGGGCTCCGAACATTGATCCAACCGCAATCGTAAAGACCACCAACCGTGCCCCCAACCACGCGCCAACCCCCGCCATGAGTTTGACATCCCCCATCCCAAGAGCTGGTTTTCCGTAAATCAATGGAGATATAACCGCCAGGGTAAAAAAGAATCCCCCACCCACAACAGCCCCGACGAGGGATACGATGAACTGTCCTGGGTTAAAAATTAAGTCGGATCCCACGGAAAGCGGATAGTGGGTCACAAAGCCCAGTCCCAGGCCGGAAACCGTGAACAAGTAATTGATTTCGTTGGGAATAATCGATTCGTGTAAATCAATGCGGGAGGCCGTAAGACAGATGAGGATAAAGGCCGAGCAGACTGAAAAATTAATCCACTGAAGGGAACCGGACCGATACCACCAGATGCCACAGCCCAGCAGAATCAGACCGGAAACCAGCTCCCAGGCCGGCTCACCAAGTGGAATACCAGCCCCGCAATGGCGGCAGCGGCCACCCAGAAAAATGTAGCTCAACAGCGGGATATTGTCATGCCAGGCAATAGTTTCGTGACAGTTCGGACAATAACTGCGACCAAAGAGCACCGATTCATCCTTCGGTAGGCGATACACACAAACATTCAAGAACGAACCAAGCATCAATCCCAGCAGAAAGAGACCCACCATCAGGCTGATAAAAGTGTTCATTCCGATCCCGCTTCCTGAGCGGCGGCCTCCATGGCGGATTCGTTGGGTCGCTGACCGGTCCAGAGCTGCCAGGCCCGGGCGGCTTGTTTGATTAACATCGTCAGCCCCCCCGTACTACCGTCCCCTTTTTCACTAAAAGCCCCCTGAAAGCGGGTCTCACGACCGTAAATTAGATCGACACCGTACATTCCCTCGCTTATCACGTCCACTGGTATTGGCGACGGATCATCGTCCTCAAGCCCCAGAGACGTACTATTAACCACCAGACCGGCCTCAAAAGATCCTGAGTGAAGTCCGTCGTCGGTCAGCACCTGAACTGGTAGTTCCGAAAACCGTTCGGCAAGAGCGTTGGCTTTCCGTTGAGTACGATTCCACAGAAGTACCTCGGTGACCCCCATCTCTTTGAACCCCTGAAGGCAAGACCGAGCCGCACCACCGGCCCCCAGTAAAAGAACCGGATCGGATTTCATCCGATCTCGAAAAGGGGTAACCAGTTGTTTGAATCCGTAAACGTCAGTATTTTCCAAACTCAGGTCTCCGTCTTCATCCCAGTACAGTGTATTGGCTGCTCCCGTCCGGGTGACGGATTCCGACTCGGTATCAACATGCTCACGAACGGCCTGCTTTAGAGGAAGAGTCAGGTTTGCCCCGAGAGCATTTAATTCCCGAAAGACTGAAAGAAACATTTCAAGTTCATCCCGTTCAACCTCAAGGGCAAAATAGCGGTGTGGAAGGTCAGCTGCCTCGAAAGCGGCATTATGAATAGGTGGTGAAAGTGTGTGGGAAATAGGTGATCCTATTACCCAGAGTTGTTGGCCGTACCTGGAAACGGTGTCCATAAAGGATTGATCCCCCTGGTTTACTGGCGTTTGATATGAACGGTCGCTCCCCTGGGAACAACCGTCTTGTAATACGGTGACGGAAAGGAAAGCCTCAGCTTATCCTCGTGAATTTCGCCAACGTTAAGTTGATCGGGATAAGCTTCGCTCGGTTTTTTAAAGACGAAAGTATCTCCTTCCTGAAGACCGTGAATTCGACCCAGGTTAACCCACGCCCCGTCGTTGGTCACCCGGTAGACTGAGCCTTCCCAGGGCCACTCTTGTTTCAAATTCCTCAGGGTCGTGTTCAATAAATTCCATTCCTCCATGCCGTCGTTGTCGTAGAACCCTTCAGTAACCGGGTCCCCGGAAGGAAGCATCAATGTCATGGAGGCCGACAGTTCGTTGTTCCAGGAATCGATACTGATACTGACTCCACCGTCCAGAGTATCGCCTTCGACCAGATTACCGAGTTCGTCCTCGGATTCAATGGACTTGCCGTAAACCGCAAAACCCGGCTGATGAAAGAAATTCTGGCGAAACATGGACTCTAACTGATCAGGACCGTCAAGCGGACCGTCCCAGACCGAACCGACGGAAACAGTGACTCCGAGCGTTGGTTGTGGTATCGCCGGTGTCTGATGGGTATCGGGGCTCCCCAATCCCTCAAGGTAATCCTGAAGCCTCGTGGGTGGGTCGAACCCGAGGGTCTCCGCTCGTCCTGCCGCCATTTTCTGTTTTTTCTCCCATCCTCTATTCCGGTAGTATTCCGCCAGTTCAAATTGCCGACTGGAATTGAGAGGGAACATCTCAAGACTTCGAAGCAGCGCGGTTAAAGACGACTCACGATAGTCCAAAAAATTGTTATCGGTAAAATCACGGTGAAAAAAGTCGGCACTTCTCCGACGGACTGGATT
>JBDGPI010000041.1:56518-57211 GCA_042219765.1 Salsurabacterium abyssinicum (SeqCode)
AATCGGGAGTGAGTCCACTGTGCAATCAGTCTGTCCGTCCAGGTCGAGAGAACACGACTCTGAGCCCGCCGCCGAGCTTCACGACCAGGTTTTAGATTCGCCGCGAGCCACTGAGGTTGAAAACCCTCGGCCGGATCCTCAAGCGCACGACGAGCCTCGTCGAGATCACCAAGTTTATAGGCCAGTCGGCTCCACCAGTACCGATACTGCTCTTCCTCGACCGGCTCAATCAGAGGGGCGTCCTCCGGTGGAAGCTCCTGCCCCCCTTCCTCGAAAAAACCGACGAATTGTTCCAGGCTGTATCGGTCGTGTAACCGTCGGGCCAGTGTCCAGTAAATGGTGGGGTCGGAACTAACCGACCGCAATCTGTCGGCCACCTCAAGGGCCTCGGATCGATCCCCCTGTCGTATATTGACGAGCAGTTTGTCCAGCAGCACCCATTCATTATCATCGGACCGAAGTTCGGCCGACTCCACCATATCACGAGCCGGCGGAAGTCGGTCTCGCTGGAGATGAATCTGAGCCAGGAAATGAAAGGGTTGCCAGCGATCGTTTGCACGGCGTCGGTAGCGCTGGGCCCAAACCAAAGCGGTGTCGTAGGCTTCCTGCCGGAAAAAGAGACGGCTCCCCAGTTTGGCGGTACGTGCGTCCTCGGGGGCAAGCTTGTTCAATTGATTCAGGGCCCGTTGACCA
>JBDGPI010000041.1:57221-65059 GCA_042219765.1 Salsurabacterium abyssinicum (SeqCode)
CACTGGACCAGTTACGAGCACGAATGGCGGTCCGAAGCCACCCCTCGACCGCCTGCTGACTTGTCGGATGTGACGAAGCGTACTCGCGATACGCCATCTGAGCCCGTGAGTATTCCCGGTTGGCTTCGAGTTGTTGGGCACGCCGGAGAGTATTAGTTTGCTGGGCTAAACCGGATTCGGAAAAACCGCCACAGACCATCCCCAGTAAAATAAAAAATGTAATCAGCGAAGTTCGGGACAAACGATTCGGAAGTCTCATTAAGAACCGTTGGAGCGGTAATCCTTCGACAAATCCTCCCGGAAGGTCGCCCGGAGGACCTCGTCTATGGTCGTCACTTGGTTTCGAACCATCCGAGCCCCTTTCTCACGCAGGGATTCAAGCTGGGTATCGGTGGCTGCCTCCTCAAAATCGGAATGGCTCGCCCCCTCCAGGATGCATCGGCGCAGCAACTTAGTAACAGGAAGAACGTGATAAATACCCACGAATTCCTTGTACTTACTCTCTCGGCAGGGTTCGGGATCAACCCGGTAAAAGCGTTGATTCTCCGGAAGGTCAAGCTGGGAAAGCTCCTCGTTGGATGGTTCGTACTCAATCAAATAGTCCTCTTTGGGAATGCGAATTAGACGCTGAGCGACGACACCGGTCAGGGAGTTAGCCAGCAAAAAACGATCAATCCCCTGCTTGTGGGTCAGATGATACATGGCGTCAATGGCGTTATCGGCGTAGTACGTTGAAAGAACCTTGCGTCCACTTGAGGCAGCCTCGAGGGTGGCTTCGGCCACCATGGGATTCCCGATTTCATTGACCATGACCAGATCGGGGTCGGTCCGTAACGCATCATGCACTCCTTCGGCCTTCTTCCCGGGGGATCGGTTGGGAACCTGAATTTGTGAACAGAATTTCAGTTCGTAATCCACCGGGTCCTCGACGGTAACAATGTTCATTTGCCGATTGGATAGGCGGTTCAGGATTGTGTAGAGGGTTGTCTTTTTTCCTCCGTCATCCGGACCGGCCAACAGCGTTAGCCCCCGTGGGGCGTCAATCAGCCTCTGGAGGCGGTCCAGGGACCGCTCATCAAACCCTAACGTCTGGAGGTCTTTGTCGTACCAGCTTTCCCTCCGAACTCGGATCACCATTTTATCGCCGGACTGAGTCCCCACACGGTTCATCCGAAGTGTTATCTTGTCGCTCCCGTATCTGAGTTGAAGTATTTCTCCGTCTTCCGAATCATTCCCCCGGGACTGGGACGATAACACCTCGAAGCGTGATATCAGGTTGTCCCGCATGCTTATTGGCAGATCGGTGAAATGTTTAATATCGTCGAAAATCCGAAAAAGGACCTGTACTTTTCCGGGAAGGGGTTCAATGTGGATCGTTGATACGTTTCGTCGCAGTGCCTCACGAACGATCCTGTTGACCATTTTGACAGCCTGAGGCTGGTCGGACGTCTCCTCGAGTTCCACCCTCTCCTGCTCGGAATCCGACGACTTAATCAGGTAGACAGATTGCTGGATGGGCTCCTGATCGGGGGAGGGTTCGTAAGCCTGTTCGATGAATCGTTCTATCTCCGAGGGAGGCGCGATGGCCGGCTCAACGTCAAGGTTCGTGATCATCTCGAGATCGTCAATCGTCACCAGATCAAGCGGATCCTGCATGGCAACCGTAAGGACATCATCTTTCCGATACAGCGGAACGGCTTTGTACCGATCGGCCTGTTCCTTGGAGAGAAAATTTAAAATGTCGGACTTGATGGGATAATTCTCAAGGTTGACGACCATGCAGCCGGTCTGGCGGCTGATGAATTCAACCAGTTCCTCCTCTGAAATAAGACCTTTTTCAATAAGTATTGTTCCGAGCCGCTTGTCGACCCTCTTCTGCTCCTCGAGGGCTGAATTCAATTCACTCCGGGAAATTACATCTTCCTCGAGTAGCTGCTCACCTAATTTCTTCCGCTCGTCCGAGGGCACGGCCTATCACCAGCGTTTTAGTCACTGAGACGTTTGGATTTTTTGTACGCTTCCTGTAGGGCTTCCTTAATGTCTCCCTTAACGGCGGATTTATCAAGGTGTTTCAGTGCCTCAACCGTCGTTCCACCGGGGGACGAAACGTCGGATTTCAGTTCAGCAGGATTTTTGTCCGTGGCTTCCTGGAGGGCCGCCGCTCCCTGAATTGTTTTACGAGCCGCTTTCAGCGCATCGTCGGCGTCAAGACCAAGGTAAACCCCGGCTTCCTGAAGCGCTTCCAGAAAGTAAAAAACGTAAGCCGGGCCGGAGCCCGACAAAGCGGTCACTGCGTCCATCTTTGATTCGTCCACCACAGAGACTTCCCCTACCGTCCGAAAGATATGACGGCTCCTCTCAAGAAAGGTCTCGGGGGCTCCCGGACCGGGAGCCAGAAAACTCATCCCCTCACCGACCTGCGCCGGTGTGTTCGGCATGACCCGGACAACCGACGAACCTTCACCGAGATGACCCTGAAGTTCCTCGATCGAAACCCCTGCGGCTATCGACACAAGATGAACCTCACTCGAGTTCAGGGGTGACAATGCTTCACCGACCACTGAGGGCTTTACACAGAGCAGGAGAAAATCCGCCCACTCGTGGAGGTCCTCAACGGACTCGGCCTGCGTCACGGGGTAATTCTCCCCGATCGATTCGAGTTGGTCCGGGTCGGCGTCGTAGACCCCCACCACGAAAGCATCGGTCTCGTTGTTCAACCCGTCCAGTATGGCTGAACCCATTGTTCCACAACCAATAATTCCAATCTTCTCAAATTCATCCATCGAAACCACTACCTCCTGATGGGACTGGATTTTTAACCGGGACGTTCACCAAAAATACCCCGCCCGACCCGGAGCATGGTTGATCCTTCAAGGACAGCCTCACGGTAGTCGTTGGTCATTCCCATGGAAAGTTCCGGAAGACGAACGCCAAAACGGTCCTCGAGATCGTTCCGCAATGTTCGGCAGTTCGAAAAAACCTCCCGGAGCCGGGTACTGTCGTCGCTGAGAGGAGCCATCGTCATTAATCCGCGCACGTTCAACGGTGATATTTCGAGTATATCCTCGAGAAGTCCCGGCGCTTTATCGGGCTGGATACCGTATTTGGAATCCTCCCCGCTGGTGTTGACCTGGACCAGCACATCCTGCTCCAGGTCCTGCCGGGTAAGCCGTTTGTCCAGTTCGTTGACGAGTGATTGTCGATCCACACTGTGAATCAGATCAAACTCATCCAGCAGGTGTTTGACCTTGTTTGATTGAACGTGTCCAATCATGTGCCACTGCAGGGACTCCCTTAGCCTTTCGGGGATGGCGTCCTTTTTTCGAACGGCGGTCTTAACACGATTTTCCCCGACTGCATTAAGTCCAAGGGAGGAGGCAATTCGAAAAATTTCCGCGTCAAACCCCTTAGTCACCCCAATCAGTTTGACGTTTTCCGGATCCCGGTCGGCCTGAACGGCAGCCTCCTGGACGGAGTCGACCAGGGATCGGTAATTCTCCTCGATACCGTCTCGCTTTTGCTCGATGGAACTCATTGATCTCCAACCATCCGGTTGACGTAAGAGTTTTTCTAGCAGGACGTTTTAAAAATCCAGCTTATCAGACGTTCATCCGTGGAAGTTTCCCGATAACTGTACATGGGAACGGGCTGATGTTCACCCGTACTGAGACCAAGGACTTTGAAGGAATTGATGGAACGACGGGACAAACGGCACTGCCACCGAATGAGGCGAGGTAAATCAAGGTGTTCGTCGGAGAGGATATTCCGGGCTTTGAGTGCTTTCGTACTCACGTCGTGAGTACGAGCCACCTCGGAGATGACGTCACCGGACACTTCGTAACTTTCGGGGGCAATCCCCGCTCCTACAAGAACTGATACGGGCCCATCAAACCACTCTTCAAGAGCTTTCAGTACAATTTTATCTCGAAGACCCCGCCAACCAGCGTGAACCAGACCGAAACGGTGTGAGTCAACATCCCTGATAAAAACGGGATAACAGTCCGCGGTCCGCATTGTCAGCATAACCCCGGAGCGGGCGGTAGTCAGACCATCACACTGGAGGAGACCACTGGAGTGGGCGGGCACATCGAACAATCCATCACCATGAACCTGATCGGCCTCGTGAACCGAACGAACGGGAAGAAGGGAGTAAAACTGTAACCGCCGGTCAGGATTCTGAAATCCCGAATCACAGGCCAGCTCGACGGCGGTTGACTGTCCGACCTCAAACTGATCC
Source organism: Salsurabacterium abyssinicum (SeqCode) (assembly GCA_042219765.1). GTDB lineage: Bacteria > T1Sed10-126 > T1Sed10-126 > T1Sed10-126 > CAZEBV01 > JBDGPI01. Next base: position 61,459 of record JBDGPI010000041.1, read on the forward strand.
CAATCGTCCAGGGAAACAACGGTCCAGGGTCCCCAATTCCTCAGGGAGTAACTGGCGTCAGGAAGAGGGGACCCCATCGACAGGCGAGTTGATCAGGTACCGGTGGCTCGAATGCTACAGTTCAATAATGTTCGATTCTTCGCCTTTTTCGATGCCCTTCTGGATGTCCTCATTAATCTTCTGCATGAGTTTGTCGAAGTTCATCTGAGCCGAAACGAATTGCTGGTACTCGGGCTTGGACTCGAGATCCTTCATCATGTCCTGCAGTTCTTCTCGCTTGTCCTCCGAGACGTCCTGCCCCTGCTGGGTCTTCTCGAGCAGTTTCTGTTGAAGCTCCTGCACATCCTGAAAAAGTTCCCAGGCTTCTTCGTTATCCTGAAGTTTCTCCCGGGCTCGGTCCATTGCCTTGGCGGCGTCGGTTTGACCGATTGCTTTTCCCAGACTCTTAGCTTCCTTCTCGAGTTTTTCTTCATTGATTTCCATTATGTGTGACCTCCTGAGTCAATTGGTAAACGAGTTAAAACAACCTAACAGTTTAGATCACTTCCCGTAAGAGCCGAAGCTAACCGGCGTCGTCCATGCGGTCGAGGATGTTCTGAATGGCCTCATCGGAGGGATCGGTGTCGTCCGACTGATACTGACGATCCTTAATGTCCTTTCGCACGCTGGGAGCCACCATCGGATCGTCACTGGAGGCCTCGAGAAATTTTCGTAAAACCTCCTCAACAAGCCGCGACACCGGCACGTTGAGTTTCTGCGCCTCAGTTTTGATGCGATCCTTGATGTCAGGATCCAGGGTAAGATTCAACCGGGGTCTGTCACGATCAGCCATTGCGTTGACCCTCAGCCATCAAGTGAAAAGTGATCGCGAAAAAATTCGTCCATGAGGTGAACGCCAAAACCCGTCCCGCCTTTCGGACGGTAGGATAATTGCTTCATTCCCCATCCAGTACCAGCAATGTCAAGGTGGGCCCACTGGTCAATTTTTTCCTCGTCAACGAATTCCCTCAGAAAAGCACCCGCGGTAATGGCACCCGCATCACCACCGATGTTCTTAACGTCCGCTACATCGCTTTCGAGTTTCTCCGAGTACTCCTCCCAGAGCGGTAATTGCCAGACGGGTTCATTCGAGGATTGCCCCGCCTCCTCGAGGGTGGAACAAAGTTCGTCATCCAACCCCATCAATCCTGCCGCGCTATGGCCCAGGGCGGTAATACAGGCACCGGTCAAAGTGGCAAAATCAACCAGGCAGTCGAGGTCCTCGGCCAGTTCCTCACTGATGTAACCGAGGGTATCCGCAAGAAGAAGGCGTCCTTCCGCGTCGGTGTTGATCACCTCGACACTTTTGCCGAAGTACCCCGTAACCACGTCGCCGGGTTTAACAGCCCGTTGACCCGGCATATTCTCGGCACTGGGAACAAACCCGTGAACTTTCAGCGGCAGTCCAATTTCGGCCACGGCACGCATCGTGCCGAGAACCGCGGCGGCTCCGCACATATCAAACTTCATCTCGTGCATTTTCTTGCTGGGTTTGATTGAAATACCTCCGGTGTCGAAGGTCACTCCTTTTCCGGCCAGGGCCAATTCGGCCTTGTAGTCCCCCGGTTCATGGGTGATCTTGGCCAGCCTGGGGGGATTCTCACTTCCCTTTCCGACTGCAAGGATAAGATTCATTCCGTCATCCTCTAAATCGGATTCGTCCCAGACTGTCGTTTTGAGTGTATCGTACTCGGACGCCAGGGACTCTGCCTCCGAAGCAAGGTCATCGGGGACGAGCTCGTTGGCCGGAGTGTTGCCGAGATCCCGGGAGAACGTCATTGCTACAGCAAGTTTCTTTGCCCGCTCAAGGCCCTTACTGACGGTCGTGGCCGAACGACGGTCTTCCAGTAACAGGTCAAAGGACTCAAGTTCAACGTCGTCATCCGTGGACTCCTCGCCGTCCTCGGCATCGTCGCCATCCGTTTTGTATTGGTCGAAATCGTATCCGGCTAATTGCATTCCCAGCACGAGGTTCTGGGCAGCCTTCTCCCGGTCCACGTCCAGAAAAAGGGGGAAAACGAGTTCGGCTTCTTCGACTGTCCGATCGGAGGCCACGGACTGAGCTTTTCCGGCCAGTTCGGTCAGGTCGGACTCATCCAGGTCCGATTCATCACCGATACCGAGCAACGCCAACCGATCGGCCACGAAATCACCATCGTAGAACACCTGTACGTCATTTTTATTTGCGTCGAAGTCCTTCAGCGGTTCCTCCGGCAGGTCGGGTACGTCACTTAAATCCGGGCTGTCCTCGTCCTGTCCAACCAGGAAGATCACAAGATCAACGTCCCGATCCGAGGCCGGTCCGGTATTGAATTCCGTATCGTAGTTCACACTCATCATCCTCTCAGAGATATAGTAATAGGAGTCCTACGAGTAAAAGTAAGCCGACGAAGATTCCGAGAATCATTATGTCCCGGGTGGAATTATCATCGGTGTCGTCCTCGCTGATGGGTACTTTAATTCGGTCGTCCTTGAAGGAGAGCCCCTTGCCTAAAATCTCGGGTTCAATCTCAACTTCGATCAACCGGTAGTTTTCGGGGTCGGCGTCTTTATCCCCCGGAATTTCGGGATTCCTTTCAAGGTTGAGGACCTCTCCCACCATCGGAATGGAGGCGGGTTCCTTCCGGTCTCGGTCAATGAGGTCCTCCGGCAGAAAATCAAGCGAGCCGACAATTCGAAAGAATACTTCCTCACCGGGCTCAAGTTTGGTCGGTTCCACACCATTGGTCGGGTCGGTCATCAACGAAATTTCAATTGATTTAGCATCCGTCTCCGTCTCGTCCCCCCGATCATCCGACTCTCCGGACGAGTCGATATCCGATGCCTTATCCTCAACAACTTCAATAGGATCCCCTGATGGGTCCAGTAGCTGTGCCCGGAGCTGATACCGATGGGATTGACTGTTATTTACCTCGTCAAGGAGTCGTGAGAACCAGCCATTAATTTCCGACTGATCATTGGATTCTATAAAATCCCGCAGCCAGATGACTTTGGGTTCGTCCAGGTACTCCTCAATGGAACTACGGATGTCCTCGAGGGTAACCTTCGGCACCGGTGAGTCATCGAAGGTATGATTCAGAAGGCGTTTTTTGAACTCCTCTCGACGCAATCCTGGATCAAATTTTTCGAGGCTTTCGGGTTCACCGAAAACGGCATAATAATGGTCGGCGAAAAAATTGGTATCAGTTTCGTCACCGTCGTCGGTCTCCGACGGCTCCTCCTCAAAGGAGGAGTCCGACTCGGAATCCAGCTCGGGGGTAAACTCCCAGTAAAAGGCTACCGCATCCCCCTGATTCGTTCCCCAGAAGCGACCCCAGAGGGCCGGTAGAAGGGGGTCCGAGTCCGGCTCACCCTCCGGATCAAGTATCTGAACGTAATTTTCTTCGGAAAGGTCCTCGGATTCAGTCTCATCCTGATTCGTGGCATTCTGCGGATCGGAAGGGGTATTCGTAGTAGAGTCCTCGGACGTTTCAGTCAATGAAGTGGCCTCCGGATAACTGGTCCAGGTACAATAGCCGGACCAAGAATACGCATCGCTTAAAATGAATGGACCGTAAGAGAA
>JBDGPI010000041.1:65069-66415 GCA_042219765.1 Salsurabacterium abyssinicum (SeqCode)
AATCACTTTAACGCGATACTTAAAATCGCAAAGAACAGGTCTCGATTCAAGATCGCTCTGTTCTTAACGCTTACAGAAATGGGTTTGACCGCTTTTCCTCGCCGATGGTTGTAGCAGGTCCGTGTCCGGGATAGACGGCCGTCTCGTCCGGTAGTTCAAGCAGAACCTCCGCCAGTGACGTCCGAAGCTCCGACTGGTCACTACCCGGCAAATCCGTTCGACCGACGCCTGACTTAAATAGGGCGTCCCCGGAGAGAACGAGTTGGCGTTCCTCCCAGTAGAGGCTAACACTTCCGGGGGAATGCCCCGGAGTATGAAGCACTTCCAGCTGCTGGCTACCGGCCGGCAGCTGCACGGATTCAACGGCTTCATCGGCCTCAATGGAAATGTTGCTCCCCTGCATCTGCGAGAAGTTCTTGGCCGGATCCTCCAGCATGTCAAATTCCGCCGAATGGCAGAGGACCGGGCACCCACCCACAATATCACGTACAGTTTCAACTGCATCAATGTGATCCCAGTGAGTATGGGTTAGCAGGACGGCTTCAATTTGACTAGAGTTCTCCTCGAGACACTCCCGGAGCGGCTGATTGAGACCGCCAGGATCGATGAGGTAGCGTCCGTCCAGAACGTAACAGTTCGTTGGCAGGGGTCCAACTTCGAACCGCTGCAGTCCATTTTCGGTGGTCATGTGATCTCATTCCCGGTTGTATTAAGTGTTGTGTGATCCGATTCCAGTACCTGTTCAAGAATTGTCTTGTTCGCTTTCGGAAATGCGTACTCATCCAGGTTACCGGGAGGTACCCATCGCCACTTCTGACCTTCCCGGGAGGAGGGCGATCCTGATTCAATGGTGCACCAGTAGGCGTGCAGGTTAATCGAAAGGTGACTGTACTGGTGCGGTACGGTATCTATTTTTTCTTCTACTTGAACGGTTACTCCGAGTTCCTCCTTTAATTCGCGCCTGAGGGCCTCTTGAATGGACTCCCCGTCCTCCTGCTTTCCACCCGGAAATTCCCATAGCCCCCCCAGCATGGCGTCCTCCGGACGCCGGGAGATGAGAATATCACCCTCGTCACGGACGACTCCCACGGCAATTTCGTGGTGGGGTTTCTCGGAGGACTCACCCGTAACGGGAATTCGCTGCTGCACTCCTAACTCATAGGCACTGCAGTTCTCGGCAAGGGGACACGCCCCGCACTCCGGATCACTGGGAGTGCAAACTAACGCGCCAAGCTCCATCAATGCCTCGGATAGTTTGCCCGGAGTAGCGGTCTCCGAAAGCGCATCCTCAAGCAGTGTTTTTAACCGTGACTGGGTATCGCTACGATCAATAGGATTCTCAATTC
>JBDGPI010000041.1:66425-68217 GCA_042219765.1 Salsurabacterium abyssinicum (SeqCode)
CCACGTTTGAATCAAGAACAGGGCTGTTCTGACCAAAGGCAAAGGCACCGATCGCCGCGGCGGTGTACTCACCAATTCCCGGAAGAGACCGAAGGTGTTCCTCGCTCCGTGGAAGGGTGCCGTCGTACTCGTCGATTACGTTTTGAGCGGCACTGTGTAAACGGCGGGCCCGGGCGTAAAACCCCATTCCCTCCCAGGCTTTGAGTACCTCGTCCTGGCTGGCCGCCGCCAGGTCCTCGACGCTCGGAAACTGATCCAGGAAGTCGTCGTAATACTTCAGGACAGTCTTGACCTGAGTCTGCTGTAACATAACTTCAGCGACCCAGATTTTGTACGGGTCGTCGGTCTTGCGCCAGGGAAGGTCCCGACGGTTTTCGTCAAACCAGTTTTCAACGTTTTCCACGGGAAATTTTCCTGCCATTACTCCGCCACCTTCAGATCGCTGAATTCCCTCAGGAACGTCCGAAAAGCATCGATCGACGGTGGAACCCCGAGGAACCGATTTTCCACCCCATAAAAAGTTCGCTCAATCGGCTCGAATTCTGTTTCAATGATTTTGAGTCGACCGCTACGGAGGTCACGCTGTACCACTGATTCGGGCAAAAACGCGATACCGAGCCCATTTATCACAGCCTCCCGGACGGATTGAACGGTTCCGAGCCTTGCGACAGTGTTCAGGTCGTCCTCCGGATCCATTCCCTGATTGCTCAGAAACGTTTCCACGGCGATTCGTGTTCCCGACCGGGCGCCCCGTCCCACGTAAGGCTGCCTGGTCAGTTCCTCGAGGGTAATTGTTTCCTTTCCCGTCTCCGGCGTGGACGACTCGACCAGCCTCATCTTGTCGACAATAATGGCACTGGAATTAAGGGCCGATGACGTCGGTTCTCGTCCCGTTACACCCCAGCGAAGGTCACCGTCCTCAAGCCGTTCAAGAATTGAGGAACTTTCGTCAATATCTATTTGTATTGTTCCCTTTCGGTGCTGGTCCCGAAAATCAGGCAGCACACGGGGAAGCAGAAATTCACCTGGTATGGTGGAGGCTCCTATGGTCAGGTCCCCCTGGCTGGCTTCCCTGTGAGATTGCAGTTCCTCCTCCAGATCGTTCTTAATGGCCTGGAGTTCGGTCATCTTCCGGTAACAAATTTCACCCACGGGTGTCAGTGAGAGATCAGTCCCATCCCGTAGTATCAATGTCTCGCCAAGGGTTTCCTCCAGGTTCTTAACGTGCTGGCTGACGGTTGGTTGACTCAGATTCATTTTAGAGGCAGCCTCGGAAAACCCACCAAGTTCCACCACGTGGTAGAAAACCTCAAAAGGTCGCATTCCAATTCGAGAAAAAATATCCTCAAAATTATCCTCCATCCACGCATCGCCCATGGCGTTACTGTTCCTCCCCGTCGGATGCCGCCGGCTCATTGCGAAGGTGTCGTACGTCCCCGTCACGGATCGTAATCCCCTCTTGGTCCAGGTATTCCATGAGGGGAATAACGTACTTCCGGCTGGAGTCCAGCGCGTCGCGTAAGTCTTTCAGAGGGGCCGGCTGGTGTTCCTTCAGGTAACTGCGAACTGTCTGGACAGCATTTTGGTATGTTTCCGTGGAAATAAGCCGATCCTCGGAAAGTTGAACGATTTCATCCTGACGAATTAGGTACTCCAGGATCTCCGTTGAAAATGTTTTTTCCAGTTCCTCCCGATCGGGAGTTTCCAGCCCGGATTGAGCCAGGGTCTCAAGTAGTTCTGACGCTCTCGCGGACTGATCCTCGTCGAGTTCCGGGGAGAACGACGCCAGCCT
>JBDGPI010000041.1:68227-72989 GCA_042219765.1 Salsurabacterium abyssinicum (SeqCode)
TATGTTCCCCATCACTGATCAATGATCCGGAGTTAAGGCAATCAAAAATAGCATCCCGAATCTCGGTTGAACGGTAGCGATCGCTTAATTCATTCAGTGGAAGTCCCGGCCTGAGTGGATGGTTCTCGTGGTAACTCCGAACTGTTTTTTCAAGCCAATTAATTTCACTCTCCAGCCACTCCTCACTGGTCACCCACCCTCCCTCGAGCGTCCGCAGGACGGTCCGGGATTCAACGACCTCACGAAATACTTGATTGGAGTATCGTGTCCCCTCGGCCAGCCGGTCGATACGAACAATGCCTGATCGGTCCAGCTCGGAGTCAAGCAACGTTTCGGGGGTTACCGGAGACCGTGAATACAACCATGACTGGTATGCGTCATCGTGAAGGGAATCTTCGCCACCGGTATAAAGAACGGTAAGACAACCCAGTAAGTGACGATCACTGAAATCCCGCAAAATAATCCGGTCGCCCGGTCGGGTGAAGACCTCACCCTCCGGCCAGTGTAACCTTGCCAGGGAGTCATCGTCGGACCCGAGTTCGGTTTCACCTTCCAGTAAAAGTTGGACGGTTTCACGGTCCGTTCCCAGGTATGCCAGCACCTGCTGATCGTGTTGCAGGGAAACTGACAGGGAGTCCGGCGTTTTCAGCTGACCGTCCACGGTAGACGTGACTGTTCCGGCCTCAGAAACGGTCGCAACGCTACCACGTTCAACCGTAGTGTGATCCCAATCCGGCACGTTCAGCGCAACCCGGCTTCCAGGTTGTGCTCGCTCGGTTGACTCGTGGTACTGTTGAATGGAACGAACACGCCCAGTTTCACCGTCGGGGAGACGAACCAACTGTGATTCAACCTCAACTGAGCCCCCGGAAAGACTTCCCGTAATAACTGTCCCCTGTCCCTTGACGGTAAAGACTCGATCCACCGGGCAATACGGTTTTCCGTAATCCTCCGGGTCGGGCTGATTGACCAGGTCGGAAAAGAGTTTGTCCCGAAGCGATTCAATACCGGTCGGTTCCGTTGAACTCACCGGAACAATGTCCGCTCCGTCGTAATCGGTTCCCTCGATGGCGTCCTCAATTTCCGCCCGGGCGAGAAGCTGCATTTCCTCGTCGACGAGGTCAATTTTCGTCAGGTCAAAACAACAGTAATTCGGTTCGATAAGTTGTATTATCTCAAAGTGTTCCTGACTCTGTTCCTCCCAGCCATCGGCCGCGGAAACGACAAAAACGACTCCCTGGACGGACCCAATTCCGGACACCATGTTTTTGATGAAATTATGGTGCCCGGGGACGTCCACGAATCCGAGGTGCAGATCCTCTTTTCGCATATCCGCAAAACCAAGATCAATCGTCAGACCCCGTTCCTGTTCTTCGTCGAGGCGGTCCGTTTGCTGACCCGTCAGAGCCTTCAGTAGTTCAGTTTTACCGTGGTCGACGTGACCGGCAGTCGCCAGGAGACGATATTGCATTGGACCGGCCTTACCCTAATTCAGCCAGGCATTCGGTGAGGTAGTCGGTCTGCTCGGGTAAAATCGTTCGAAAGTTCAGTAAAACCCGATCGTCACGCACTCGTCCTATAATTGGTGTGGGCATATTGCGCAGGCTCCTCAGGGTGCTATCGGGATCATCGGAGCTTATACTCAAGCCATAGCTTGGGATCGTTTCCCGGGGGAGAGCTCCTCCGCCGACGGCTCCGTCCATTTCTTCAACGCCACACCAGTCAGGCGCTCCAAGACTTTCGCAAACGGCCTCGGCTCGATTCCGTAAGGTTTGCTTGTCTTCCAGGAACCGCTCGATAACCGGCAGTGAGGACTCCTCCGAGTTGGCGTACGTTTCGAGGGTACTTTCAAGAGCGGTGAGGATTGTTTTATCGCACCGCAAGGCGCGGAAAAAGGGATGGTTCTTCATTCGTTTCACAATCGATTTGTCTCCCACGAATAGGCCAGCCTGAGGCCCACCCAACAGTTTATCGCCACTGAATGTAACAAGGTCAGCCCCGGCATCCAGAACCTCACCTGGCCGGTGTTCATGAACCATCCCAGCATTGGAGGTTTCCCAGAGTGCTCCACTCCCCAGGTCCGAGACGAAGGGTAAATCATACCTGTGGCTCAATTCAGCCAGAGCCTCGTTCGAGGGGGAATCCGAAAATCCGACGATGTCAAAATTACTGCGGTGTACCCGCAGTATGAGAGCCGTTTCCTCGTCAATGGCATTTTCGTAATCCTCCACTGACGTCCGGTTGGTGGTACCAACTTCCTTCAGGTTGGCCCCGCTCTCCTCGAGTACCTCCGGTATGCGAAAGCCCCCACCAATCTGGACCAGTTCCCCGCGTGAAATAATCACGTCCCGACCTTCCGCAAGTGTCTTCAGGACCAGCACGAGGGCTCCACTGCAATTATTAACCACGCCCGCTTCCTGGGCCCCGGTCAATTGCGCCAGCAAAATCTCGGCGAATCGTCCACGGCCGCCCCGGTTCCCGGAGGAGACGTCAATTTCAAGGCTCGAGTACCCTTCCAACACGGAACGGATGGCTTCGACGGCGTCCTCGGAGTAAATTGCTCGACCAAGATTGGTGTGTAGTACGACTCCGGTAGCGTTAATAACCGGCTGAATTCGATTGGTCATAAGCTCGTCTGTTTTCTGTCGAATCTCTTCCTTGAGTTCATCCTCAGCGGGACAGGAGGAACCGTTTTTCACCGATTCCCTTACGGCCTCAAGGGTATTGCGAACTATTCGCTTGCACAGTGGTTGGGGCAAATCGTCGGGAAAGTCCACGGAGCCCAATAATTCGTCGACCCCGGGAATTTTCCGGAGTTCATCCTGATTCATAACGAAACACGTCCGGATCCAATGTGTTTAAGTCGCCACACTATTTTTCATAATACCGCGGAAGTCCCGGCACCTTTCTTCGGGATAGATCAATGACAGTGTTCGCCTCCCGGAAGCCTCCACCGGGAAGTCTTATAGTTTACAATATACACTTGCCTGTTGGATTCCGTTTCACCGGTCAAGACAGGCTTCGACTGGCAGGTCACGGAGACACTAAGGAGGCAATGAACGGCCTCAAAATGGATCGAACAGGTGACTTACTCTTTGAAAATATTTATCGCTTATTCCTTCAGTTACCGTGAATGATTGGGTCCTGGAATTCAAGAGTCGAATCCGCAAACCGAAGCCGGAGTCAGACTCGAGTGTCCCTACCGTCCAACCGGAGCTATCAGCCGGTCACTTCGATAGTCGTGGAATCCGTGACTTCCCCAATGGCCTTCGAGTAAAGGTCCTTGTCCTGGAGCAGCTCCTGCACCTCGTCGGCGTCCTCGGGATCCACAGCCACCAAAAGACCACCTGAGGTCTGGGCGTCGGCGACCAACCAGGGTAAAACACCTGCCTGAGTCGTCAGGTCAACCCGGTCTTTGAAAGCCTCCCAGTTGTTCTTCGTTCCACCGGGAACGTAACCGGCCTCGATGAGTTCAGCCAGGTCCGGCAGCCGTGGAATGTTTTGAAGGTGAAGCTTCATCCCGACGTCCGGACCGAGCATCTCCTGGGCGTGTCCGGCGAGGCCGTAACCCGTTATATCCGTCATCGTGGTTACCAGCTTTCTCTCGGCCAGGTCGGCTCCAACACTATTCAAACGGCTCATCCAGTGAATCGTATCCTGGAGTTCACGTCCCTGTGCTCCATCCCGTTGGTGCGCGGTCGTAACAATTCCGGTCCCGAGTGGTTTCGACAAGAAGAGGATGTCACCAGGGTTCGCGGTCGTATTTCGAACCAGGTTCTCCGGTTCCACGAAACCAGTCACCGCCAGTCCGACCACGGGTTCGGGATTCTTGACGGTATGTCCACCGACAATAACGGCGTCAGCTTCATTGACTTTGTCGGATTCACCGGAAAGTATCTCGACGAGCCGATCCTCACCGACGTCCTCCATCGGGACGCCCACGATATTTAGCGCCGTTGCGGGACGCCCTCCCATAGCGTAGACGTCACTGACCGAATTTGCGGCGGCAATTTCTCCGTACGATCGGGGTTCGTCGACAATCGGTGTAAAGAAATCCACCGATTGGACCATGTAACGATCCTCACTGATCTCGAAAACGCCGGAATCGTCAGGCCCACCCCCGACCACCAGGTTCTCCGAGATTTGTTCCGGAAGCTGATTCAGGACCTCCACGAGGTCCTCACTGGCCAGTTTGCTTGCTCATCCAGCACAGCTGGAAAGCGATGTCAAACGTGGCCTGTTCTGTACCGTCATAACATTTCACCGTCCGAATAAAGGTTCCGTTTCTGTTTTGGGTAAGGTTACCGTAGGAGAATCCATTTGGAGAGGGGAAGTTTTTTTTGGAGTGTATTGTCGGTAACGCCCATAGGGTCCTGACAAATGGCTGAAGGACTGAACCCTCAGGCCTAATCGACGAAATAGTCGGTACAGTACCAGGAGAACACCACGGGTAACATTTGATAGTTCCAGTGGGATTTCCGGGGAATTACTCAACGAGGACCTGTGGCTCCCGGAATTGATACAACTCACCGGACCGTCCAGACACTATTGGAATTGGGGGATAGACCCTCGAGTTTTTTATGTCAGAGCCGACTTAACGGGGGTCTCCGAGTCGTCCGTGATGCCCCGGGTAGCGGGCGATTGAAGTTTCGCCTGGTAGTAATTTTTCACGACGGTTCGGAACTGTTCAAAGAGGCGACCGCTGTACTGCCCACTTACAATTACGGTAAATAGTAACCCTCCAATCGCTCCGATGGCCGCA
>JBDGPI010000042.1:0-7643 GCA_042219765.1 Salsurabacterium abyssinicum (SeqCode)
TTCCCTCAGTTGCCGATCATCCCGTTCGTCGTTTGTTCGACCGGGGTTTGACCGTTACGATAAACACGGATGACCCGAGGATAAGCCGGACAACCTTAAACAGGGAATACCTGAGACTTGTAGAGTCCTTTGATTTTACGTCGGACGAAGTACGGACTCTGCTGATGAATGCTGCCGAGGCGGCGTTTGCGGAGGAGGAAGTACGATCGAGCTTGAAGGAATCCGTTGGTTCTCCGCCGGAGGACGAGGGTAATGGCTCCGTCAATTAAACAACCGGACATCGATCTCTACACCCGGGCAAAAGACGTCCTGGACGAAAGTTATTCTCCCTACAGCAATTTTGCGGTTGGAGCTGCCGTGAGGAGCGCCGAGGGGGAGGTCTTTACCGGGGTCAACGTCGAGAATGCTTCCTACGGTTTGTCCATGTGTGCCGAGCGCACGGCTGTCTTCAAGGCCATTTCCGAGGGCAAACAGAACCTTGCGAGTCTTGCGGTCGCCGCCGAGGATGATCAACCGGCCTCACCCTGCGGAGCATGCCGTCAGGTTATGCACGAGTTTAATTCCGAGATGAGGGTCATCTACGGTCCCACCCAAAAGAATCTAACCGTCCGATCCCTGGCGGAGATGATTCCTGATTCGTTCGGGCCCGATTCGGTCCAGTCGCCGTCCGATTAATTCGACACCGCCGGTTTGACGTGAACGGATCACGTTCCTACGCAAGAAAGGTATACCGATTGTCGTGGTTATCCTGTTTCACCCTGCCAACCAATGACCGCTGACCAGTCCTCGGAGCACGAGGGGTCCGTGCGTCGCCGGATAGAGTCCCAGCAGGAATCAACCCTGAGTCAGCACGCCCGGAAACCGTCCGAAACCGAGGGCCGGATTGAAGAGGAATCCGCCGATACACTCAGGACCTGCTACCAGCTTGACCGGGACCGTATTCTGCACTCCCGGCCCTTCAGGCGATTAAAATTCAAGACGCAGGTGTTTATTGAGCCGGTCAATGACGACACCCGGACCCGGTTGACGCACACACTCGAAGTCATGCAGATAGCACGATCCGCGGCACGGGCGCTTTCGCTCAACGAGGATCTTACGGAAGCCATAGCCCTGGGCCACGACATAGGACACACCCCCTTTGCACACACAGGGGAAACAATGCTAGATGAGATAGCGTCCGAGGGATTTCACCACAGCAATCAGTCACTCAGGGTCGTGGACCGCCTGGCCCGGCAAGGTAAGAGGTTGAACTTAACCCGGGAAGTGCGGGATGGAATCGTCAAACACTCCAAATCCAAAAAAAGTATGTTTGAGTCCCAGACCGGTACCTCGCCAATGACCCTCGAGGGAAAGCTGGTTCGGATCTGTGACAGTGTGGCCTACGTCAATCACGATATCGACGATGCGATCCAGGCTGATGTCCTTCAACCGGATGATCTTCCCCAGCAGCCCGTCGAAATCCTTGGCGAACACGGTGGGGATCGAATTGACCGAACCGTCCGGGATATGGTGGAGACATCCGGTGATGGGGAGGTTCGGCTCTCCGAGACCGTTCGGGACGCTAACGACCAGCTGCGGACGTACATGTTCGAGGAAGTGTACCGGGACCTGAGTCAGCAACCGATTTACCGGGAAGCCCGGCGGGTAATTCGGGAACTGTACGCATATCTGTCCAAGAACCCGGAAGTTATGTACGATACTAGTCCGTTCCTTGAGGGCATTTCGTCCTCGGATCCAGTCATAGATTTTTTCAGTCTGCAGAGTGATTTGAGTACCATTCAGCTTTACAGGACACACATTGCGGACGAGTTAGAATATCTTCCGGATTACTCCACCCAGAGTGACCCATCATGACCGACGAATTTGATCCCGATAACCGCCAGTTGGTCGAAGAAGCCCTCCGTGATAAATACTTGACCCTGGGGGAGGAGTATTCCTCCATCGCCCGGCGTATACCGATGTTCTACCGGTTTCTCTCGCAGCTTCTGGACGATCCACAGCTGCCTAAGGAGTTCCGCCCGTTTCTGGTCGGGGCTATCGGCGTGCTTTGCCTGCCGAACCGGATACTGCCCAACGCCGACAAAAACGTACTCGGTCTGGGTTACCTGGTTGCCAGCGTTACCCGTCAGCTGGCGACCCAGTCCGACAACGAAAAAATAATCAAACGAAACTGGCCCGAGTCCGATACCTCAGCCAGGGACGTGCTATCCGACGTTATCCGTGAGGGAAACGAGGAGCTTCAGAAACACGAAATACGTAAGATGTTCCGGTTCGCCGGCTTCGAAACCCGGGAACATTAAGCAATGAGCCGGCCCCTGGTGTTGGTTATCCTGGACGGTTTTGGTTTAACTAAGATCGAGGACGGCAATGCTATTGCCGCCGCCGACAGCCCCGTTTTTGATCGGCTTTTCCACGAGCATCCCTGCTCCCGACTGACGGCGTCCGGTGAGGCCGTGGGGCTACCCGAGGGACAGATTGGTAATTCCGAGGTCGGTCACATGAACCTGGGCGCCGGCCGAACCGTCTATCAACCACTGGTCCGTATCAACCGCTCAATTGAGACCGGGGATTTCTTCGAGAACGAAGTCCTCCGTGATTGTATTCGGACCTCGCGGGAGACGGACGGAACCCTTCACCTGATCGGACTTGTCTCCGACGGAGGCGTTCACAGTCACGAAAGCCACATCTCGGCCCTTCTGGAGCTATCTCGCCGCCTCGGTCAGGACGACGTTGCCGTTCACGCCCAGCTGGATGGCCGTGACGTGCCACCCCGCTCGGCGGAAACCTACCTTGAGAACTTACTCGAGTATTTTGATTCCATGGGAATCGGGCAACTGGCGACCATGGGCGGGCGGTACTACGGCATGGACCGGGACGAGCGCTGGGACCGCACGGAGAAGGCTTACAACGCCATCGTACAGGGACAGGCGGACGTCTACGAAGAAGATCCCTTAGAGGCCCTTCGGACCGCCTACGAGGAGCGGGACGAAAACGACGAATTTGTCACGCCGACCGTCTTTCACGACGGGGAGGGCAACCCGCGCTCCACTATCGATCCCGGGGACGGAGTCGTCTTTTTTAACTTCCGGCCCGACCGGGCCCGCCAGTTAACCGAGGCGTTAACGGATGAATCCTTCGATGGTTTCCAGACGGATTTCACCGTCGACAACTTCACCTGCCTGACCCAGTACGACGAGGATTACGACCTTCCGGTGGCGTTTCCCCCGGAGGATCTGGAGAACGTCCTGACGGATTACCTGGCCCGAGAGGGACTTCGACAGTTTCATATCGCCGAGACGGAAAAATACGCTCACGTTACGTTCTTCTTCAACGGTGGTGTGGAGGACCCATTCCCCGGGGAGGAACGCAAACTCATCCCGTCACCAAAAGTGAGCACCTACGACAAACAGCCGGAAATGAGTGCCCTGGAGGTAACCGATGCCCTGATTGAACGACTCCGGACGGAAACCGATGACTTCCTGGTTGTAAACTACGCCAATCCCGATATGGTCGGCCACACCGGGGATTTCGATGCCGCCGTAGAGGCAATTGAAGCCCTGGATGAATGCCTTGGTAACCTGCTTGATGAAGTCGGGGAGCTCGGAGGAGAGGTGCTCGTAACGTCGGATCACGGCAACGCCGAGCAGATGGTGGATCCCGAAACCGGATCCTCCCACACGGCACATACCCTTAACGACTGCCCGCTGATTTACGTGGGCTCCCGGGACCTGGATCTTGACGATGGCACGTTAGCGGACGTCGCTCCGACGCTGCTTAATCTGCTGAATCTTCCCATTCCGGAGGAGATGACAGGACGGAACCTCGTAACGGTAGAGTCTTAGAGTCAAGAGTCAAAATTACAGTCGAAAGTCAAAAGTCGAAAGTCAAACGTCAAACAACAATTGAATCTCCAAGGTCGATAAAAAAAGTGAACGGTGAAGAGTGAAAAGTGAAGAGTGAAAAGTGAAGAGTGAAAAGTGAAGAGTGGAAATGGAAACGCCAAAAAGTTGAAGCTATAAACTTTCAACCTTCAACTTTCTAACTTTCAACCTTCAACTTTCAAACTTTCAACTTTTAACTTTCTAACTTTCAACTTGCTAAGACGCTTTCGCCCGGACCGCCGGGCTTCTTTTGATCCAGCTCAGGTAGGATGGCAGTTCGCCGTTTTCCATTAGGTAACGGGCCTCCAGGGCGTAGAAGTCGCCCCAGACAGTAGCTTCGTTGATCCCTTCCTCCTCGGGGTAATGAAAACAGCCGCCGTCAATTAATCCGTCCCGATCGGGACCACGCCTGTATTTTTCGAAGAGCGTTTTAGTGATTTGCTGTCCGAGTTCCTCCGCCTGTTCGTTCTTTTCGTATTTTCCGAGCGTGAGCATAGCGCAGGCAAGAATGGCCGCGGCCGAGGTATCGGTTAACTCGGGCTTTTTAAGGGTGGATATGGAGTAATCGAAGGCCGGGATCAGGTTGTAGCTGTTTTCAATATGGTAGTCCATGGCGACTTTGGCGGTCGTGAGGTAATGATCGTCGTCGAGGTATATACCACCAAGGACGAGTCCGTAGACCGTCCAGGCGAGTCCCCTTGACCAACAGCCTCCGGCAAGACCATGGTCGGTGTCCACCGCTTGAATAGACTGAGTTTCCCGGTCGTAGTGTATGCGATGGCGAACCGCCCCGGATGGTTTCACGAAGAGCTCCGTGGCCTTTGTCAGGAACTCGTCGAGGTACCGCCGGTACTCGGTGGAGTCGGGGGTCTGGTTATCCGCCCAGAGAAGCAGCGGAAGGTTCATGAGAGCGTTGTTGGCCGCAACAATTGTTTGATCGTCCGTCATGTTACCCACGATGGATAAATCAGGAAAATAGCAGCGACTTAATCGCTCCGCGCCCTGGAGGGCCTTTAGCTTGTAACGCGACTTTCCGGTCGTTTCGAAGGCCGGAACCCATGAGTACTGGAAGCGAAATCCGGTGTTGTAATTACGCTCAAATTCAAGATCTATTTCCCGTGTTAGTTCCAGGGCCTTTTCTTCGTCAATTAGCCCGGAGTCACTGGCTATCCAGTGAGTTCCCGTCCAAAAACCGGATGCCCAGTCAGGTCGATCGGAGGAGGAGATGGTTTTCCACTCGTCACCATCGGTGATGAAAGGGAAGGCGGGCGGTTTTCCGTTGTTGCTCTGATCCGGTTGTAGGTGACGAGGTAATAATTCGTCAATCGACATTTTATTACTCCTCCTTGAGTCCTTTTTGTCAGTCTACCTAAAGTTTCGGCACAGCAATCGAAAGGACTTAACAAAAACTCAGGAGGAGCGCGTACTAAATGTAGGGACTATTAAGAACCGTTCATTTATACTAAACTCTAATGAGTTAATCATTGATGACTTTCGGAATCACCATACGTTTCGTAATATGCACCAATTGTTAAATTTGCAGCATCTTTATCCCTTACAGTTCGTCACCTCACTCATCAAGACACTGGGATCCGGATAGGGGTTCGATACTAACCGGAGGATACAAAGTGCAGGAAGATACCGATTACGACTCAGTACTGGAGTTATTGACGAAGATCAGTGAGGCTATTCTGGATTACGAGCATCCTCATTCCCGCCTGGAGACAATTATTCGCAAGGCGACCGAAGCCGTTCATTCCGACGCGGGCAGTATCGCCATTCCCACCGACAACAACCGGGAACTCTCCTTTACCGCCCACTATGATTCAACGGATCGGCTGGACAACGCACTCGGGGAACGGGACGTAGTCCCTACTGGTGAAGGTATTACGGGTCGAGCGTTTTCCGACCGTGAGATGTTCGAATTCTCCAACGACCAATCCAATTCCGGCATCGAGGCGGAAAATGAACCCTTACCCTCCAACTTCGAGACCATCGTTTCCATCCCGTTAATCGTTCAATCCGAGTGTATCGGCGTCGTCAACCTTTACTTCCAGGATTCCGTCGATCTCGAGGACAGCCAGGAGGAGATCCTCCGTGCCGTCGCCAAGCAGAGTGGAATTGCCATTCGTCAGGCCAGGCGGATCCAGGAACTCGAACAGCTAACCCGCCGGCTTCGTATTGAGGCCGCGACGGATGAACTGACCAACTTACCGAACCAGGGCAAGATCATGAAAATACTCAAAGGGGAACTCGAGCGGTCCAAGCGTTACAACCGGCCGCTTACCTTAATGATGCTGGACGTTGATCATTTCAAACAGATCAACGACCAGTACGGCCACCCGGCCGGTGATGAAGCGCTGAAGAAACTGGCGGAGTGGTTCAGGGATGAAATTCGTCATTCCGACAGTGTTGGCCGGTACGGTGGGGAGGAATTCATGTTCGTTTTACCGGAAACCCTCGAGCACGACGCCTATTCCCTCTCCGAGAGAATCCGTGAGCGCTGCCACGAAAGCACGATTCCATGGGAGGATACTGATATTAATTTAACGGTCAGTTGTGGTCTGGCCGAGTGGAACCCGGAGCTTGAACTGGACGACGAGGAACTGCTCAATCGTGCCGACCGTGCCCTGCTTGTGTCCAAACGCGAAGGCCGGGACCAGACGATCTGTTATACGGCCCTCGGGACCAGCTGAGAGTCCCACGCGCGTTTTCCGTTTGAATTAGCTGACTTGCTGAGAGCCTCCTGGCACCCGGTTTCAGTCCTGTTCAGTGCCCACCTATCCTGACCGGGGATCCTTTCTCGTTACCCGTTCGACGTTGATTTCTCCCTTGGAACCCTTGTTAAAATTTTATCCTCTGAGCGGAATCGAACTTCAGGTCGATACTCCGGAAGTATTCCGTGGACTTTTCCTTAACGTTTGTGAGCTTACTAATATACCTCACGGTCAAGATGGATTATAATTTAAGGTCAATTAATGTTGCCCGCACCCCCGGTGCTCTTGCCCCGACCCGGTAGCTACTGTCTAAATTCAGTACGGAGGGACTTAGCATGCCCAAGTTGCCCGAAGTTGAAACCATCAAAAGGGACCTGGAACCCCTTGAGGGAACCCGAATACGCTCCGTCACCGTGCACGACGATAAACTCGTTGCCGGCACGGGATCCTTTGAGGCCGATGTTACCGGTTGTTCCATTGAGTCGTTTCAGCGGCGCGGGAAGTACCTTCTGGCCCGAGGTCACGGTGCTTTCTTGCTTTTCAGTCTGCGTATGACCGGCACCCTGACTCTCAGTGAACCCTCGAATCCGCCCGAACGGAGAGTCGACTTCAACCTGGGCGAACGGACGGTGTATTTTACGACGGTCCGGCGGTTCTCACGGGTTCATTACTACGAGGAAGAGAACCCGGACGCCGTCGACAAAATTAGTAAACTGGGGGTTGAACCGCTGAACGGTGACTTCTCCTCTGGCTATCTGGAGGAGTCGTTTTCGAATCGGACCGCCGCCGTGAAGAGTCTGCTTATGAACCAGGAAATTATTGCCGGAATCGGCAATATTTACGCCAACGAAATCTGTTTTGAGGCCGGAGTGGATCCGTCCAAAAGTGTGACCGATGTTACCGGACAGGAGCTAAAGTCAATTGTCCGGGCTACTCCGACGGTGCTTCAGAAGGCAATTGAGTCACGCGGTTCCTCCATCAGTGATTACAACCGGCCGGAGGGCGACGACGGTCGGTTCCAGGATGAATTCATGGTTTACGGACG
>JBDGPI010000042.1:7674-12570 GCA_042219765.1 Salsurabacterium abyssinicum (SeqCode)
CCGGTCTGTCCGGGGTTTCGATGTGCGATGTTCGATTTTAGGTAATGTTTGAGGTGGAGCGAAAAATGTCTCGGAGTATCGTAATTGTAGGAGGGGGCATTGTCGGCGCGTCGACTGCCCTTTTTCTGGCCCGGAAGGATTGGTCAGTCACACTGATCGAAAAAAACAGTGTGGGTGGGGGGGCCTCAACGGCCGCGGCCGGGATTCTCTCCCCCCCGTTTTTCCTTGATCCCGACGAGCCCGACGAGGAACAGAATACGCAGCCGCTTCTCAGCCGGAAGGGTTACGATTTTTACCCGACCTTTCTCGACGTTCTTTCGGAATACACTTCCGAGGACGTGGGGTACGAGGTCGCCGGAATGTGGTACCTTGCGTTTAACGAGGACGAATACGAGGAGCAACGCACAATTCATCGGGAAATGAAGAAATTTAACCGCCAGTCGGAGTGGTTCGAAGCGGAAGCTATTCGTGGCGAATTGAATTATCTCTCCCCGGAGGTCCAGGGGGGATTGTTCTTCGAGGAGGAGGCCCAGGTTGACCCGGATCGCTTGCTCACCGTCCTGCGCGAGGCACTGCTGAAAGAGGGGGTCGAACTTCTCGAGCAGACTCCAGTCCGTACCCTCGAAGTTAACGAGGACGTCCCGACCGTCCTTACCCCCGACGACGAGTATCGGGGCGACGCTCTTCTGCTTGCGGCCGGTGCCTGGAGCCGTGAACTGGGACAACAGATTGGAGTGGAAGTTCCCATCGAGCCCCGGAAAGGTGAAATGCTGTCCGTGCAAGCCCCCGAACTGGAGGGGAAACCGCCCGTACGTCACGGTGAACGCTTTGTTTTACCCCGGAATGATGAAGCCATCCTTGGTTCAACGACGGAGGACGCCGGTTTTAATACACAAAGTACTGCCGGAGCCATGCAGGATCTTCTTGCATCCGGAATCAACATCGTACCTCACCTGGCGGAGGCCAGTTTCACCTCGGCCTGGGCGGGACTTCGTCCCTACGCCAACAAGAAGGGGGGAGCTTTCCTGGGCCCGGTGCCGGGGACCGAGAACGTCTTCATGGCCTGCGGTCACTACAAGACGGGAGTCCTTCAGGGACCGTTTACGGGCAGGGTGATGGCCGATCACATTAGCGGCAGTTCCCCGGATCTTGACGTTAGCCGCTATTCGCTTGATCGCTCGTGAGGTCGGTTGCCTTATCGCCGAGAATCTTGTTGACGATCTGTCGCCAATTTTTCAGGGAAAGGTTCCCCCGGTAGAGTTTGCCGTTAACGAGGAAACTCGGTGTTGAGCTGATTCCCAGTTTTTCAACGTAGAAGTCCCGTTTTTGTAAAATGTGCTGACGGAGGTCCTCCGACGGTACCCAGCCGGTAGTAAGGTCGTATTCGCCGGCGAGGCGATCGAGGTAGGGCCGGGGGGACTGGTTGTGTTGGGCAATCCAGCGGTCGGCGTTTCTCATTATCCTTGTCTTGGCCTCGAGGTATTGATTGTCCGGAATGCGGGAGAGAAATGCGTGGGCGTAGAGCGAATGGGGATGGGTGCCGGGACTCGGTAACTCCATGAACGTCCAGGCCACTATTCCGGTTTCGATGTATTTTTTTCGAACCTTCGGAAACGCGTTCAACGTAAAGTTGCGACAGTGCGGACAGGCCAGGTCGTAGAACTCCAGAACCCGAATTGGCGCGTCGGGATCCCCGATGGTCGGACCACGGGCCGTCAGTGCCTTCAGTTCCTTTTTCCGATGTTTTGATCCCGGTGTGGAAATTGATCGGTAGTAAAGGCCGCCGGTGAGCAGGAACAGAATCATCAGAAAAACGGTTGCGCCCTTCCAGATCCGATCGGACTGCTCCTCAGCGAGGTCCAGCTTGAATTTCGTGACCCTCCAGAAAAGGGTTATGCCAAAAAGGACAATGACGGCGGCCGTTGAGATAAGACAGTACTGACAGATGGCCCGTAGGACGAGCAGACTGTAGAGGGTCAGAAAGACGGAAATAATCAGGGCCACGGAATGGAGGGCCAACCCGAGCGTATAGATGAAACTTCGCCCCTGATCGGTTACGTAGGGAATCATCAGAAGCAGGACCAGGAAACTGAGGTAGTAGGCAAACCCGTAAAAGGCCGTCGGGAATCCGGCGAAATGGCTAAAACCGCTCGTAAGGACCTTGCTGCATCCGGTTTGGGCACCACAGAATTGCCGGAGTGACCCGGAGTAGTGCAGCCAGCTCAAAAAGAGACTGATAAAGAGACCCACGCAGGTGGCCGCGAGTGCGAGGGTCCGGGAAAGTCGCCCCGCGTCAACGTCAAAAACCTTCGTCATTGAACCTCATCCATTTTTAACGGTAAGGAAGAGGACGGTATGCGGTTAATAGTCGAACGTGAGCGTAATTTTGGTGTCCTCGTAAGTGACGCTTATTTGACGAATTGTCTCGGCCGCCGGAATGCTGGGTTTCAGCTCCCCGGAGTCGTCGTCCTCGAACGTTGTCTGCTCCTTGAAACGGTCCACGATGTCACTCCAGGATGAGGTGGTTTCGGTGAGAGTTTCCTGTTCGTATTCATGCTCGTCCTTGAGGAGTTGGACCGTAATCTCGGACGAGCTACGCGTTATTTCTATACGGTCTATTTGGTTCTCAATTGCCCGCACCAGCAGGAGGTTGGTGGCAAACAGTTCTGGACTTCCGGCCAGAGAATCCGGTTCACGGGGCGGTTCGGTTGGATCGGGCATAGTATCACTCCAGGTAGGAATTAAATCGATCAGTGGGGTCGTAGTCCGACAGACCGGAGCGGAAGCACTCGCTTGAACAGAAGTGCAGTTCCGCTTCGTTGATGTCCTGGGCCCATTCGTCGCGTACGAGCGGTTTGATGTCGACCGTGTACCACTGCTGGTCGGCCTCGGCCAGGTTGGCGATCTCATTGTTGCAGTTGTCGCAGAGTGTTACGACGATATTAAAGCCGTCCTCGTTCGTGACTTTTTCCAATGAAATCAAGCTCCGGAGCTATAGTTAGCTATCAGGAATTAATTCCTTGCTGAGATACAGCTTATTCAAAGTCCTCGGCGGCGTCGTCGATCTTGGCCGCCAGGATGAAATCGTTTTCCGAGAGTCCATCAATGGCGTGGGTCCAGACCGTTACCATGACGGTGTTGTAATCAATCTCGAGGTTTGGGTGGTGACCTTCGTCCTCGGCGATCTCGGCAACGCGATTAACGAAATCGATCGCCGTCACGAAATCCTTGAAATCGTACTGTCGCTTTATCTTTGGCACCGTGGCCAGGGACCACCCGTCGACTTTCTCAAGGTATTCCTCCGCTTCACCGGGCGACATCGGTTCAATGCCACCTTCACAGGGTTCACAGTGCTGCTGGGAAAGGTCGGACACTTCGAGTCCCTCCTGCGGCTCAAGGAAGTAGGGTATTATTGCTGTCCACGGAAATTATAGTAAATTATCTGCTATAACGAATTGATTGTAATTTTTAGGAAGGGTTGGTCGAAGTATGTTGTTTACGGTCCTTGATGGAGTTCTGTATCTCGTAGGGTTGGTTCTGCTGATAATGCCGGGGGATGCAATACCTTACTACGATGGTGACAACCAGACCGTCCGGGTGATGAAGCACCTGGTTGGGCTTGTCGTTTTCGCGGTCGCGACAATACGAATTCACAGGGTAATAAAGGAGGACGCCGGCATAGGCTTCGTGCTGGCCAGTGCGGTGTTAATTCTGCTTATTTCGCTGTTTAAAACCTGGAAGGCAAAACGGTAGCGAGCAGGACCTGTAAGCGTCTCAGTTGGAGGGGATGTCAGCGGTCTGAACGGCCTGCTTGCCGTGGACCTGATAGGCCTGCATGAAGTTCTGGGAGAAGTTGAAGACGCCACCCCAGAGGATTCCGAGTATAAGCACTGCACCGGCAAGAACGACGAGCAGTGCACGGGAAACTTTAGGTAGTACAATTGCCTCTTCGGTCTCCGGAGCGTTGAGAAACATGTGTCGGAGCACGTTCGCGTAGTAGAAAAGAGAAATCACGCTGTTGAGGACACCGATGACGGCCAGAGTGTAAAAGAGCGAACTCTGGGATTGAATCACTGCCGAGAAGAGTGAAAATTTCCCCACGAAACCGGCCAGCGGCGGCAAACCCGTCAGGGAGAAAAGAAAAATGGCCATTGCAATCGCCGAAATGGGCGAGCGGACAAACATTCCGTCGAATTCATCCAGCCACTCACGGTCGAGGGCAAGTACGACGAGGAAGGCCCCGAGGTTCATCAGCGTGTAGATAATCAGGTAAAAACTGATAGCGCTGAAACCCGAGGTAATAAGGTCCAGGTCACCGGTTCCGATTAACGTATACGCCATCAGCATGTAACCGACGTGGGCAATGGTGGAGTACCCGAGAAGCCGCTTGACGTTACTCTGAAGCAGTGCCGATAGGTTTGCGATGGTCATTGTCACGGCGGAGATAAAGAAGAAGAACAGGGGAACGGCCGTAGCGATCAGCGTTTCGCTTCCTTCCGGGATCAGATGCGGAAAAATGGAGTAGCTCATGCGCATGAGAACCGCAAGACCGGCCGCTTTCGGGGCCGTGGAGAGAAAGCCACCGACGGCCGTGGGAGCGCCCTGGTACACGTCGGGGACCCACATGTGCATGGGGAAGAACGAACATTTGTAACCAATACCAATAAGCATAAAGATTAGACCGGTGTAGAACCCGACTCCGACGCCGCCTCCGGCACTTAAGTACTGACTGATGCCTCCGAGCGTAAACTGACCGGTGACTCCGTAGAGGAGTGTCGCCCCGTAGAGGAAGACCCCACCGGAGATGGAACCGTAAAGTAAGTATTTTATTCCTGCTTCGGCCGAGGCACGGTTGTCACGGTTGTAACCGGCCATGACGTACGAGGGGAGGCTAAC
>JBDGPI010000042.1:12581-15674 GCA_042219765.1 Salsurabacterium abyssinicum (SeqCode)
TTTCGAGTCCAAGGTAGAGAATCAGCAGATGAAGCCCGCTTCCAAGCAGAGACATTCCGATAAAAATCGTTAACAGAAAGACGTGAAACTCCGGTGTCCGTTTGTCGGGGATTTCACGACTGTCGTAGATCATCAAGGTAACGATAATGGTTCCGAGGAGGAAAATGGCCTTGAACAACATTGCCATCGGGTCGGCCGCAATTAACCCGTTAAAGAGACTTGTCATGAGGACTGGCTCCGAGAAGAGTATGTCACGGGAGGACTGAATCAGGCAGAGTGACGCCACTATCAGCCCGAGGAAGGAGATGAACGTCGAGTGAAGACGTTTCTTCTCGTCGGGTGCGAAAAAGCTGAGAAATATAATTACTGCCAGGGCGCAGAGAACGACCAGGTCAGTGAAGTAATACGAGATGTTGGTTAGGTTCTTAAGCGCTTCTGCCTGTACGGTCGACAACATAAGTCCGTGAAACTCCTATTAGAGAAAGTTCACTTTACGAGCGGTTCGAAGAGGTTGTGCAGTTGAACCAGCGGCTGTTGTACCAGGTTGAAGTAAGCCATCGGATAGACTCCGAGGAAGACAAGGAGAACCATGAGTGGAGCGGCGGCTCCCATTTCCCGCCAATTGATGTCGGGCAGTTCCTCGTTTTCCTCGTTGACCTCACCAAAGAAAACCCGCTGGTACATCCAGAGCATGTAACTGGCCGTCAGTAGAATACCCGAGAGCCCAATGATGGCGTAGACCCGGGTAATCGGGGAGTAGAAGGCCCCCACGAAGGACAGCGCTTCACTGACAAACGGTGCCAGACTGGGTAGTCCGAGTCCGGCAAAAGTCGCCAGCATCATGAATGCCGCGTAGCGGGGCATCTGTGAGGCAAGCCCGCCGAAGCGGCTGATGTCACGATGATGGGCCCGCTGGTATACAACTCCGACCAGCAGGAAGAGCAGACCGCTGCTCAGGCCGTGGGTGAACATCTGGAAGTGACCACCGATCAGGCCAATTTCAATGAACGAAGCCATGCCGAGCAGCATGTAACCCATGTGTCCAATTGACGAGTAAGCAACGAGTTTCTTCAGGTCGTCCTGTGCCATGGCACAGAGGCTGCCGTAGATGATGTTAATCAATCCAAGCAGGGCTAACAGCCAGCCGAAGTAAACGGCCGCTTCCGGGAAGAGGGGAAAGGCAATACGGAAGAATCCGTAAGCACCCATCTTCAGAAGAATACCGGCCAGAATAACACTGATTGGCGTTGGTGCCTCGACGTGTGCGTCCGGCAGCCACGTGTGGAATGGAAAAATAGGTATCTTAACGGCAAAGCCGATACCGAAGAGAAGGTAAAGGATCTTCGGGGATATAATTGAGACATTATCGAGGGCGAACATTGCGGGAATTGAGAACGAACCCGCCTCGAAGTACATGGCGATGATCCCGAGAAGCATGAGCACGCTTCCGAACATCGTGTAAAGGAAGAATTTGATAGCGGCGTACTCGCGACGGGGACCGCCCCAGATCCCGATAAGGAAGTACATCGGAAGCAGCGTTAACTCCCAGAAGACAAAGAAAAGGAACAGGTCAAGGGCAAAAAACGTCCCGAGGACACCCGTTTCAAGGAGTAACAGCAGGCAGGTGTAGGCCTTAATTTTCTCTTCGATATGCCAGGAGACGAGCATGGCAACGAAGAACAGCAGGGTTGATAGCAGGGCCAGCGTCACTGAGAGGCCATCAACACCGAGGTAATACTGGATGTTGTAGGCCCCGATCCAGTCGGTCTTAACGACGAACTGGAAGTCCTGCATAAACTGGTAATTGGCCACGTCGCCGTCGAAGCCAAGGTACAGTGGGATCGACATCAGCAAGGGTACTGCCGTGGTTCCGAGTCCCACCGATTTAATCAGGGTTTCCTTCCGACTGGGGACCATCACGAGAAACAGTGCCACGATTGTCGGTATGAAGGTCATTAACGTAAGTAGATTTATTCCAAAGAGATTTGCCACAGTTCTAAACCCTCCGAAGCAGCGTTATCCAGGTTGAAACGTTTTATCCGAGTTTTTTAACGATTGAACGTAACGTGTGTTGAGTTTTCGGGCGGTTCTAGAGAAAGAGCACGGTGGTCAGCAGAACCGCACCGAGTCCGAAAGCAATGATGTTCAGGTACCATTGAACTTCACCGGTCTGTAGCTTCCTGAGGCGGTCTCCCCAGCTCCTGAGGATAGTTGCTACGCCGTCGACCATTCCGTCAACGATGACGTTGTCGATGGCGCCGGAGATGGCCGAGCCGACCTTCAGGAAGAGTGCGGCGGCATTCACGATGCCGTCAATGATCACGGCGTCGATCCAGGCACTGATTGAGGCGGCTTTCAGCGTTCCGGTGACAAAACTATCCCGGTAAAATTCGTCGAAGTAGAATTTGGCTGCAAGTATCTTTTTGACTCCCAGCAGTGACTCGGGGAGAGTGAAATCAACGTTTCCCTTGGCCCAGTAACCGGCGCCCGTTAGCAGGAGCAGGACGATCCAGACCCAGAGGTTGATCGTGAGCGACAGCAGGGCGAGCAGGACTCCGGCGGTGCCGACCCAGATGATATTGGCGTACATAACGGCGGCCAGGAGAATTCCTCCGCCGGCTATGATCATGGATAGCGTACCGGTAACACCGGCGGCCCAGCTGTGCTGGTGGCCCGAGTAATGCTTGACCGGATCAGGGTTCGTGATAAGCGCTTCAAACCAACCGCCGTGGCCACCACCGTGTCCGCCGGACTCGGCTTTGTGACCGTTGGATTCTTTACCGTGTTTTTCGTGTTTTCCCTTGTTGCCGTGTTTGCTTTGCTTGCCGTGACCCTCACTTCCGTGTTTCTCGGAAGCAGCCTGAGCCGACGTGACAAGCTGGGGTCCGATCTCAAGGGCGGCGTGTTTGTCGCTACCGTGACCGCTTGAGTGATCGCCCGTGGACCCCGTGGGAGGACCGGCCTGAAAGAAAAAGGCGAAGCAGAAGACTCCCAGCACGGCCATCGGCAGTGTCATCGACAGGGGAGATTCGTGTGCGTGGGAGACACGCTCCTCGTCACCGGGTTCTCCCAGGAAGGTCATGAAGACCATCC
>JBDGPI010000042.1:15684-17961 GCA_042219765.1 Salsurabacterium abyssinicum (SeqCode)
GAGGTATTAGCTTGGGGTCCTAACTTAAAGAAAAACCCGAAACAGAGAATAGCCAGAATAACCATGGGTACGGTCATGCTGAGAGGTGACTCGTGTGCGTGACTAACGCGCTCGGTATCACCCGGTTCGCCGAAAAACGTCATGAATACTGTTCGGAACATGTAGAACGCCGTCATACCCGCTGCCGCAAAGCCCAGGATGGCCGGGACCATGTGCAGGTTGGCGACAATGCTACTGTCGGTCGTAAGGCCGAAGAGCAGGCTCTCGGCCAGGATTTTTTCCTTGCTGTAAAATCCCGAGAAGAACGGAATTCCCGATATTGCGAAGGTCGCCGTCAGGAACGTAAGAAATGTAATTGGCATTTTTTTCCAGAGGCCACCCATCTCACGCATGTCCTGCGTGTGGACGGCGTGAATCACGCTACCCGAGCCCATGAAGAGTAATGCTTTGAAGACGGCGTGTGTGGTCAGGTGCAGCGTGCCGGCGACGTATCCTCCGAGTCCCAGGGCCAGGAACATGTAACCCAGCTGGGAGACGGTCGAGTAGGCAAGACCTTTCTTAATATCATTTTTGACCAGAGCAATCGCCGCGGCTACAAAGGCCGTTAGCGCTCCGGTGTAACCGATGAAGAGTAAGGCTTTTGCCGTGAAGAAGGGCGTCAATCGGGCGACCATGTAGACACCGGCCGCAACCATCGTCGCTGCGTGGATGAGCGCGGAGACGGGCGTCGGACCCTCCATGGCGTCCGGCAACCAGACGTGTAGCGGTAATTGTGCGGACTTTCCGACGGCACCGAAGAAGAGTGCAATGCCAATGCCGGTCAGCATTGTCGTGGAGCCGAAGGCACCGCTCCGGGCGGCTTCGAAAATGGTTTCAAAAGCCAGCGGATTTTCGAATTGCGAAAGCGGAGCGAGCTTCCAGATGATCATCAGGATTCCGAGGAACATTCCGAGGTCCCCGACCCTTGTCGTCAGGAAGGCTTTCTTTGAGGCGTTGGCAGCGGACGGTTTCTCGTACCAGAACCCGATCAGAAAAAACGAACTGAGACCGACGAGTTCCCAGAAGATGAACAGTCCGAAAAGGTTGTCCGTCAGCACAATTCCCAGCATCGAGAACGAAAAGAGTGACAGGTAGGCGAAGAAGCGGTAATACCCCGGGTCGTCCTCCATGTAACCCACGGAGTAAATATGGATAAGCCCGCCGACGCCGGTTACGACCATCAGCATGACCGCCGTCAGGCTATCGATGTAGATTCCCATCGTAATGTTGAAGGTGGCCAGGTTGATCCAGGTGTAGTGAAATGCCTCCTGAGCCGACGGGTCGTAGAGGCCAAGCAGGTTCGAGAAGATCATCAGTGAGATGACGAAGGACCCGCCAATGGCCGAGATACTGACCCAGTCACCCTCCCGGGGGAGTTTCGATCCAATTAATATCTGTATGAAAAAGGCCGAGAGTGGAAGCAGGGGGATTAACAAGACTAATGAGAGCGATAAATCCATTAGAAGTCAGTCCTTCTTCCACTGGTGGTTGATACTACTCTGGATGGGTTCATTTGAGTTGAAGTCCTCATTTGATTGGTCTTTAGCGGTCTTTGAGTCGTTCGGTAGCGGAAATATTTACGGACTTAGACGTTCGGTAGAAACTGATTAAGAGACCGAAGGCAATGGCGGCTTCGCTGGCAGCCAGTGCTATGACAAAAAGGGCCATGATCTGTCCCTCGATAGGGTTACCGTGGAAGCGTGAAAAGGCGACGATGTTCAGGGCCGAGGCGTTCAGCAACAGCTCAATGCCCATTAAAATCGCGACAATGTTCGACCGGGTCAGCACGGCGAACAGGCCCATGGCGAATATTAGTGACGTTAAAACGAGAAAACTCGATACCGTTACGCTCATTAGTTTTCACGCTCTTCCTGGTATTCGATGTTGGGATGGGGCTCCGTGTCGTCCTTGCGGGTCATGGTTGCCGCTATCAGGGCAACCAGAAGCAGGACGGCGATAATTTCAAACGGGAACAGGTAAGTTGTTAGGAGTGCTTCCCCGATTTCACTGGTGGTACTGGTGTAATCCGGAAGATCCGACGTCGGCCAGGACGTTCCCCAGGCGACGAAACTCATGACGCTGAAGAAGAGAAAACTCATCAGCCCGCCCGAAACGGCTTTATCGACCGACAGTTCGTGTTGCTGGAGCGGGAAGTGCTCGGAGATCATCATCGCAAAGATCAGGATAACCAGGATACCACCGACGTAAATCAGCAGTTGCGCCGCCATGAGGTAGTCG
>JBDGPI010000042.1:17971-21689 GCA_042219765.1 Salsurabacterium abyssinicum (SeqCode)
GAATCCGTAGAAGGCCGCAACGGATCCCAGGGTAAACAGAAGCATGAAAATGGAGTGGGCCAGGTTTCGGCTGAAAGCAACCACTCCGGCCGATCCGACGGCAATAATGGCAAAAAAGTAGTAAAGTCCTACGAATACGATGTCTGTACTAAGCAAGGGATCAACGTCCTTTGCTGTGATGAGGAGTGTTGAACCGTTAAATTTGATGCAAAAGCCTACAAGGAGATAGCGAGAACACAAGCCATTTTTTACGGTGGCCTGTACTGCAATTTATGTTAAAGCTTGAGGGGGATTGAAAGTGGTACTGGACCCCACGTTGAAATTCCGGGGGAGCGGTCACCCGCGAACCCGGGAATTAGTATCAATTTTCAAACGATAGTCTTACGTCCCGATCCTGAACCCTCTAGAGAAGATGAAACTAACGTTACCTACCAAACCTGACACTTACGACCGATATAGACCCGGTCATTTCTACCCTTTTTCCGATTTATTAGTTTAGATTTTCGATTACCTTTCACTCTTCACTCTTCACCTTTCACTCTTCACTTTTCACTCTTCACTCTTTCAATGGCTCTCAACTTCCAACCTGCATTTTCCGACTCTCGACTCACGACGCTTGACTCCCGACTGTTAAAACTCTTCACCCTTCACTTTTCACGTTAGACCTTCGACTTTTGACTTTCGACTTTCGACATTCGACGTTTGACTGTAGTTTTCAGTTTCGCCCAAACCCCGTGTCACTTTTGTCGGTGAAGGCGATGGTCATGTCGTCACGGTCGTCGGAACTGTACTCGACGTCACTGGTCATCACGAGACAGTCCGTGGGACACGCTTCCGTACACAGGTTACAGTACATGCATTTGTTCATGTCGATGTCGTAGGATTCCAGTTTGAGCCGCAGGGGATGACCGGTGGACGCCTTGTGCTTCTCCGGATCAAAATCCTCACGGTCGGATGCCGTCAGCGAGATACAGTCAACCGGGCAGGCGACGACACACTTGTTGCAGGAAATACAGTCGGCCGTGTAATTAACGAGCTTACCCCGGAAGTCGTTGCGTTCGATGTCGAGTGACTCAAAGGGGTACTGTACGGTGATGCTTTGCTGAAACATACTGATGAAAGTCTGCTTCAGTCCCTGTGAAAGGGAGTAGACCGTCCAGCCGATGTTGTAGAAGTAATTCTTTATGGCATCCATGTCATTAACGCTCCCACTGCAAAGAGATTAAGGAAAGCTCCCGGAAGGAGAACTTTCCAGCAGGTGTGCATGAGTTGATCCGGCCGAACCCTGGGAAGGGTCCAGCGAAGCCAGAGCAGGAAGAAGATAAAGAACATTCCTTTGGCAATAAGTGTAACCGGGCCTCGTCCGAAGAAGATAGGAACGATGAAGACGGCAAAACCCATCATGCCGTTGAAAATACTGCGGAACGTAAGTTCGGTGAACGAGTCCGGGTAGAGGTATTCGATAAGGCCGTTCGTGCCGATCCAGAGCACAATTAATCCGGCCGCGGCGCCAATCGTTGGTACGGTCCCGAGTATGGGCCAGGCACCGTGCCAGCCGCCGAGAAAGAGGACCGAGACGATCAGCCCCTGGGCGAACATAGCGGCGTACTCGCCGAGGAAGAACATGCCGAAGCGGATTCCGCTGTACTCAACGTGGAACCCACCGACGACTTCCTGTTCGGCCTCGGGCATGTCGAAGGGGGTACGATTGACTTCGGCAACGGCGGCAATGGTGAAGACGACAAAGTTAATAATCATGAAGGGCGGATGTTCGAAGATAAACCAGTCGACAAGCCCGCCCGACTGCATTTCGGTAATTTCAACCAGGTTCAGGGTGCCGGCGATGAAGATGACCGGTAGAAGCGAAACAACAAGCGGAATTTCAAAACTGACCGCCTGCGCCGCCGATCGCATGCCACCGAGCAGAGCGTATTTGTTGTTGGAGGCCCATCCGGCCATGATCAGGGCTATGGTACTCAGGCTGCTGATGGCGACCACGTAGAAGACACCGACGCTCAGGTCCGCCGGGGCGAGCCCGACGCCCCAGGGCATTACGGCGTAGACGCCGAAGGCTCCGGCAAACGCAAGCATGGGAGCCAACCAGAACAGCACGTTATCGGCGTCGCGGGGGATCAGATCCTCCTTCAGCAGGAGTTTAACCCCGGCGACAATACTGGCGGCCCAGCCGTGCCAGCCGCCCGGGACCATCGGTCCGACCCGGTCCTGCATGTGGGCGGCGACTTTCAGTTCGAGCCAGATGGCCAGAAGCGCGTAGGGCGTAATAATCAGGGTTAAAATACCAATCATGCCCATACTGCCGGCCAGCATCAGTTGCAGCGGATAACTCAGTCCGGCCAGGGCCGGTGACTGGCTGAATAAGTCCATCAGCCAGGTCGTCAGTGAGTTCATGGTTTAACGGTCGACCTCCCCGAAGACGGGATCAAGGCTTGCGATAATGACAACCAGGTCCGAAATCATCGAACCCGGTGCGATCGTGTTCAGGGTCTGCAGGTTACAGAACCCTGGCGATCGAGCCTTCACTCGCCGGGGGGATTTGGTGCCGTCGCTTCGTATGTAGAACCCGAGTTCACCACGGGCCGATTCGGTGTTGACGTAAGCTTCGCCTTCGGACGGTTCGATCGATCGTTCGCCGGCCTTAGCCATGATGTCACCGTCGTCGGGACAATCTTCGAGGGCCTGCTTGATAATTCTGACCGACTCCTCCATCTCCCGGATGCGGACCCAGTAGCGGTCCCAGGAGTCCCCGAGAGTTCCGACGTCGTCTCGACCGGTCGGAACCTCGAAGTCAAAGCGATCGTAGATTTCGTAGGGATCGTCACGCCGGGTGTCGTAATCGACGCCCGAGGCGCGGAGGACGGGCCCCGTCGCGCCTTCGGATTTGGCGACGTCCGTCGGCAGAATTCCGACGTCCGCCGTGCGTTTCAGGAAGATCTGATTGTAAGTCAGCAGTTCGTGGTATTCCTCGAGACGGTGTTCGAAGTCGTCCAGGAACGTCCGGATGTTGTCGAACCATTCGTCGGAGGGATCCTTGAAGAGCCCGCCGATACGGATGTAGTGGTAGAGGAGACGGGCGCCGCTGACCTGTTCCAGGAGGTCGATAATCCGTTCCTGCTCGCGATACGCGTGCATGAAGGGAGTAACTGCTCCGGCGTCCATGCCGAACTGACCCCAGGCAAGCAGGTGCGAGCGGATTCTCTGTAGTTCGGCGCAGATCGTTCGTATGTATTTTGCCCGTTCGGGGACTTCGATGTCGTCACCCATCAGTTTCTCGACCGAGAGGACGTAAGCGTGCTCCTGAGTGATGGCCGAGAGATAATCCATCCGGTCCGTGTACGGAATCACCTGCGGGTACTCGAGAGCTTCGGCGTGTTTTTCGAAGCAGCGGTGAAGGTAGCCGATAAAGGACTTCAGGCCGGTGACGATCTCACCGTCCGTCCGGATGGCGAGCCGGAGGACCCCGTGAGTGGCGGGGTGCTGCGGCCCCATGCTCATCTGCAGTTCGTCGGTTTCTAAGTCCTGTTCGTCGTGGACTTTCATGTCTAATTCCACGGTTTACGCCCCATTCCTGTGCTGTTTGGGAGTAAATCCGAGTTCTTCGTCGATGTCCATTTCCTTTAGTTCCTGGGCCTCGTCGTAGAAATCCGATCGCGACATGCGGTTTTCCCGGGCTTCGGCCCAGTCCACGGGAAGATCGCGG
>JBDGPI010000043.1:0-6580 GCA_042219765.1 Salsurabacterium abyssinicum (SeqCode)
ATTGGTAATCGTGTCGGAACAAAACGTTCCATAAGCACTGCTCAACTTTGACTTTTTTAAATTCTCACCCCACTTTCACTTCCAGATCTCCACCCATACTTCACGAGCGTGTTCTGACTTCCAGGGGTCCTAATTCAGATTATTGAAATTAGAAAACCCCTTCATTTCGCAACATTTCCAGAGTGGCGTCGAGTTCGCTGAGGCTTCCGGGATCAAAATCCGGACTTAGCGATAACGCCTTTTCCACCGGCAACATGTACTCCGGAACGGTTGTTCCGGTCACAACGGGATATTCCTTGACTTTATGAGCGACGAAAGACTGCGATTTTTTCGAGAGAAGAAACTTGAGGAACTTTCGTGCCTGCTTCTTCCGATCACTTTGAGTGAGAATCCCGGCTCCGGTCACCAGGGCGAGGTTGCCCGGATCCCCCTGTTTGAACCGGTACATCTTAACCGGAGCTCCCGAAGTTGGTTCCATTTCTTCCGCCTCTTCGTGCTCCTCGTCCTCCTCTCCCTCGTACTCTCCCTCCGGTCCACCGTACTTCAAACGAAGAACGTAGTAATGATTTGTAAGAGCAAGGTCGATTTCACCGGCGGCGATGGCACGAACCATGGGGGTATTTGATGTATAAGCCTTTGGGTCAAGGGCCGATATACCGCTAACCTATTCCCGGGTCGTCTCGGGCCCTTCCAGTATTCGAAGACCGGTTACAAAATCCTGAAAACTGGAATAAGTGGGCGTCCAGCCGATTTTCCTCTTGAAACGAAATTCGGACGGTAAATCCAGGACTGAGTCCGGTAGAGTCGACGGATCGACTCGACTGGGATTATAGGCAAGAACACGAAACCGAGCGCTGATGGGAGCCCACCTCTTGTTGGAGGGAACAAACCGGTGAGCACGATCGAGGACGGAGTCCGGAAGTTTCGAAAGCATGTCGTTTTGCACTGCGTTGCTGAGGGCTCCGGTGGTGTTCGCCAGGTAAATGTCCGCGGGGGTCTGGCTTCCCTCTTCCTTGAGTGCTCCCAGTAATTGTGCATCCTTTCCGTATTTGACCCTCACCGGGACCTCGACTTTCTTTTTATATCGTTCCACAAGTTCCTTCATCAGAGGTTCACTGCGTCCCGAATAGACGATCAGCGCCTCATCCCCGGTTCCCGAACAGCCGGAAATGAGCACGACTATTGCTAACAAGATTCCACCAATAACCTTTTTCATCCCTTAAAACAAAATTAGATTTAAGTTTTACAATCAAAAGAAGTACGTGTCTTAAAATTAACCTGATCAGACCGTTTCATTCGTCGGTCTCTACCTCGCCTCTGCTCTGGAAGTACCAGATTGGACCAACAACGATTGAAGATGCCAGAGCCCAGGAAACGATTCATATTAACCGTCTCGTTTGAATGGCCCCGGGTTTCATGTTTCTTTACTCTCCTTTATCTCCGAAATTAACGAGTTCACCACGAGGTCCTGTTTAATAAAAATTTCATCAAAACCCAGTTCCCCCAATATCTGTTAGTGTTCCGATTCGGACGTTACAAAGACAATATCGATGTTCGAGTATCTTTGTTCATGATTGATCAGGTGCGATAACAATTCATCAAACGAAAAGGCGTCAATATCAACCACAACCAGGGATTCCTTCGTGAGTTGACCAACCTGTGGCAAACCTGGTTTGTTTCCCCCGACCCGGATTCCCTTCCTCTTCAAAATCATTGACATTGCGGTTGTAAAATCAGTGTTTCCTACAATCATCCATTCCATGATTACAAACTCCTTATGAAACGATGATCAAGAAAATATTTCACGGTTTTTCATCTGATAAAGCAGATAGTTGGCGATCATGACGGAACTAAACGTGCCGAAAATAACCCCCAGCAAAAGCGCCAGGGAAAAATCCCGCAGTACCACACCGCCGTAAAGGTACAGGACAAGGACGGCGATAAAGGTCGTCAGGGACGTGATCAACGTCCGGTTGAGCACTTCGTACACACTCCGGTTGATTACCGTGAACCAGTTCGAGGAAGACCCCATACGGCGTCGGTTTTCCCGCACACGATCGAAGTTCACAATCGTGTCGTTGATGGAATAACCGATCACCGTCAGGAGGGCCGCCACCACCGGGATGTCCACGTCCACGCCCAATACCGTCAACAGCCCCACGACCACGAACACATCATGTAGGATGGCAATAATAGCTCCGATGGCGTACTCGAACTGGAACCGGAAATAGAGATAGACGAGGATTCCCAAAAAGGACAAAAGCAAGGCTAAAGCCGAGTAATAAATTAATTCCGAACCGATTGCGGGACTGATCATCTCCCGTTTCACGAGCTCGAAGGACCGGTTCTGTCCCGGGGAATTGGAACGGCGCTTAAATCCCTCGCGAAACCGTCGGGCAATCTGACGGACAATGTTTTCGTTGACCAGCGTCTGAGCCCGGTGTCGTATGGACTCGGAAGAGGCCTCGGAGAGGTTTACCGCCGTCGAGGGGCCGTTCCCCCACCGGTAATTTTGACGGATCAATTCTTCGTCGATCCATGAGAGATTCCGGTCGGTAAGCAATTCGGAAAGCCGTTGTTTCCAGTCGTTCTCCGGGATATTAAGAAGCAGTCCCGTGATTCGATCCACGATGCGGTCGGTACGGGCGGTAATCATCACGCCCCGCCGTTTTGATTCATTCCGTAAGCTGACGGTTTTGACACGGTAGGATTCGGTCACGTCCCCGAGAGAGTTTCGAATGACATTTATCCGAGCGGAATCAACGGGTTCACGGAAGCGATACACCATCCGCAGTCCGCCCGTGAAATCAATGCCGTACAGTAGTCCGCCTCGATACAACATCCCCCCGATTCCGATGGAAATCACGATCCCCGATACCATCAGTGCCCACGGGGCCCATCGCAACGTATTTTTGAACCAGTGACCGAAGGGCAATTTCCATCCCAGGTGGAGGCGTTTTACGCCCGAGCGAATCGTGCTCAGTGAAAACAAATATCGGCCGACAAAGATGGCCGAGTACAGGCTGGCCAGAATTCCCAGTATCAACGTAATGGCGTATCCCTTCACCGGACCGACCCCAAAGAAATAAAGGGCCAGGGCCGTAATCACCGTGGTCACCTGGGCGTCCACGATGGCGGGAATCGAACGATCGAAACCGGTTTCGAGTGCGTTTCGTACGCTTTTATCGGCCTCTCGTTCGTCCTTCACGCGCTCGTATATAATGACGTTCGCGTCCACCGCGATGCCCACCGTGAGGACGATCCCGGCAATTCCGGGCAGGGTCAGTGTGGCCCCGATCCCGGCCAGGCCCGCCACGAGAAACAACAGACAGAGCCCCAGGGTAATATCGGCAACCAGACCGGCGTAGTGGTAATATCCCCCCATGAACAACACGACGAGAACGAGGGCGGCGACCGACGCGTATATTCCGTTCCGAATCGAATCTTCTCCAAGGGAGGGCCCGACCCCTCGTTCCTGGATTTGTTCGAGAGGGGCCGGAAGCGCCCCGGCCCGGATCATCAGGGCAAGATCGGCCGCTTCCCGGTCCGTGAACCGTCCGCTGATCCGGGCCTGTCCACCGTATATCGCCTGGTTGACCGTGGGCGCCGATATCACGGCGTTGTCCAGGACAATGGCAATCCGTTCGTCGACGTGTTCGGCCGTCAAATCGCCGAATTGCTGACCCCCCTCGTCGTTAAACGTCAATCCCACCCCCGGACGGCCCGATCGTCCAAACCGCACATTCGCGTCTTCAATGGCTCCTCCCGTCAGCGACGGTTCACGGGTCACTATTAAGTTTCCCTTCGGACATTGACGCGTCCCCATACTGGGTCCACACTTCATTTTGATTACATTCGACGTGAGCCCGTGGTTGTACTCCTTCCGCATGTCCTCCTTGACCAGGTGAAATTTCAACTGGGCCGTCTTTCCAATGACTTTCTTGGCCCGCCCGGGATTTTTGATGCCCGGTAACGCGACGCTAATTTGACCGCTGGCGGTTCGCTGAATTTTCGGGTTCGTGACACCAAGGTGATCCACTCGATCCCGAATTATTCTGAGCGCGCGGGAAACGGCCTCGTCTTCCTTGAGATCCGGTGGAAGTTTCGTGGTGTCTATGCGATACGCGAGGTAGATACCGCCCTTTAAATCCAAACCGAGGTTAATGGTCTGTGTCGGTGGATAGAGCATGAATACGGCCAGGACCATCGACAGAACGACCACGATTCCTTTCCACAAAAACCCCCTGTACATGCTCATTCCAAAACACCGTCCCATTCGTCCCCGATCGGGCCCAACCGGGAGGGCGGCCAGTAGATAAACATCGCCTCGCCCAGCATGCGACTTTCCGGTACAAAGCCCCAGTAACGTGAATCCTTGCTCGAATCCCGGTTGTCACCGAGTACGAAATACATGTCCTCCGGCACCGTATACTGTTTGAGGGGAATGCCGTTTCTGTATATAACACCGTTTTGAATCGCCACTCGTCCCTCATTCCTTCGCTGAATCATCCGGTAATAAAATTCAAGCTCTCGATCGTTGACATCCATTAATTGAATAGTTTGTCCCCGACGGGGTACCGCCACCGGGCCGAACTCCTTCGAGTGTCCATTCGCGGAAAACGATCCGTTTGCCACCACTTCCTTAATCGTGTGGTCCCCGGCTTCCCGAACAATCCGCAGTGAACGCACCCGTATCCGGGCGGGATTCACTGCTCCGTTTCCATCCACCACCCTCCGACCGTTCACCGTCACGGTACCTTGCCGGAACCGAATGAGATCCGGGTGATCGGTTTTTTTAAGCAGTTTCGGACGGGTGAGCAGTCGGAGAGACGATTCGGTCCCCACCCTTCGACGAGAAACCGCCCTCCCGTTAACGATCACTCGATGATCCCGAACGGCCACGGTGTCCCCCGGGCCCGCCACCAGCCGCTTGATGTAATCCTTTTCTGGGTTTCCCGGGTACTGGAAAACCACGATGTCCCAGCGATCCGGCTCGCTCACGTAGTAAATGAACTTGTTCACGAAAATGTGATCGTTGACGAGCAACGTATTTTCCATCGAGCGGGACGGGATGTAATAAGCCTGTATAAAAAATGGCCGAATCAGTCCGAACACGATGATAGCGGCCACCAACGCCACTCGAGCCAGTTCTCGACCCTGTTCCCAATACAGGATGATCCCCCCGGCCATCATGAACAGGGCCCACCGAACCGGGATCATCCCCAGTCCACATACGATCAGTGAAAAAAGTCCGTATAGTCCGGCTATTTCCAGCAATTCCCGGCGCAGGGATTTTTCGGCCGGGGGCTTCGTCAACCACTCCCGGAACGATGAAATGAAGGACATTTCAAGTCTCCACCGTTTCCATGGATTGCCCGATCATCCTGTACTGGACGAGCGTGGCCGCGGTTCGCGTGGTGTAATACACCAGGAGTCCGGCGGGGAATCTCATGAAAATAAACATCATGACACCGGGCATCACGTATCTCATCATTTTCTGTTGTTGCCCGCCTCCCCCCATTGCGGTTACGGAATAGGACTGCTGAGCAAACATGGTGGCTCCCATGATCACGGGAAGCACGTAATACGGATCGGGGGCGGACAAATCGTGTATCCACAACATGAATGGGGCTCCACGTAGTTCGATGCTGTATTCAAGCATTCGATACAGGGCGATCAGGATAGGCAGTTGGAGAAGCATCGGAAAACAACCGCCCATGGGCGTGACGTCGTGTTCCTGGTAAAACTCCATCATTTTTTCGTTCAGTTTTTCCCTGTCGTCGGAATACTTCTCCTGGAGTTCCTCGAGCTTGGGCTGAAGTTGCTTCATTTTTCTCATGCTGGTAAGGCCCTTCTTGGTCAACGGATACAGGAGGAACTTAATGCCCAGGCTCAGAACGATAATGGCGATACCGTAGTTTGGAATAACGGCATAAATCCACCGCAGGGCAAGCAAGATGGGATAGGACAACATGGAAAACCAGCCGTAGTTCAGGGTGGCCTCCAGGCCACTATGTACCGACTGCAATTTCCCGTAGTGTTTCGGGCCCAGGTAAAGATCGTAATGGAACGATTGGGATTCCCCGGGGATCAAATCAAAGGGTGCTTTGAAGAAACGAACGACGAAGTGTCTTTTGCCGGCCGAGCGATCGATTTCTATCCCTCCAAACGGTTGTTCGGGAATGACCGAGGCCAAAAAATACCGGTTGGACACGGCCGCCCATTCCACGGGGCCCCCGACGGTTCGAAACCGGGTATCGGAACTCCTGTTCCCGGTGAATGGAAGGAGGGAGGTCAATCCTCCCCCTCCGGATGGAGATAGATACTCCGCGTCCCCGTTTTTCTGGTAATGGACGTAGGCGTCTCCAAACTGCGTGATGTTGGATCGGCCCCGGCCAAATCCCGGTCCCCATCGAAGGGCGTACGAAAACGTCCTATCTTCTATGTCTCCCGAAGAAAGGCCATTCAATCGAACTGTCTTTTGGGACTCGTTCACGAGGTTCACAGTAAGGTCAACCTGATATGGTTGACCCGGAGTGAATTCATACTGTTTCCGGACGGTCAAGGAATCGGAGAGGGT
>JBDGPI010000044.1:0-7865 GCA_042219765.1 Salsurabacterium abyssinicum (SeqCode)
ACCCTGGTCATCGCGTGACTGACTGTTCTGAAGGGACTGTCGGAGGTTCCGAGGTTGAAGTCGTCCCCCGCCGCCGTCGTGAACTCCTCGCTGCCGTCGTAAGTGTCATTCACGTACCAGGTCAGTAAGTCAGGCAGCGGCCGCACGGCCGAACTGTCGCTGAAGAAGGCCTCGTTCTCGGGAGTGGCGTTATCGACGGAGGTCACCCGGTAGTAATAGGTGTCGCCGTTGTTAAGACCGCTATCAACGATACCCGTCGTTAAACGATCAGTAACCGTCGCCACAACGGTTGCGCTGTCCTTCCAGTCCGTCAGCAGCGGCCGGCTATCACGGTAGACGCGGTATGCTTCGAAGTCACTGATCGCGTTACCGTTTTCGTCCGTCTCGACCGTGCTCCATTCAATCGCCGCCGTACCATCGCCCGGCGTAACCGAGACAATATCGGTCGTGTCCGGAGCAATCGTGTCGGCGCCGGCAGCTGTGTCAACTTTTCCAAGCCGATAAGGTCTGACAGTAACAGAATCCGCAACACTTCCCCGAATTCTCTGATCGAGTTCGTACTCATCGGTGGTACCCCACCAATTCTTCGAGACAGATTGCGTATCGGACAGTGCCTGTTCGGCATTAACCAGGGTGTCCGACGTCGTCTGAAAGTTATTTTTCGAAATACGGGGCGTGAAGGAATTATTCTCCGCAAATTCTACCGAAATTGTGTTATCAGAAATTTCATTCTGAGTAACGCGAGAATTACTTGCCAGGTCAAAGTCTATGCCGACACGGCTGTTACGTACCGTATTGTGCTTAATTACCGTGTTATCCGGGCCTCGACTACCCGCCACATCACCGAGATCAATACCCTCGTAGCCGCTATTTAGAATCTTATTGTTAATGACTCGATTTGATGAGCCATCCACCAGTAACAGGGACGCCGTGAGGGTATGATCGCTGATTCTGTTACTTCGGATGGTGTTATCCGATCCAATGACTGCAATAGCTTCCCCATCATTGTCGGAGATGTGCATGTTACGGACGAGATTAGTGTCCGACCCCTGATTCAACAGGACGGATATACCACCCATTCGGGTCAAATTAACACTCTTAAAGTTCGATTTGTCGACATTTTCAAACTCCAGACCCGAGTAGTATCGTTTGATGCCCAGGGAAGAAATTGTAAGTCCTGTTTGTGTATCAGCAGCAATTGCCACGGCGGAACTGGAATCGCCATAATCGAGTGTTGTAACACTGGAATCGACTCCGACAATTGCAAGAGCATCCGTATCGATCGCAATCGTTTCACCGTAGGTACCCACATCAACTTTGATGGTATCTCCAACGGACGTCTGTTTGAGGGCATAGCTAATCGAACGGAATGGACTATCCGACGCACCACTATTCATGTCAGATCCGGCCTTGGAGGTGTAGAAGTCCCCGGAGGTATCACCGTCGTTGACGTACCAAACCGGACCGCCACCACCGGTACTCTCGGGATCCGCAGTTACCGTGTCACTGAAGAACGACTCGTTTTCGAGATTAGCGTTGTCGACGGCCGTCACACGGTAATAGTATGTGTCACTGTTACTAACAGTACTATCGAGATGCTTGGTATCGGTCCGATCGGCAATCGTCGTTATAATCGTGGCACTGTCCTTCCAATCCGTCAGAAGCGGACTCGTATCCCGATAGATACGGTACTTTCCAAAATCATTTAAGGAGTTTCCATTTTCGTCGGTCGTCACTTCATTCCAGGCAATCGCCGCCGTCCCGTCTCCAGCGGAAACCGAGACAATATCCGTGGTATCGGGTGCGATCGTGTCGGCACCGACGCCGGTATCAACGGCACCAAGACGGAAGGGCTTAAATTGATTAATAGGATCGTCCACAGATTTATCAATGATAGAACGGTTAGTGGAATTCCAGTAATTGTAAGAGATTTTGTGTATGTTACCCGAGGAATTGACTAAACCACTGTCAGAATTCAAAACCGAGGGTCTAATGTTATTTTTCTCAATTACATGTCGTCTACCCCCGGAAACATCTATCGCCCATGAATCGTTTGAAACAATTGCATTGGCACTAATGAACACTGTATCCGAGGAATTTATTTTAATTCCGACATTCTCGCTTTTCTTTATTAGGTTTCGAGCAATGATTTGTTTGTGACTTGATCCTCCGATATCAAGTCCTTCGTCCTGATTTTCAATTATTTTGTTTTCATGGATAACATTTTTCTGTGACTGATTAAAATTTATTCCATCGTAATCATTTCGCAGTATTTCATTCTTCTTAATTAAATTTTTGTCAGCGTTTCTAAGCATCAAACCATTACCGCCGGTATTCGAAGGTTTCCCGTTACGATATAATTTTGTTCGAGCAATAGTATTTCCCGATGAGTTTTTTAATTTCACCCCTCGTACTCCTTGATTGGTTACCGAAATTTCACTAATTCTTGAATTGGAAATATTAAGCCAACTAACACCCTCCCAAGCATTCTCAATCCGTAGATTACTCACTAATAGTTCTGTCTGAGTATCAGCATAAAGTCCTTTTGCAGCCGTTGCTGCACTGCTGTCACCATAATCAATAACGGTTGAAGTGGAATCCGCTCCAATGAGTGCCAGATTATCAACCGGTATTGCTACGGTCTCCCCGTACGTACCGACATCAACTTTCACGGTATCCCCGGCACTTGCCTTCGTCATTGCTTTTGAAATCGTTCGGAAGGGTTCCTCGGGTCCACCGGAGTTGGTGTCGTAGCCGGCGGCCGTCGTGAACTCCTCACTGCCATCGTAAGTGTCGTTGACGAACCAGGTCGGGCCATCGTGGGCCGGGCGTGCACCGGAGGTGTCGCTGAAGAAGGATTCGTTCTCGGGCGTTGCGTTATCCACGGCCGTGACCCGATAGTAGTAGGTATCACCATTACTGAGACCACTGTCGGTGTAACTGGTATCCGTCCGGCTGCTGATCGTCGTTACGAGAGTCGAGCTATCCTTCCAGTCCGACAGCAGCGGTCGGCTGTCACGGTAGACACGGTACTCCGCAAAATCACTGAGTAAATTTCCGTTTTCGTCGGTCGTCACTTCGTTCCATGCAATCGCCGCCGTACCGTCACCGGCGGAAACCGAAACAATATCCGTGGTATCCGGAGTAATCGTGTCAGCTCCGACACCGGTGTCGACTTTTCCGAGACGGAAGGGGATCGGTGAGTTAACACTGTCGTTCACCTTGGATGATAAGACATCCCGATCGGTCGTTTGCCAATAGTTACGAGTAATCTTTACCGTACTGTTGTCGTCGTTTGTCAGACCGGAATCATTACTGGCGGACGAGTCCGTAATATTGTTCTTTGTGACTATGTTTCCGGACGACGGACCAAAGTGAAAAATTACCTGCCAGGGAGAATTTGAATGGATGGTGTTTTGAGCGAGTCTGTTGTTGTCGGAATTTCTGATCCTTACTCCGTGGTCACTGTTGTTTGTAATGACATTGTTGTACACATAATTTCCATCAATTATATCTTTGAGATCAATACCAGTTCCGGTATTGCCCCTGAATATATTACCCTTCAAGATGTTGTAGCTGCCAGTGCGTATCCTGATACCATCCCCCTGATTTGATACAGCTCGATTGTAAACGATTGTGTTAGAATCGCTCGATAATCTTATTCCAAAAGCCCTTGTTTGATTTTGCTTACCAATATTACGCTCAAGTTGGTTATAGCTAGATCGTTTCACTAAGAATCCCATGTGGGAGTTATTGTTGGCTAGGTTATTGCTAATCACATTGTCGTTAGAATT
This sequence comes from Salsurabacterium abyssinicum (SeqCode), assembly GCA_042219765.1. Classification (GTDB taxonomy): domain Bacteria; phylum T1Sed10-126; class T1Sed10-126; order T1Sed10-126; family CAZEBV01; genus JBDGPI01. The sequence continues at coordinate 3,795 of JBDGPI010000044.1, forward strand.
GCCTCTAAGAAAGATACCCTCATTACCATTGCTAACGCTGGCCACGTTCGTAATCGTGGATGTATCCACGTCCAGGAAATCAATTCCATTGTAAGTGTGCTCAACCCTTAAATTCTTAACCAGTAACTTCGTTTGTGTATCCGCATAAATACCTGCACCAGTGGTTGAAGTGGAATCACCGTAATCAATAACGGACCCAGTGGGACTTGAATCGGAACCTATCAGTGCAAGATTATCCACCGGGATGGTTACCGTTTCACCGTACGTACCAACGTCGACTTTTACCGTGTCACCGGCACTAACCTTCGTAATAGCTTTGGTAATCGTACGGAACGGATCGTCGGGTCCACCGGAGTTGCTATCGTCGCCGGCGGCGGTCGTAAATTCTTCAGTGCCATCGTAAGTGTCGTTGACGAACCAGGTCGGACCGTCGTGGGCCGGTCGGGCCCCTGAGGTATCACTGAAGAATGACTCGTTTTCGTAACCGGCTACCCCGTCGCCGCCGTCGGCTCCGGAGTCGTCGACGGCGGTAATGCGATAATAGTACGTATCCCCGTTATTGAGTCCGCTATCGAGAAAATCGGTGTCCGTCTTGCTGGAGATGTTTGCCACGACGGTGGCGCTATCCTTCCAGTTACTCAGGAACGGGCGTGTGTCACGGTAAATCCGGTACTCGTCAAAATCACCAATTAAGTTTCCGTTACCGTTGGTGGTCACTTCACTCCAGGCCAGGGCCGCCGTACCGTCCCCGGCCGATACCGAGACGAAATCCGTCGTGTCGGGTGCAACCGTGTCAGCGCCGACGCCCGTGTCGACTTTACCGAGACGGAAGGGGGCAAACGAATTCACGCTGTCATCAATTGAAGCACGGAGTGTCTGTAGGTCGGTAGTGTTCCAGTGGTCTCGTGTGATTTGGTGGGTATTGCCGGAGCTATTGACCAGGCCACTGTCGGGATTGGTGGAGGATGGAGCGACGTTGTTTCGGGTGAGACGGTTGGAAGCGGACGTGTTGGTCAGAGCAAATTGCCAGCGAGTGTTACGAAGAACGGTGTTCTGGGCCAGGTAGTTCTGGTTTGAGCTATTCAGTACAATCCCGGAGTTACTGTTGTTTAAGCTGACATTGTTGACGAGACGGTTGTTATGGCTCGTATTCTGCAGTTCAAACCCATCGTCGGCATTATCCCGGCTGACGTTGCGTGACAAAAAATTTGAATCGGATGAATTTAGGGAGAATCCCTCTCCACTTATAGTCGCATAACTGGAATTATTCCTCAGGATATTCTGGTCCGACTGGTAAAGCTCGAGACCTTCCTGAGCATTTCCGGAAATCGAGTTGTCGCGGAGCGTGTTGTGGTTTGAACTAAGAAGAGCAATGCCAGACGTGTCATTTGAGGAGGTTTCAATTGTCCTGAGTGTATTGAGGTTGGAGTTTTCCAGGTAGACACCATCAAAGCCATTCTGACTCGTAACGAGCTGTTCAACCGTATTACTGTCAGACCCGATTATTGCCAGTCCATCTTCGCGAGTATTTTTTATTGAGAGATTCGTCAGTGTATTTTTTTGGGAATTACGCGTTAACTTGACACCGCTGTAACCATTTTTGGGAGTTTTAACATTTACGATCTTCGACTGATCAACATTGTCGAAATATAGCCCTGCGGCTCCATTGGTCCCCTGGATGTTCTTCACCAGAAGATTATCCTGCGTGTCAGCCATGATGGCGGCGTAATCAACGGATTCGACCGTGGACTCACCGGCGTTTACCTTCGTTGCGGAAGAATCCGACCCAATTAGTGCCAGATTATTCACCGGTATATCGACAGTTTCACCGTAAGTGCCGGCGTCGACCCAGACGGTATCTCCCGGATCAACAAACTGCATGGCGTAGCTAATCGTTCGTAGTGGGCTGTCGGCCGTACCATCGTTGAGGTTATTACCGGTTGCAGTCGTGTATTCATCCCCGGTTTGATCGTCGTCGTTAATGTACCAGGCCACGAGGTCCGCCCGTGGCTGCACGGCGGAGGTATCACTGAAGAAGGCTTCGTTTTCCGGTACGGAATTGTCAACCGAGGTCACCCGGTAGTAGTAGGTCTCACCGTTTGTAAGCGAACTGTCGAGGAAGTCCGTGTCGAAGCGATCGGTGTTCGTTCCGACCAGAGTTGCACTGTCCTTCCAGTCCGACAGCAGTGGGCTGGTATCCCGGTAAATTCTGTATTCCTCGAAATCCCCGAGAGCATTTCCGTTTTCGTCCACCTGAACGGTGTTCCAGGAAATGGCCGCCGTACCGTCACCGGGTTCAACCGAGACGATATCCGTTCGTTCCGGTGCGATTGTATCGGCACCGATACCGGTATCGACTACACCGAGACGGTACGGTTTGGTCTGAACGGAGTCAGCGCCCGAACCTCGGACACCCTTTCGGATGACGTTGCGATCGGTCCTGCTCCACCAGTTATTGGTGAAATCAAAGGTATCGGTTGTGACGGCGTTCGCGACCAGCGTGTCGGCCCCGGCACCGGGCCGGATGATGTTCTTGGAAAAGGTATCGGCGGAGGCACCGGATTCGAGCGAAACCTGTGCGTAGAGGTTGTCGTAGACCTCGTTCTGGAAGAAGGTCATATTCGAGTCGGTGATACGGAAACCTTTGTAGTTCTCCCGGGCGACATTGCTTTGAACCCGTGGACTACCCGAGACGCTGTTGAGGTAGAACCCGGCTCCCGAACTGGCACTACCGTTATTGATGGCGATATTACCGGTAAGTTCCCGTATGTTGCTACTGTTGAAGACAAGGAACCCGTTAAGGGCATTTGAGGCACTCCGATTTCCGACCACGGTAGCAAAATCGAGCGAGGCCAGCCGGAACCCGGCACTCGAGTAATTTCGGGCAACATTGTCCCTGACAATGAAGAAGTTACCGGTGCCCGAGGATTCGTATCCGTAGGTTCCGACCCCTTGGCCGTCCGCCATGTTGTTTAGCAGGCGGACGTCGTAGACACCGGTTCCGAGGTAGAAGCCGTTGGAGGTATTGCGTCGGGCGGTGTTCGTGTCGATGCCAACGTGATTAGTGGAATTGTCCAGAGCGTATCCATTGGCCCCGTTACGTCGAGATAGGTTGTACTCCAACCCGACTGTTTCGGAGTTGCTGATATAGAACCCGCTGGCGTTATTGTCCATGGTCATGTTCGAAATCAATTCGACGGAATCGGACTGGTTGGTGACACTGAAGCCGTGGTTCCCGGCGTGATCCACGGTTACGTCCCGGGCTCGACCGCGCACCACGTTATTGAACTCAACTCCGTTGAATCCATTCACTACCCTCAGACTCTCTACGACGACGGTTTGAGCGTTGTGGACGTAAATACCGGCACCAACGCTGGACGTACTGTCACCGTAATCTAGCACCGTGCCTGAGGTCGAGGAGTCCGCACCGATCAGGTACAGGGCATCGGTATCGATGGTGACGGTCTCACCGTAGGTACCGACGTCGACCTTGACCGTATCGCCGGGAGCGACCTGGTTTAAAGCATATTGTACCGTACGGAAGGGACTGTCGGAGGCCCCGGTGTTCATGTCCGACCCGGGTTCAGTCGTGAAGAAGTCCCCGGAGGTATCGCCGTCGTTGACGTACCAGACCGGACCGCCCCCGCCGGTGCTTTGTGGATCCGCGGTTACCGTGTCACTGAAGAACGACTCGTTCTCGAGTGTGGCATTGTCAACGGCAGTCACACGGTAGTAATAGGTGTCGCTGTTACTGACGTTGTTGTCGGTGTAATCGGTATCACTCCGGATTCCGATCGTGGTCACGACCGTGGCGCTATCCTTCCAGTTCGTCAGCAACGGCCGAGTGTCACGGTAGATGCGATATTCCTCGAAATCACCGAGCGCGTTGCCGTTCTCGTCGGTCGTCACTTCGGTCCAGGCAATCGCCGCCGTACCGTCACCAGCCGACGCTGACACAATCTGAGTCGTGTCCGGCGCAATCGTGTCGGCACCGACAGCCGTATCCACTTCACTGAGACGGAACGGCGACATGACAACGGAGTCTCCGGCGGTTCCTGCCGGACTGGTCTT
>JBDGPI010000044.1:7875-19693 GCA_042219765.1 Salsurabacterium abyssinicum (SeqCode)
GTACGTCCCCGTCGGGTGCGGGCGGTAATTGACGACGTCGTTGGAGACGGCGGTGCTGATTGGTGCAATATTATTTTTGGCAAACAAGTCAATGGAACTAAAATTGTCAATTTTCACCTGATAGGTGCCGTTCGAGACGATCTCATTCTGGTAAACGTCATTATTGTCAGCACTGTTTACCAGACGAATTCCATAGCTGTCATTGAACTTGGTGGTATTATTTCGAATCGTATTAAACGTACTTGAAATGATATCGATACCAGCCTGTCCGTTGGCCATGGTAGCATTGTGCTGAATAGTATTACTGGAACTTGATAGACTCACTCCGATACCATTAATTCCATTATCGACGGAAACGTTTTTAGCAATTACGTTACCTGTGCTTCCATCGTAAATTTTCAGGCCATCCCCTGAGTTATTGGACACCTTATTGTACGCAACGTAATTAAACTGGGATCCATCGGCAGCTTCCTGGCCGGTAAGAAGGATTCCCTCATCCCCGTTAGATACTGCTTGAACATGTTCTAGGGAAGACTGATCAACGTTGCGGAACTCAATTCCGACAAAGCTCTTTGTCACCTGGAGATGTTCAACGTCAAGGTTGACCTGCGTATCGGCGTAAATACCTCTTGCTGCCGTCGCTGCAGTGCTATCACCATAATTGAGAACGGTCGAGGTTGAATCCGCACCGACAAGGGCGAGCCCATCAACTGGTATCGAGACTGTCTCTCCATAGGTACCGACGTCAACTTTGACGGTGTCTCCCTGTTCGACCCTTGTCATAGCATGACTGACGGTTCGAAAAGGACTGTCCGAGGAACCCTGATAAGCATCGTTACCCGCTACGGTGGTAAATTCCTCACCACCGTCGTAGGTATCGTTCACGTACCAGGTTGGCCCATTATAAGCAGGGTGTGCCGCTGACGTATCGCTGAAGTATGCCTCATTCTCGACATCGGCAACGCCGTCGCCACCATCCGAAGTCGGATTGTCCACGGCCGTCACACGGTAGTAGTAGGTATCGCCGTTGCTGACACTACTATCAACAACGCCGGTCGTCAGCCGGTCGGTCACCGTAGCAACGACAGTGGCGCTGTCTTTCCAGTCCGAGAGCATCGGCCGGCTGTCACGGTAGACGCGGTATTCGGCAAAGTCACCGATGGAGTTACCGTTCTCGTTCTGGTCCACCGTTCTCCACTCGAGCGCCGCCGTACCGTCACCGGCCTCGATGGAGACAATGTCCGTGCGTTCGGGTTCTACTGTATCCGCGTTCACACCGGTATCAACAACTCCTAGCCGGAATTCATTGAAGACGAAGGAATCGGCGTCCGGCCCACCGACTCCGGCTCGTAGTTTCTCGCGATTCGTGGTACCCCACCATTCATCTTCCGCTCCGAGAGAATCACCGAGTGCTTCAACGTAAATGTAGCTGTCGGACTGAACGAGATTAATTTTCTCGCCCCCGAAATCGGGCTTACTGGATGGTGAATTTATATAGACCTGCGGCTCATTACTGGCAAATTCGTTACTGCCGGCGTAGTTTTCGGGCTCAGGACCAAGAGTATTCGCCAGAATTAAACCGGGAGTGTTGTCGGCGACGTAATTCCGGACCATGCGATTGGCGTAAGCATCCTGATCGACTTTAATTCCTCCACCCGGATTATTGGTGATACGGTTCTCAATCACACGGTTGTACATAGCGTTGTAGAAGTAGAGACCGGAATTGCCGGTCTGACGGATGACGTTTCGCTTGATTGTATTGGTGTCCGCGGAGTACCCGGTTTCCGTCGTAGCAACCTGAATGCCGTGAAGACCGTTGTTGACGGTGACATTTCGGCGAACCGTGTTCTGCGATCCTTCGACATTTATACCATTACTGTCGTTGTCCGCGGCGTAGGAACCGACGATCGTATCTGCCGTAGCCAGGTGATCGAGCGCGAGACCGATCTTATTGTGGACGGCGGCAACGTTCTTGATCATCGAATTTTTAGCGTCACCAAATCCAGCCCCGACGAAACTGTTCTTCACTCTGAGGTTTCGAATGACAGCGCCATCCGTTTCCGATTTCAGGGCGATGGCTCCTGTTGCACTGGAACTGTCACCGACGTCGATAACCGTACCGGTGGGGGTCGAATCCGCCCCCTGAATTGTCACGTTCCGGCGGGATATAGCAGCCGTTTCAGCATACGTGCCAACATCGACCTTGACCGTGTCCCCCCGCTTGATAACAGTCATTGCGTGGCTGATCGTGCGGAACGGATCGTTCTGGCCACCCGTGTTGTCGTCGCTCCCGGTGGCGGTCGTAAAAACCTCGCCACCGTCGAAGGTGTCGTTAACGTACCAGGTCGGACCATCGTTGGCCGGCCGTGCCGCCGAGGTATCGCTGAAGAAGGCCTCGTTTTCGAATTGCGCCACACCGTCACCGCCGCCCAGGCTCGGTGTGTCCGTGGCCGTGACCCGGTAGTAGTAGGTGTCACCGTTGGAGACGGTACTATCGACGAAATCAGTATCGAGCCGGTCGGTGATTCTGGCCACGACGGTGGCACTGTCCTTCCAGTCCGTCAGCATCGGCCGGCTGTCGCGATAGACGCGGTACTCGCCGAAGTCACCGATGGAATTACCGTTCTGGTTCAGCTGGACGGTGCTCCATTCAAGGGCCGCCGTTCCGTCACCGGCAGCGATGGAAACAATATCCGTACGTTCAGGGGCGTAAGTGTCGGCTCCGACGCCGGTATCAATTTTGCCGAGCCGATAGGGAACAAAGGAGACAGCATCGGAACCGCCTCCGGTAATCTTTGACTTGATTACTGATATATCCGTCCGACCCAACCAGTTTTTGGCCAGGGCAACCGGCGGAATTCCCGACCGGGTGCGGACCAGGGTATCGGAACCGGCAAGAATGTTGTTTTTGCCTATGGTATCGCCGAAGACGGCGTTCGTGTCCTTGATACTAAGCTGGTTCACGTTCGAGGCAATTTTGTTCAGGCCAATCAGATTTCGCTTCGTGTTGGGATTGACCGTCACTCCGTGTTTGTTCTTGGTTATCGTATTGCGACCAATGATGTTGTCGTAGGCGTGGTCCTGTGTCAGGGAACCGGACAGGAACACACCATGGCCGGCGTTGTTTCTGATAATGTTCCTCCTGAGCACGTTGGTATCGGACTCGTAGAGACCGACCGCTTCCGCTTCATTACCCTTGATTATGTTATTAGAAATAACGTTTTGGCTGGAATTATCGACGGCGAGAATCCCACCCCCCCCGGTTGCACCGCCATTGTTGAGAATCTTATTGCTCAAGAACTCATTTTGGCTGGATCCTTTTCTCAGTCCCACACCAAACCGGTTCTGGGAAAAAGCACTGTTGTAGATAAAGTTACCGTGTGAAGCAACCAGATTCAGGCCGCCGGAGTCATTATTGTCCGCCGTAACACTTGTAAGGGTGTCCCCGGCCACACCACCCAGCATGGCACCTCCAGATTCGTCGGCAAGCACAACCCCGTGTGCACCGTTTTGTTCGGCTACGACATTCAAGATGTAAGACTTTTCGGTGTTATTAAAGCGGATGCCCTGGTAAGCATTTTTCACCCGTAGGTTCTGTACGAGTAGACCGCTCTGTGTGTCGGCCGCAATAGCTACGGCTTCGGTGGCGGCGGAGCTGTCACCGTGATCAATAATGGTTGCACTCGCCGAAACCCCCGTAAGTGTTAGCGAATCAGACGTGATATTAGCCGTTTCGGAGTAGGTACCGACGTCGATTTTGATGGTATCGCCGGCGTTTGCCTTGTTGATGCCTTTCTGGACGGTCCGGAACGGGAACATGGAGCTTCCGTTGTAGGCATCGTTCCCGGCCGTGTCCGAGTAGACGTCGCCGCTGGTGTCGTCGTCGTTGATGTACCAGACCGGCCCGGCGTACAGCGGCTGGTCGTACTGATACCGGTAGCCGGTGTCGGTGCGGGCGTCGGTATCGGTGTTCGTGGCCGCATCGCTGGCTTCGATCAGGAAGCTGACCGTATCCCCGTCCGACAGGTCCGTCGACGGAATAACCCCTTCCCAGGTGTCGGCCGTGATGTTGCTCATCGGAACGGCCGTATCACTCAGGGTCGGCGTCTGGCCCTGGCGGTTGTAGTACAGGGCAACGGTATCGGCGTCCCGCACGGTGATACGGTGCGTGATATCGGTTCCTTCCCGCAGGACGGTGTCACCGCCAAGCTGACTGTAGCCAACCGTATCGGTTCCGTCCGACACCAGAACCGTCGCGGTGTCGATGATGATCTGCGTATCGTAGCTCACAGTAATCTGGGCGGTGTCCGACACCGGGCTGGCGAGGTCGGACTGATGCAGCCGGGCCACCACCGAATCGGAATTCGTGGACAGACTAACGTCACTGGCACTCCAGCTTCCGCCGGATTGCACAATTGCGGTATCCGTAAAGGTGCCGTTCACGAGCATCTCAACCGAATCGCCGGCGTCCGCGTTGACCGACGTCCCTTTCACGGTAATCGGGCTGGCGTTGGTATCCGCGCCATTGGAGGGGGACGTAATACTGACAAGCGGCACGCCGCCGACGGCCGACCCGCTGTTCTTAACGGTCCGCTGAAACTTCGGCCAAGGTGTTGTAGCAATATCGTTTGCATCGCTTTTGACGGCGTAGAGGTTTCCGTCGTTGGACCCAAAGAAACCAATCGACGGGGCAATTCCATCGGTATCGGCACCGGTGGCGGAGGAGACGATCCCCTCGCCGGTCTGAGTCTTCCAGTCACCGGTCCCGTCTGATTTTATTGTGTAGAGGTCGCCGTCCCTCGACCCCACGGAGACACGACCGTTATCCGCCCCAATCGGGGTCGCTAAAATCTCACGGCTCGTCTGAAACTCCCAGATTTTGGAACCCTCGGTCTGGGAGAACTTATACAGTTTGTGATCGGAGGATCCCACGTAGACGTGGCCGGACCCGTCAAGGACGGGCGACGATCTGACGGCCCCGTTTGTCGGGGTATCCCACCGCAGCGTGTTCGTTGGGCTCACGGAATAAACCGAGTTATCCGAACTGCCAAAATATATATTGCCGCTGGCGTCTAAGGCCGGCGAGGACTTGATGGCACCATCTGTGGAATGAGACCACTGCTGGGTCCCCCCGCTTGTCTTGACCTTGTAGAGGTTGCCGTCCCAGGAGCCAACGTAGAGGTAATTTCCCGACGTCGTTAATGCCGGGGACGACGTAATTTTATTGCCGTAGGATTTCGACCAGCGTTTCGTACCGTCCGACGTGTACGAATACAGCGTCCCCTCAACCGTCCCGACGTAGACATTCCCGGCGGCATCCACCGCGGGGGAGGCCAGTATCCAGTCGTCGAGTTCTTCACTCCAGGCCGGGGTGCCGTCCGGGTTCAGCGCGTATAAATGTTGATCCCGGCTGCCGAAGTAAATTTTGTTACCCGGACCGATGGTCGGGGAGGACTGAATCGCACCATTCGTCGAATAGGTCTCAACATTGGAGGTATCATTCATGTCCACCATGTAGAGATTGTTGTCGTGGCTTCCGACGTAAACCGTATCGCCCACCGTATTGACCGCCGGGGCGGCCGAAATAGGCCCGCCGGTGGAAATCGTCCAGAGCGGGTCACGCGTGGTGGCGACGGTATCGGATTCCGTTGCACCATCGTCGGTGTGAATGGTTGCCGCAATGGCGTTAAATCCCGATGGACTTTTGCCAGGGTTGTTCTGCCAGTACGTCCAGACCCGGTCGGGAATCCGGCTTCCGTCACCGCTGCAGCTGGCTTCGGTATTCTCGCCGTCGTTGCATTCCTCCTGCCAGATGCCCTTCCAGTGCTTGTTGGCCTTCTTCTGAAGTTCGTCGACCTCCTCGTCCACGGCGTCCACCGGACCAAAGGTCACGTTCGCCAGCCGCTCGGCTATCGGGGCATCCGTCGCGGACGCAACGAGGTTCAGTGCCGTCAGCGTAAACTGGGCATTATTATTCGGTTTCGTACTGTCCGAAGCCAGACTCCCCGGTGACAGCGCAAAGCCCACAACCACCAGGACCACTCCGAGGAGACAGGCCGCAATGAGCGATCTACGCATGCTTCAGGACCGTCCTCTGAACGAAAAAGAATAAATTTAAGTTAAAAATGGATATTGATTCCCGTGTTGACGACGAATTGTATCCCCGACGACTGCACGCCGGAAATGTCGTCGTTAAGTTTAATATGATACGGTCCTCCATCAATCGTAAACGACAGCGAATTACCGAGATAGGTCTGAAGCCCGCCCACGCCCCCGACCATGTAACCGTTGCCCTCGACGTGATACCCGTCCAGACCCAAATAGAGGTTCCCACCCTGGTAAGGATAAACGTACTTCGAATATCGGGCGCCGACAAGCTGGATGTCGTCCTGTGAGGATCCCCTCAGTTCCAGACTGTAGCCGTTGCCCTGGTAACCGAGGGTCAAACCGGGGTAGTAAAGCCCCACGTAGTAGGACTGATCTCGTATGGGATTTTTGGGCACCTCGGAGGACCCTTCAACGGAGTCGGCGGGTTCGGCCGCCGAAAGGGGAGCAACCCCCGTCGTAACATCAAACACCGTGAGGACGACCAGAACCATCAGAACACGGGATATCCCTCTCAGATATCCTTGCATGGGAGTCGTCCCCCTGGTGAACTCAAATTTATTCATAAGGGTTAATCCCCCGGTACTGCCGGTACACGTCGGTCGGTATACCGGGCGGGGATTTGGCCGAAATCATCCGGACTTCCACGAAATTCGACCGCAGATCGAGCACCCGCAACAGACCGGTCGAGGCGTCGCCGAACTGATTACGGATGTTCATCGCGTAGGTCCGCCCCTCTTCAATCAGGACTTCGTCCTCGTAGCCCGACCCCAGGGACGGCAGGGACTCGACCGTCGAAAACGTTGAACTGGGCAACCGCTTGATCCCGCCGCGGTCGACGTGTCCCCCGATTTCTATTGTGTTCGTCACGAGCCCGGGCGTACTCAGTTCCGCAATAATGTCGGCTACGTCCTTATCAACGACCCGGAGCGTATCGATGACAATCCCGTCAAGGTCCGGTATCCGGAGCTGACGGCGGTTGAAGACGTACATAATCAGCGGGAAGTCCTCAAAGGAAATAACCTTAAATTCACCGTTGCTCAACCGCCGGTACTTAAAGACACTCTGGTCGCCGAAGATGATAAACGGCCGGTCGGCCTCGTCGTCCTTGCCCCTCCATTCAATGGCAAAACGGACTTCCCCGCCGGACTCACCGGCCAGAACCTGGTTGATGTCGAAGAAGACGTTCAGGTTCCGAATGCCCGAATAAAAGTCGGACACAAAATTCTCGTAGCCACTGAGCGTCAGGCTCCGGTTCGTCAACGAATCAATGTACTCGAAGTCCTCGGTGAAGCTCTCGAAGTACTGGTTGTTATTTTTGTTGGAGAAATCATTCCAGGTCTGCTGAAACTGATTGCGCAGCACCGTCGTGTAGGAATTGTTGATGTAGTCGAGTTTGTTGAGCGTCTTGGGTTCACCGATAATGCCGTCGGCCGTCCAGGCCCGGACCTGCGGAGCGTACGTCTGTGAGGACTGGGCCGGCAGGTAAAACGTCCAGTTTTCCCCGCCGTCGGCCCGTTCCCAGGTCTTGCCGCCGTCCAGGCTGTAGGCAACGCCCTCGATGCTGCCCGCTCCGGACGCTTCGCCGGCAATGCGTAACCCGTCCTGGCTTACGTCGTCACTGTACAGGTGATACGGAAACTCCATTTCGGAGGCGGACCGACCCGCAATTGTCGTCACGTTAACCGACACGTCCCCCGTCTCGTAATTCTGAGGAATCACGCTTTCTATAACACGGTAGTAAACGGGACCAATCGAAAGGGGTGAACCCATCTTATTATTTTCCGTCCAGGCAAGCACACGAAGGTTAAAATCCCTGGGCTGGTTAGTGGGCAGGGTAATCGACCAGTTCTCCCCGCCCGAGGCCCGGCTCCAGCTCTGGCCCCCGTCGAGACTGTAGGCCACGCCCTGAATCGGCGAATCCGACGTCGCCGTCCCCTCCACGACCAGCGGCTGGCCGCCAAGTTCCTGGTTCGTGAACGAATCCGGCAAATCATCGACGGACAGCGACCGTCCGCCTATCGCCTGAAGCTGAAGGTCCACGTCACCGGAGGCATAATTGATGGGTAACACCGACTCGGACTCGGAATGACGGAACGGTCCAAACTCCGTTATTCACTGCGGTAGCCGTCCTCCGTCCAGCCGATCACTTCAACCGAAAACTCCGACCGGCGGTCAAACAGCTTCATCGGCAGCGAAACACTCCACTGCCGGCCCGAGGCGACCTCCGTCCAGTCCTGGTCGCCGGCCAGCCGGTAGGCCACCCCGACAATCGGACTGTCCGAATCAAACGTCCCCCGAAGCATCAGAGCACTCCGGGCGGAAACGCCGGTATCGCCCACGCCCGTGCTCCTTAGGAAGTCCTGACCGGTCAATTCCAACGGGAACGAAATTTCAGCCCCCCGTTTCTGACCGACCTGTTCGAGTGAGGCCGCAAAATTACCGTCCCGCAGGTCCTCCGGAATCACGCCCGTTGGCTCCTGCTGGGATTGCAGTGTGATTTGAACGGGATAGGCCCGCGATTGATTCCCCTGATCGTCCGTAATTTGAACAACAAACGTCAGAACCCTCTGCTGACCGTCAAAGGAGGCCACCGGAACGGATACAGACCAGTTTTCAAGCCCCTCCACGCTCAACTCATCGCCCTCCTGGCGGACGGCGACACTCTCCAGGGTCGCACCGGACTCCTGGGCTCTCGCCTGCCCGGAGAGGGTTATCTCGTCAATCTTGTCCGCATTGAGGGTCGTCTTGTAAACGCCCTGCCCGCTTCGACTTAATTCATTGCCATTGACCTGTACTTCGTTGAGAACGGGCTTGAGGGCCAGTCCTTTCTCGGCTTTGTCCTTCACCTTCTGGAGGTCCTGGACCTCCTCCTCATCGACGGATTCCGGCTCGGAGGGTTGGGTATCGTTGGCCCCAAGACGGGATCGCTGAAGCGCCCCTAATTCGATTTCATTCTGAGTGCCAAACCGGCTCGCGAAGGTCACGTTCCCGTCAAGCACGGTACATTCGGTCTGGTCGGTGGAAACATCACATTCGAACGTCGTTCCACGCACACCGGCGACGGCGTTGGGCGTCTTGAGTTCGTAATCCGTGTTGACTTTCTCGTAATCTTTAACGCTATTTTCAACCTCTCCCTGGTCAACGTCGAGGTTGATCTCATTCACCGTGACCTTCTCCTGACGGATCAACATCCCCTGCTCTTCCCGCAGCCGGTTGAGCTTGGTGATTTTCAGGTTCGTGGATTCACTCACCGACATCAGCGCCACGGCGGGGATTTTCAGCGTCGCCGTCGATCCGTCGTCGGTGCGAAACCGGTCGCCTTTGCTCAGTTCCTGCCCGACCCGGGCACTCACCCACTGCGTTCCGGTCTCGTATTTTACGTTTGCCTGACCGGACAGCGAGTCCACGCGAACGGTTATTTCGGGCAGTTCCAACCCCGTATCTGACGTCAGGTCGTCCTGACCGACTGCCGGTCCCTGCAGACCGCCCAGCACCACCAGGACCGTCAGCAACACCAGGCGAACGGACGGAAACTTATGGTTTAAAATGAATAATCAACCCTCATGTCGATCGTTTCTTCCTTGTAGTTCTGCGTGGGATCGCCTTCGTCGTCGTTGTCGTTGACCAGGTAGGACAGCGACACCTTGTTGCCGGCCGTCCGGTTGAAGAGGTAATCGAAGGAGAGGCCAAGCGTCGTCCGGGTGATCGTCCCGGCCCCGGCCGCGTCCTCTTCCTGATACCCGTGGCGCAGCCGGATGTTCTCCCGGGTATTCTCACCAACAACAACTTCATTGTTGATCTTGAACCGTTTATCAGTCGTTTCCCTGGGTCCTAAGTTGTCGGACTCGACCTCGTAAACACCATCAAACGTGTAATTCATGTTGAATCCACTGAGCTCAAAGGGGTGATCCAGCGTCGTCTCGAACCGGTTCAACGTCTGGGAATCACTTGACCTGTCCTCGTAGGAGTAATCAAGGTCCAGGGAACTTTCCCCCAGACGGTTCTCCGACGTCACACTGTAAACCATCCGGTCCGACTCGTTGGCGTCGTTTTGGGCCGTGGACCCCTCGTCCTCCCGGCTCTCAATGCTGAAATTGGCCACGGAGTTAAAGAATCCTCCGTTCTGGGGATCGTGCGTCGCCTCCAGCACCCAGTCCTGCACACTGTGCTGACGGGGCGACTCAAGTCCGTCCTCCCAGTTCTCGTAATTCGCGCGAAAATACCAGCGCTCGCCAAAGACGTTTTCAAACTGGCTTCGCCAGGACAGCGAATACCGCTGGCGGTCCGCGGTTGCAAACCCCGACACCGTCTTAAAGCCCGGGTCAACTTTCTCGTATTTCAATTGAAGGTGACCCACCGCCGGCACGCTGTTGCGAATCGACAACCGCCGGGCTAAGTCACCGCTTGATTCACCGTTCTGACTGTTGGGCGCCGTATCGACGTTACTTCGGGCCACCTCGGCCTCAACGTTGCTTTTGTATAAATCAAAGGATCCGGTGTAATCCAACCCGACCACGCCATTCGTCACCGTGTCACCCACTCCCGAGCGCTCATCACCACTCAGAGAACCCGTCTGGTCCTCTGTACGCACGTACGAAAGACCAACACTGTGTTGCGGGTTCACTGACCAGGCCAACCGACTTCCGCCGGCAAAGCGGGCGTATTGATTGTTCGGACGCGCCCGGCGGTCCCGCCCGGTAAACAGATAAAAATCCACGGATTTCGTAAGGGCGTAGTAGGAATTGATCCCCAGCAGGGACGTGGACATCGTGTAGGAGGTAAACCGCTGGTTGAAGTAACCGCCCGTGAACTTCCACTGATCTCGCTTCTCGGCGGTCACGTAAGCATTCTGCAGGCGCAGGGTATCTTTTCGCACCTGGTACTGCGGGTCGTCCGTCCCACGGAAATTAA
The DNA here is from genome assembly GCA_042219765.1 of Salsurabacterium abyssinicum (SeqCode). Taxonomy (GTDB): domain Bacteria; phylum T1Sed10-126; class T1Sed10-126; order T1Sed10-126; family CAZEBV01; genus JBDGPI01. The sequence goes on from JBDGPI010000044.1 coordinate 18,895, forward strand.
CCAGACCGTTCACACGGATCGCATCGTCCGAATTCCCGCCCAGCACCTTGTTGTACGTCATCGTTAAGTCCGACAGGTAATTTAACCCCGGTGTCTTGAAGGACAGCGCCTGGTTCCCCGTCACGTCGTTGTAGTAGACCCGTAACTTTAAATTTCCGTTTAAAGCTTCGGTAAAGGACTCAGCCGCAAGACTTTGAGGGGTAAAAAGGATGGATGTCACAATGAGAAGGGAAAGAAGAAGAAGAGAAGCAGACCCAAAACGGTACTTAATCACGACTTAATGCCCCAGATAACAATCCCGTCTCACCTGTTCGAGATGAACTTATTCAAAAGCGAGCCGGTATAATTATACTGTTCTCGTTCAATCTTTAAATAAACGTAAAACACATTCGGAAAAATTGGAAAGTGAAATCTATCACATCACTCTAATACAGATTGGTTAAGGAGCCACAACCAGAGCTGAAGGGCGGTTGAAGGTTTGGACCGGTGGCCCACTGAGACCGTCGTCTCCTCGCCGTCGCAGAAGACCGTTTTGTTGTAGTCCGACTGGAAGGCTCCGTCCTCCTGGTTAATGGAGTTAAAGACGACGGCATCCAGGTCCTTAGATTGTGCCTTCTCAAGGGCTTTTTCGGGGGAACCGGCATCGTCGGCCGAGAACCCTACGTAGGTACGATCGGGGTAATCCTGGTTCAGTTCGGTCAAGATGTCCGGGTTACGCCGGAGTGGGATGGACAGATCATCCTGCCCGGAATTGATCTTACCGTCCTCCGACACCGGCCGGTAGTCGGAAACGGCCGCT
>JBDGPI010000045.1:0-11216 GCA_042219765.1 Salsurabacterium abyssinicum (SeqCode)
TTACGAGAAGAAAAGTTGCTTCGCGGGCACCGTTGGTGCTAGGCAAAAGAAACCTGTCTCTAATTCAGGTTTTTTGATCTCAACTTTTTCTCGCAAAAAAAGTTGAGCGCGACATCCTGTCGCAGCGAATTCTAAAATACCACTCATTCAAAGTGATATAGTCATCCTCGCTCTACGAGAAGGTTCGATAAAGGGCCATAAAATTCACGAACGTTGGGCTGATACACCATGTCATCTTTGTTTGAACCCTGGATCCGAAACCTCGTTTTGCTCGTTCACACGGGTACGGCCTTTTTCTGGCTGGGCTGGATGGGCTTTATCTTCTTTATCCTGTTTCCGGTATTAAAGCGTACCGTACCCGAACAGTTCGACAAAATTCGCAGTTCCATCCAACAACGCACCCGTAGTTTCGTGTTCTGGATGATCATTATCATCATAGCAACCGGAATCTACAACATGGCATCAATCGGGTTGCTGGACGTAAAACGCTTGTTTTACACGTCTTACGGGCACCGTTTTCTCATTAAACTGGGGGCCGCTTTTACCCTGTTTGGCGTATATTTTTTAGCCCCGGTTCTCATGAATCACGGCAGTTCAGCAGAGGGCTGTGACCACTCCGATGGTGCCAGTCCCGCCCTCGGAATTATTCTACACGTCATCGCTTTTGGGGCCGGAATCACGGCCGCCTACATCGGCATTGGTTTGACGTAAACGGAGTGAAAGATAGATAGTGGTCAATCGCGATACAATTCGTGAAGCTTTCAAACAATGTTACGACCCTGAAATTCCGATTAATATTGTCGACCTCGGACTGGTTTACGGTATCGAGTACGACGACAACCAGGTCGACATAACGATGACTCTAACGTCGGTGGGTTGTCCGGTGGCCGATCAAATCCAACGGAACATCGAACGACAGGTGCTGGAATTGGATAACGTGGAGGAAGTGAACGTGGAAATCGTCTACGATCCTCCGTGGACACCCGATATGGTTACCGAAGACGGAGAAGATGAACTGGAATCCATGGGGGTTATCTAACCCGGTCAATTGAAAACGATCGACGGGAGAAAAAAATTATCCGGGCAAATTTATTCATCGTGAGAACTGAGTGATTAAACGTGGGAGTCTGGACCAGTATTATCGTTTTGGCCGTTAGCTGTGTAGTATTTGTGTGGTTTGCATCGGGCCACCTTGGCGATCACTAACAACAATAGAACAGGTATAATTTAACCCTCATAAGAACTCGATAGTTCGTTGAAAAAATCTATCATCCGCCCCCGATCCCAGTCCGACCTTCCCCGTAGCTTTAAAACCGGTTTCCCGTCCGGTGAAATGATCCAGGTAACCGGTAATCCGTTTAAACGAAAAGCCTTAGCCAACTGGCCAACGGAATCCCGATAAATAGGCGGGGATATGGTTTCCTGTTTCTTAAACGATCTTACGCTCGATGTATCTTCCATTACGTTCACGAGCATCACGGTGAATTGATCGGTATTGAGTCGATTGTGGAGGTTGTTAAGGTCGGGGATTTCTTCACGGCAGGGTCCACACCAGCTCGCCCAGAAATTCATCACGATCCATTGACCTGTTTTTTCACTGAGCCGAACCTTCCGGCCATCGAGCCGATTTAACGTCATCTCACGCGTGTTCCTTGCGGGCGCTCCGCCCCGAAAACCCAGTTTTTTAGCCGTCGAACGAAGCTCCGGCGATAACGATTGAATGGGATTTACACTGGGTTCGGTTTGCTTTTCAGTTCGAGCCTTATCATCTTCGTAACGCGTGATCCGTTGACGAAATTGTTCTTTGGGACCTCCGGGGCTCGTGGACCGTGTACTCCTGTACAGTCCGAAGGACAGCACCACTACCCCCAGAATCAGAACGAACCGTGACATCCATTTCATGACACGGATTTCGACTCGTCAACCACCGGTTCATTGTTCGTTGAGCCCGACGATCGAATCCAGTAGACGAAGCCTGAAACCATTCCCGCAGGGATCAAAATTAAAGCTACGGTGGTGGCGTAATAGGCGTATCGAGCCAAATAACCACTTTCCGTAAAACAAACACTACAGGCCCGCACCGGTGGACACGCAATCAACACGAGGAAAACAGCCAAAATGACCGGCAGGATCCGGTCACAATAATACCTTTTCATAAATTTCGACGCCCGTGGAACACTATCCTACTCCGTACACGGTCACGAAAAGCACGGGCCACACTCCAACCACGAAAAACCAGAACAACGAGGGTACGAAGTAGTCTTGAATGGTTTGTTCGTAACCTTCCTTCCGTAACCGAAACTCCATCCAGATCAACACGCCAAGTCCGCCGAGGGCATGCACGGCGTGACTGCCAATAATTGCGTAGAAGAACCCTCCGTAGACACCGGTGGAAACCGACAACCCATGCCGGAGCATGCGAAACCATTCGTAACCCTGTACAACAAGAAAAACGGCTCCCAGACCCAATGAAACTCTGAATAGAATCCGTGACCATCGCTGTTGGCGAAAGGCTTCGGCCAGGCAGTATCCGCTGGCCAGCAAAATCAGGGTATTGGTCAGCGACAATCCCATCGGAAGCCGGGGTTGTCCCGGAGGAGGCCAAACGGAGGTCTGTTGCACCCAGAGTACACTCTGGGCAACCAACAAACCGGCAAAAAACATAACCTCCGTCATTAAAAATATGACCATCCCAACGAGTCCGGGATCCAGCTCGGAATTCCCGCGATTGAGAACCTTGGTTTGTGCCGTCACATCAATTCACGTCCCCGTTAATGATAATCATAACCCCGCCATCCCTTCCCAAACCAAGTCGGGGTAAAGCAGTAAAAACATGTACACCATCGCGATAAAACAACCCCCGAGAATGGCGGTGACAAACCACGGTTCCAGTTCGAGGTGCATGTAATTTTTCAGCACGAGGTATGCTTTCGAAACAGCTATGCCGTAAATAATAACCGTGCCAGCCGTACCGTGACCGTAGATTGTGGCGGGGATACTGACCGTTAGTAGTCCGATCAACATCCCGTAGACAATTAGGTAGGTTTTTGTATCCGACGAAGATGAAGACATGTCAGTCACTCCAATTACGTTTACATCGTGTACATGAGTGGATACAGAAAGATCCAGACGAGACCAAGAAAATGCCAGTACAACCCGACGGGCCTAACCGCGGAATAAGAATCATTCAAACCGACACGTTTCAGTACCCAGATCCAGGTAACCAGACCGCCAATGACGTGTATGGCGTGAAGACCCGTCATCGTGTAGTAAAAGCCAAAGAACAAATTAGTCGACGGAGTCACACCGTGCCCGATGTGGGCGTAGTACTCATATCCCTTTACCCCGAGAAACAACAATCCGAGGCACAAAGTAACTCCAATCCATCTCAGGGCTCCACTTCGATCCTTGTGTCTGGCACTGTGATCGGCCAGTACCACGGTTAGACTACTCGTCAGCAACACGTAAGTATTAAATGTCCCAATCCAGAACAGGTTTTTTTGCGCAAATTTCTCCCATCCTCCGTGAGCGATATTGAATAACAGATAGGATGCGAATAATCCGCCAAAGGTAACGACCTCCGACGCGAGGAACCACCACATTCCCATCCGATTGGATGGCACGGGAAAATCCTCGAAACGCTGTTCCGCCGTGGAAACGGAATTACTCATTGTTTTCTCTCCTCCGTGAAATATCCGTTAATTTCTCGCGCAGGCCAATCGCCGGCGTAAACGCAAAGGGGCATCATCAGTCTTCCTCCCATTGGGGCCAGTAGTCCTTTTCGGCGTGATCGGGGTGATTGAATTCGTAAGGAGGCCGATGGACGGAGGGCACGGTCTCAAAATTACCGTGGCCGGGCACCGGAGGGGCTAACCACTCGAGAGTCGTGGCTTTCCAGGGATTGGAATTGACCGTTTTCGAATCGAACAAGCTAAACGCCATCGCCGCGAAGAAGAATAATTGGGAAATTAAAAGCCCGTAGAGTCCTATCGTGGACCATTCGTGCAGATACTGTACATCGGCTAAGCTCTCGAACTTCGTGGGATCGGAGATACGCCGCTGATTTCCGGCAATGCCTACAAAAAACAACGGGATGAAGGTCCAGCAGAAAAAGACGGCCGTGCCCCAGAAATGCAATTGACCGAGTGTTTCATTCAGTTTCTTACCGAACATCTTCGGCCACCAGTAATAAATTCCGGCCACTCCACCGAGGAATATCGACGGAAACAGCGTGAAGTGAAAGTGTGCTACGACGAAGTAGGTATCGTGCATGTAAATATCGGAAGCATAGGCACCGAGGGGGATTCCGGTACACCCCCCGACGAGAAACAGCCCGAGCATACCCAGCGAAAACAGCATGGGTGTGGGCAGGGTGATGTTTCCCCTCCAGAGGGTCGCAATGTAGGAAAAGATTATTACGGCAAAAGGAACGGAAATCAGGATGGTAAACAGACCAAACGGCATGGCGAGACGGGGGTCCATGCCACTGATAAATTGATGGTGTGCCCAGACAATAAAACTTAACACCGCGGCGATAAACGTCGACCACACAATCATGCTATAGCCAAATAATGTTTTGCGCGAAAACGTGGGTAGAATTTCGGCCACTACCCCGAGCGCCGGTAAAAAGATCACGTATACTTCCGGGTGACCAAAAAACCAGAATAAGTGTTGCCACAACAACGGGTCTCCCCCGGCCTCGGGAAGAAAAAACCCAGTGTGAAAAACAAGATCCATCTCAAGCAAGACGGCCCCTGCAATAAGGGGACCTACCGACAGCATGAAAGCAAACGAGGCCACGACCTCCATCCAGACCAGGATGGGCATGTCAAATAAGTCCATACCCGGCGCTCGCATCGTAAGGGGGGTCGTCATGAAGTTAATCCCCCCCATCAGTACGGACACGAACTCCAGGGCCACGGCCAAAAGCCACGTGGCCTGTCCCCACGGAACTCCCTGGGCCGACAGTGGTGGATAGGCGGTCCAGCCGGACTGGGCTCCTCCCCCGGGCATGAAAAACGAGGCGATTAAAACCACGGCGGACAGGAAAAACGTCCAGTACGAAAGCATGTTCAACCGGGGAAAGGCCATGTCGGGTGCGCCAATCATGAGGGGAATTAACAAATTCCCAAAAAACCCCAGCATGATAGGCATAGCCACCCAGAATACCATGATGGCCCCGTGATTGGTGACAAGCGAGTTGTATAATCCGGGTCTAATCTCTCCTAAAAGAAAGATTTCCACTCCCGGATACGCCAGCTGGAGGCGTATGGCCAGGGCGGTCAACCCGCCGAGTAAAGCCATCAATAACCCGGTGAAAAGGTATTGTTTAGCAATTACCTTGTGATCCAGTGAAAACACGTACGACGTAAGAAAATCCGTCATTGAATAGTCCCTACCTCGGTAATTTAATCGTTAGTGATTTGCTTGTTTCTCCATTTTTCGTAGTCATCGTTTTTGTGCACAATTAATCGTCCATCCATCACACCGTGTCCAATCCCACATAGCTCGGCACACATAATTTCATACTCGCCGGGCTTGGTGGCGTTGAACCAGCCTTTTATCGTGCGACCGGGTACCGCGTCCTGTTTCAACCGCATGGTTGGTACCCAAAAACTGTGTATGACGTCTCGTGAGGTGAGATGAAATACGACGTTTTGATCGGCCGGTACATGCAATTCCTTGTGGGTACGAAAATCGTCCTCGGTATCAAATTCGCCGTCCGGGCCGGGATATTGAAACTTCCACGTGAACTGTTTGGCGGTGATTTTTACTCGCTTCTCGGCCTCCGGTCGATGTTCCTTGATGTGGGCCCAGGCGGATTCCTGCCAGAAATCGATCGCCAAATCACATCCCAGAACCATTGCGCCGGGAATTAACACGACCGCCATCACACTGTAGCGCCTGGCGGGAACGTATGGCACGTCCTCGTTTTCCCCCGTCCGTTTCCAGTACCATATGACAAATCCAATTAAAAACCCCTGTGCAAGCAGAAACCAGAATCCCACGACGTAGTAAATTACGTACAGAATCGAATCAATTTGTCCTCCGTACGTAGAAATCTGTTCGGGAAGCCATTCAAGCACGATTACGATCTCCTTACGTTGATGTATTTAACGGTCGCCGGAGGAATTTAATTTTTGAAACCAGCGACAGTTTTGCTTTTGCTCGTCGGAGCATTCACGAATCGCCCAGCACTCGTTGAGCTCAAGCATTCGAGCTAATGTTTTTCGCTCGTACCCGATTTCCTGAATCATCTCACGCAGACAACCAATCCAGTCCAGGTCGGCATCATCGTATTTCCGGTAGTTGTTACCGTCTTCGCGCTCGGGTACGTGGAGCCCGATCCGCTCGTACTGGATCAGCGTATTTTTGTGTAGTCCAAGTTGTTCCGCTGCCTGTTTAATCCTCATTTATCAAACCCCAACATTCATTAATGTGTGGGTTGGAAGTGTATTCGCTGAAAATTTTTTCCTATATGAGCCAGATCATAACCAAACCGGGTTTACACAACCCCCGGAAATGGAACTAACTTCGTGATTTGACTACTAAGATCGATTTTTTCAAGGATGAGTCTCGAATTGTATCGGTAGGTTTGGGTAAAGCCGGAAGGTTATTCATAGGCTCCGTTTTCGGAGTCTTTACCGACTGGTTGGGCCCCATAAGATATGCTCGAAGCTTTGTCGTTTTTGTTATCCCGGGTCCGTTAAGTGCAATAATAACCGCCGTCCTGTTAACTACACCGCCGGTCGTAAAGGACGTGGATACCACGGTCGCTCACTAACAGTGAACTCCTTCGGGGAACTGTTTCAACCGCGCATGACCACTCCCAGGAACATAATCACAAGCGTAACCACCGATATCGCCCAGTGAAGTTGGTTCATGCGATTGATCCGGGATTCAAAATCCGAGGACCCGTATCGATGGACAACCACGAAAGCAACGGGGAATCCGACAAATAACAGCATGGCCAATCCAACTTTCACCCCGGCCGTGATTCCGTACGCACTCCCCCAGCCGGCGACCTTCGTTAACAGACCCACGCGGTGAAGATTGACAATCCCGGTTGCGAGGATCACGAGCATCAAGATTGTCACGTAACGGCGTGCACGGTGACCGATGGCCGTAAGCTGTTGCTCGGCTTGCTTTCTCGGTAAATCACGAAGCAGGGGCATCGTCATCATGGAAAAATTGACCGTCATCCCCAACCAGAGTGAAACGGCCACCAGGTGCAACCACATATTTACGTGGTACCAGTTTGGAGCCAACATGGCTATTCAGCAAAATCCTCCATCCGATCAAAAATTTGTTTGATTTCCCCGTCCGATAGATGGCGATCGATCGCCGGATACACCACGGCTTCCTCGGATTCATTGTGCGGATTCAGAAACTTCAGCAACTTACGATCCAGTCGATCTTCCGGGACGTCCCCCTGCTCGATCATTTCACGTAAGGCCTCGAGTACTTCCTGGATCTGTTCGTGTTCACGTCGCATTGTTCCCGTTAGACCTTCTCTCATTTTGTCTTCAAATTCAGGGAACATGACTTCTTCTTCCCATTTAATATGAGTTTTTAATCCACGGTAAAACTCCATGAAATGATCACGGGCCGTTTCAAAATCCGAGTCCTTTAATTGTCTGTATTCTTCAAACGATTCGTCGAGTTGATCGTGATCGTGTTCGTAAAATTCGGAAACCGTCGATTCCGTGACATCCTTAGACTCCAAATGTTACCACACCTCCATAAACATTGTTCCGGTTTGATCGTTTCGTGACCATTTACTCCCACTCAGTGTAACTTACGGGACCATTTGCCCGGGAACGATTGGATTCGAGTGGGATCCCGTAATTCGAATCACAATACGGTTCCTCCGTTCGGCGGTGTACATCAAATACCATTGTCCCATGATCCATGGATTCCCCCGATTTCGAACGAATTAATTCTACCTCGTCCACGTTTATCTCTTTCGTGGTATTAATGGAAGGGGTTTCATCTCGCAATTGTTCTCGGACCCTTTCGATAATCTCCTGCCTTGCTTGACGGTCATCCCCTCTTCCGATCACCGTCATGGTTCGACCCCCGTTGAATTTCACGGTCATTCGCAGGTTTTTCATGGGAATTCCTCCCGAAATATAAGTTAAGCCTGAATAATTTAAATTATACTTCTACCAATGCTCCTGCGTTATGATTTACCTCACAAAGGGTTCAAACGGAGTAAGCTATAATGTAGTTGTTTTTAGATGGTAATCATTATTTTATCCGGAGGTTTTATCAATGAGTGATACTGCAAATACGGAAACGTTTGAATCCTGGGACGTAACGGAAATGCCACCCGAACAGCGGCACAAGGAAATCCTGGAACGATTCACGTCGATGGGCGTCGAAGAAGGCTTTATCCTGGTAAACGACCACGACCCAAAACCACTGTTTTACGAACTACGATCCATCCACGGCGATACCTTCGACTGGGAATACGAAAAACAGGAGCCCGGCGACTGTCGAGTTCGAATTCAAAAGACAGAAGAAAGCAACGAACTACCACAACAGGCCTCCACCCGCGTGGACGTACGCGAAATACCTCCTCATGACCGCCACAAGTCGATCTTCCACCGGTACGATCTGTTAGCCGAGGGGGACGCCATGGAAATCGTGGCCGACCACGACCCCACCCCCCTTCGCCACCAGTTACAGGAAATCGAAGGGGACAACTTCTCCTGGGAGTACCTCGAAAAGGAAAACAACCTATGTCGTGTATTACTTACTAAAACCGGGCGTGAAGAGTCGGCGGAAGAATCGGAGGTTGTGGAGGAGTCCGAATCTATCGATACCACCGATCACGTGGAACTGGACGTCCGGGAGCGGCCCCCGGCCGAACGTCACCAATTAATTTTTGATCAGTTCAACGATCTATCAGTCGGCGACGGGTTTGTTATCGTCAACGACCACGACCCGAAACCACTGTACTACCAGCTTAAAGAGGAAGCGGACTGCGAAATACGCTGGGAATACCTCAAGCAGGACGAGGGCGAATGGAAAGTGCTACTGGGAAAAAACGAATGACCTGTTCAGGATCACCCCGCATTTCGGTCAGTAGACGTTAGCAGATCGTCCCGAGAAGCGTAATAGAAAGCCTTTGATTATTCCACGCTTCAAGGTTTCGTTCGTTAAAACAAGGAGTTGAAAAGGTATGGACGCTGACCGCCTAATGTGCTCGCGGGCTTTGGAACTGCTCAATGACATTAGCAGTGCAATTCTCAAAAAACGTGATCGAAACGAGGTTTTGAACGAATCAATTGAGATGATCGCGGATACCTTTAACGCGCGAGCGGGTAGCGTCGCCTTACCCGACGACGATGGCGAATATTTTAAATACATCGCCGGGTTCAACCGGGAACCGGAACTTATCGAACGTTTGAACTCAACCCATCGCCTACAACTGGATGAAGGCGTCGCGGGCCATGCCTTCTCGGAACGGAGGATCGTGGCGGTCGAGGACATTTTTGAATCCGATATCTTCGAACCGTCGTTTTATGAACACGCTGAACGGGAAAATTTTCGCGCCATTATTTCCGTTCCCATGGTGGCCTACGGAGAATGCCTTGGCGTAGTTTCATTATATTACGAACAAACTCGTACATTTGACGATATCCTGAAACAAACGCTGGATTCGGCTACAAACCAGGTCGCACTTGCCCTGCTTCAAGCGGACATGTTTGAACAGTTGGAAAAATCCAACAAAAAGCTGAAGATTCTATCCGAGACGGATGAACTCACGGGATTGCTCAATCATCGGGCAACCAGGAATCGTCTGTCCGACGCCCTGGCTGAGGCATGCGATCACGACAACTGCTTCTCGGTCATCATGGCTGATATCGACCACTTCAAACAAATCAACGATCAACACGGCCACCCGTTCGGAGACAGGGTGCTGGAACAAATTGGCGAACTGTTTAAACACGAAATCGATACCCGCCACGTCGTGGGTCGCGATGGCGGCGAAGAATTTCTTATCGGGCTCACGCAGACCTGCTTAGATGAGGCCATTTCACGCGCGGAGAACCTTCGGGAGGCCGTGAAAGGGATGTCCCTCGGCCGCGAAGACGAATCAATTACAATCACGTTAAGTTTTGGCGTCGCTTCACGTGACGGTTCCCCGGATTCTCTCAAAAAGTTAATCAAAATAGCGGACGACGCTTTGTATCAAGCCAAACAAGCGGGACGAAATAGGGTCGTCTCCGAGAAAAAATTAACGGAAGAAAAGATAAACCAGTAAAACGAATCCAACCAAAAATATCGAACCAAGCATTGTTATAGCAAATGAACTGTCTATTTCAAAATCTGTTTAATGAAGTTCGAAAAACTTTCAAACGGTCCCGAGAAACATACGCTGGAGAGATTTTTCCTTCGCAAAAGTGTGATCGAGTATGGCGTCGTTTTCCTGTCCTCATATGAAAATAAAGGAACAATACTGTATGCGATTGAAAACCCACTGTGTCCCCGGCCGACCCGGTTGCGTGATCCCCGACGACACCAACTTTGAAACGGACTGGAAAATACGGCTAAAAAAACTCAAACGACAAAAAGATGACACTCCGAGTGAATCATGACTTCTTTGCTTTAATCGAAATATATAACATGAAGCCACTCCACGGGCTTACACCAGTTGTATCGGGTTAAATATCCGCCATTTGTTACAGTGGAACGCCGGTTTGAATCGTCAGGTATAATCCGGAGAACTCTCCCAGGATGATCCACACGATACAGCCGTAAAGGATCCCCGTCGAAGCCTGGGTATTACCGTGTTCTAAAGCCCTCCAACTCATCCAATTGAATAGCAATCCGCCGGGGAGACCCACCAGCAGTCGGACCCACAAAAGAATCGGGAAAAAGGAAACAATTTTTGTCCACTTAATCCATCCCGTTGAACGACCAAGGGAAAAATAAAATACAACTCCGGTAATTATAGCCAGGAAAACCAACCAAAACTGAATCCAGAGGTGGAACTGATCGGGCTGAATCGTGACAAACCCAATCGTCATCCCCACCAGGTAATGCAATGTAACGAATCGGTAGAACCCTTCGCCGATCTCATCAATAGGCATCCGATGGAGCATCCCAAAAACGCCACCGGCAAGAAGGATCATAAGAAGAGCTATGAAATTCATGAGTCCCCTGCAAAAAGTCCCATCAGGGTCCCAAATGTATTGAAGAATTGA
>JBDGPI010000046.1:0-5269 GCA_042219765.1 Salsurabacterium abyssinicum (SeqCode)
GATAGTGGGGTGCGTCAAGCTGCAGATACTTAAGACCGGCCTCGACCAATCGATCAATCTCGCTTCGATAGATTTCAATTAGATCGTCCATGTAGGTTTCAACATTTTTATAAACGGAAGACGTTTCGGACCAAAAATTTAGAAAGAGCCCAGGGCTGGGCACTGTCAGTTTGGCAATTTGATTTGTCAGTGACCTGAGCGTCACGAACTCCTCCAGGAATAGTGGCGAATCCTGCTCCAGTTTCTGAGTCAAACCAAGTGATCCGGGACGCTCTACACTGACGTCACCGTGTTCAGCGCTATGCCAGTCTCCCCAGAGGAAAGCGTCTCGGTCCACGTCCCCGAATCCCCGAATGGAGTCGGTCACGTTACTCTGAAACGATTCCCGGCGCATCTCACCGTCCGTTACGACCGGAAACCCGAGATCCTCCTGGAGGCCGACAACATCTCGGACGGCCTGATCCTCAATTGATTTAAACTCGGAGGACTTTATTGCTCCATCAGCGTATTCAGACCGTGCTTCGAGCAAGGTTTCTGGTCTGAGGAAACTTCCTACGACGTCGACGTGATGTTCTCTCAATCTTATCCCCCAAAATAGGCCAGTAATGGAAGTCTCTCCAGATAGCCCCGCATGGATGAATCGCGCTCCCCGGGAAATGTTCTCAGATTACGTCAAGTGAACGGAACCAAGTGTTATCTCAGTTTACCAAAATAGTGACCGGGATATCCTATTGTTGTCTTTAGTTTAGAACATTCAGAGGAATCGGACAGATTCATTAGCGGACCTCATACGTGGCACTTACGGTCCTAAAAACAGAAAGCAAAACGTGACATGGGAAACGGATCTTTTTAGTCAAATAAAATAAAGTGGATTACTGTCGGGAGGCTCCAGCGTGAATATCGAATCCTTACTTAAACAGTTTCCCAAGGCTCTTCGTGATCGTACCCGCGTCCAGTACGGCAAAAAGAGCGACCTCGGGAAGGGACCCATTCTGTACTGGATGCGTAATGCGGCACGGGGACACGAAAATCCCGCCTTGAACGCAATGATCCACCTTGCCAACGAAACCTCCCGTCCCCCCTTCGTGATGCACGCAATCACCTCGGTCTATCCCTACGCCTCGGACCGTCATCATACATTTCAGCTGCAGGGAGCCATCGACGTCGACCGGGAGTTAAATGAATTGAACGTTCCCCACGGACTTTACGTCGAAACCAACGATAATTCCGGGCGTGTGTTAAAGGAACTGATTGATGACGCCTGTCTATTGATCGTCGAGGAAATACCGGTAAAACCATTTTCCATCTGGGGTAAAACAATAGCGGAATCCACTGAAACTCCGGCTATTTCGGTGGATACTGATTGTATTGTCCCGATGAAGTGGCCGGATCAGTTTTGCGATAGGGCCTATAAATTTCGCAATGCAACCGAGAACGAACGTGACGATCGTCTTGGCCACGACTGGTCAACTCCCAACCTCAACAACCCGGTTAACCAACCGAAAAACCTACCGTTCGATCCGGTTGATCCGGCTCCGGAGTCAATTCCTCGGATAGTAGCCTCCTGTAATATTGATCATGGAATCGGACCGGTCGGGCACAGCAATGGAGGGGCCAAAAGCGGATACGATCGATGGGAAACGTTTCGCCAGGAAAAGCTGGATGACTACCATAATCAGCGTAATACACCCTCGGAACCAGAAGCGGTCAGTCGTCTCTCCCCTTACCTCCACTACGGACAGATTTCACCCTTCGGAATTGCACGGGAGGCCTCTGAACACGATTCCCGGGGCGCGGATAAGTTCATCGACGAACTAATCACCTGGCGGGAACTGGCCCACCATTACTGTTTCCACCACGCGAACTACAACTGTTTTAATGCTTTACCGGACTGGTCACAGAAAACCCTCCAAGAACATGCCGATGACCCTCGAGATACCACCTATGACTGGCTGACACTTGCTCGCGGTCAAACCGGCGATAAGCTCTGGGACCTCTTTCAGCGGTCTCTTCTTACCCATGGAGAACTCCACAATAACGTTCGGATGACCTGGGCCAAGCAACTTTTACACTGGACCGATCACCCGAAAGAAGCTCTCAATATGGCCATCGACTTGAACAACCGCTACGCCCTGGATGGCCGGGATCCAAACTCCTACGGGGGTATTCTCTGGTGTTTTGGCCTCTTTGATAAACCCTACGACACGGACCGACCGGTCATCGGTCAGCTACGCCCCCGTACGACGGACTGGCATCAGCAACGAATCGATTTGGATAGCTTCTCGAATTACGTCCACCGTCCCCTGACAGATGAATCTTTTCGGGTGGCTGTCATCGGAGCCGGAATCGCCGGTTCAACCGCCACGAGGATCCTGGTAAACCACGGTGTCACCGTTGATTGTTACGAAAAATCCAGAGGTTCCGGCGGTCGTTCGTCAACCCGACGGCGAACCGAAAACGAAACGACGTTTCACTTCGATCACGGGGCCCAGTACTGCACTGTTCGATCCATGAGCTTTCGGCGGTTTATTCAGTCTCTTGTTGACCGTGGCGACGCAGCCCGGTGGAATCCAGAGTTAGTCGAAATTAAGGACGGGAAGGTGGGTCGTAAAACCCAACAACCCGATCGTTACGTAACCAATCCAGGCATGAGTGCACTCACGAATTATCTGCTGGACGACATCGAACCGGCCTACGGAACCAAAATCGAAGCCCTTGAACCCAGATCGGACCAGCTTGAACTCCAAGCGGACGGTGACTCTATCGGCAGGTACGATACGGTTATTCTGACCGCACCACCGAAGCAGTCCGCCGCTCTGGCGGAATCGGTTTCCGATCAAGTTACGAAAAGCTGCCGTAGCGTGGAATTTTTGCCAACCTGGGCTGTTATGCTCGGTTTTGATCGGCGGGTGCCGCTCGAATACGATGCGGCTTTTGTCAATCAAGGCCACCTGGACTGGATGGCTCGAAACTCCTCGAAACCGGGTCGTCCCGATGCGGAAAGCTGGGTACTTCACGCATCACCGGATTGGTCCGCCCAACACGTCGAGGACGATTCTTCCTCGATCACTGAGGCCTTGATCGAGGAATTTACTCATCTCACGGACCTGGATGACCTGGAGGACCCAGTGTATCAATCCGCTCACCGGTGGCTCTACGCAAGGGCCGATGAACCCCTCAATCGACAATCGGTTATCGACAGGGACGCCGGACTCGTCCTGGCCGGGGATTGGCTGGCCGGTAGTCGGGTGGAAGGTGCCTTACTTAGTGGGAGATCGGCCGCATCGAGAGTCCTCAACGAACTCCTGGAGTACCGGTAGTATTCGCAGGAGGAACACTTTGAGTAGTAGCCGGCAATACCCGATGGATGGAGGTTATCGTATTATCAGATCGCACTTAATTTAAGTTAATCGGCGTACGCGTGCACGTGTTAGTGATTTTTGATCAACCGTTAGTGACAGGGTACTGACGTCAGACAATGGAACTATTAATGTACCCCTGGACCACAACGTAGGTCATTAAATAAAAGAATTTACCCCTCGGCCTTAGCTTGAAATAAAACGGACTGGGCGACATTTAGCGCCAGACAATCTAACTCCCGAATGCCTTGTTTTGCAGTAAGTTTTAGGATGATAGAAATAATCAATTCACCGTCAGGTTAGTCAGTAAGAAGGTTGATTTATTGTACGCCCGAATGCATTAAAGAAGTGCAATAAAGTAGTTCATGCGGCTGATAGTACCAAAGACTATCGACCATTCAGGGACAAACAATTTTTAAAAAGGTACATTTAAGTCGAGGGAAATAGTCCGCATTGTACTGTAGGTATCATCCACTCTGACGTCACTCGAGAAATCGGAATTCTGGATCCCGTAATTGAGGCGGAGGAAATCCGAATAAAAAGCTCTTAGACCAAAGGTCATATCTCGGTCACCGTATGATTCCGAACCACTGGCACCACCACTGCGAGCCGAACAATCCACATGACCGAAAACGGAGTAATTCCAGTCCAGGTTCCAGGCAACTTGCCCCATGTATCCCTCAACTCTGAAACTTTCGCCAACGGGCAAGCCCGCCCGCAAAATGGTCCTGAGGGAATTAATGCCAATGTTCTCCTCGTGTTCCATAACAGCGTCTCCCTGGCAGGTGGACCCGTCCGGTAATGTTACGGTGCCTGAGTTCTTCGTGTATTCGTTCCGATAGCCGCGCATATACCCTAACTCAGCTCCTACATACTCCGAAAAATCCATTCCCATGTGCAGCTGGTAACCAAAAATTGGATTTTTGCCGGCCTCAAAAGAAATTTTCTCCAGCACGGAGCCACTGTAATAACCTATTCCGTAGCCCCAGTTATGACGAGGGTAGACTTTCGGGTTGACCAGATCGGCCAGGGGGTGTTCACTTTTACTCTCGCTTGTCTTTCTCGTATGTTGAGTTCCAGGTGTACTTGACGATAGGTCCTCAGTCCCGGGGTCCATTGGTGTCTGTCCGGGGGGGCCCTCTCCAGTGGAGATATCGTAATCCTCATCAATGAGTTGTCCGGCCTGAAATTCTTTCGTGTAAGTTAGTGTGTAACTGGAGTAATCCGTTGACTCATTTTCGGTTTCTTCAATCTGATTCAGCAAGGTCCCGAGACTGATATAGGAAGTACGATTAGCCGGATTTGGATAATACTTAAGATCCGCACCATAGGATGTATTTGATGCTGTAAATCGATCCAGAAAAACCTGCGTGTAAAAGGCGTAGGGCTGGAGACTGAATTTTTCGCCCAGTGGAACCGAAAGGACCCCACCTCCTTGAACCTGCTGACTCGAAACGGATTGCGTGTTTACGATAAATTGGGAAACACCGACGCCTCCAAAAAGGGCTGCCCCCGTTGTATTTTCGGGGGATCCATCATTGGAAAAAAGTTTCAGTACGTAATTTGTGGTGAAGATGCCGCCGCTGGTTTTGCTGCCTCGAAGTCCAACGACCGAAAAATTGTATCCCACTCGTGAGCTCGATGCTTTAAATCGTCTGTAGCCGACGGCGTTTAATGAGGTTCCGTTGGAAAAGTGATAACCAAAATATTCGTTTTTTATAGTTTCTGGCGTAAACGTTGTAGTGTTGACTGGTGGGGGAGAAACTTGTTGAGCCTCAGCAGTCGGTGAGAAGCCAACACTTATACAGACCGAAACGAGAATTACAGCTGTGATTCTCAGCAATTCTAAGTTCTCCATAGCATGTCATCGGACCGAGTTTTACAACGTGATGTAATAGAGGGTTGAAAGA
>JBDGPI010000047.1:0-3178 GCA_042219765.1 Salsurabacterium abyssinicum (SeqCode)
CGTTAATTCAATTTATTGCCCTTCCAGTATCTCTCGATGACGTTCGTAGAAAGCTTCCGGGATCTCATCCTCCGACCGTGCTTTTTCCAGGTGCTGTTCGAGCAATTTTAACTTTCGATCCTGGTTTGAATGTTTATAAATGCGATACAGAAACAGACCCATCTCAATGAGTCCAACGACAGCGAATAATAAGAAGAGATGGTAACCAGTTCCTGAAAATAACTCCTCCACTTGAATCACGCCCTACTGAGACTTAATTCGATCGATCGGGGGAAGATCCGCACAGAGAATGTGTTGACCCCTCGGATTGTGAACCATGATCAGATGATCCATCGTCGGGTTGAGCTTCGCATACGCAACAACGGACCGACTCCGGCCCCGACCCTGGGAATCCGATTGTACTGGCTCAAGCGAAACTCCACCTGCTCCCCCGGTTTCACATGTGCCTTCATGTAAGTGGGCATTGTACTGAGCATCCGGTTTGACACCCTGCAAGTAAATTATCACCGTGAAGGTATCGCTCCACGATTTTATCTTCGCGCGTCCTTTTCCGGGCGATTCAATCGGGGGGTTACCCTCATGAGCTTCCATTTTGTTGAACCCCACCAAGTACCCATACGGTTTCGAGACGATTCCAGATCGTTTTGACGAGCTATCCTTGTATCCACGGTATCTATATGTAATGTAACCCAGGATCAAACCGGAAACCGCCAGTAGCAAAACAAGCCAGCGTGTCGAATTGCCCATAGTAATTGAAACCTTTAAATCGAGAGTTTATTTAAGTATCAGCATATATTCATATAATGAGCAGACATCGTCAACGACTCTAATCCCGTAAAGGTTTTAATTCTCAGTCGTTTCGATCGAACTACCATGAAACATTATGGGCCCCGCCTATAAAAGGAGCTAACAGCATGAAGAGAATGTTCTGGATCATCGCTCTCGGCCTTTGCATCGGTGGAATTATCCTGACCGCTTTCCTTACGCATGCTCACGTCACAGGTTCCATCGGATCGATCTGTACGGAAGGCCAGGGGTGCGGTAAAGTTCTGACCAGCCCGTGGAGCACATTTCTTGGTTTGCCGACCGCTCTCTACGGTCTAATCTTCTATTTTGCCCTTTTCATGCTTTTCCTTGTTTATCCGCTTGGATCCACCAAGGGGAAAAGCCTCTTAATGAATGGAGCAATAGGCCTGACAGCATCCGGACTGCTCGTTTCCATCGTGCTTGTTCTGTATAGCGTCCTCGCCATTGGCACCACCTGTTTTTACTGCAACACCTCCTTTGGACTGATAGCGACCCTTTTCTTCGGGACGATATTCTGGCGAATCCAGGATGAACAAGCAGGAACGTTCGAAGGCGGTTCCCGGGGAGTCTGGCAGGCCGTGGCCATTACTTTTGGTGTTCTGTTAATTGTAGCCAGCGGCCTTGGTTACTACGTCTACCGAACCGGAGCCCTGGAAGCCGTCACGTCCCAATCCAAGGAACTCCCTGTCCTGGCGAACGGACCCCGCTCACTGGGTGATCCGAACGCTCCAATCCGCGTTGTTGAATTTTTTGATCTTGCCTGCCCGGCCTGCCGGCAGTTCACTCTGAATACTTTCCCGAAAATAAAGAAACAATATATTGACACCGGAAAAGTTCTCTGGACCTTCCGGTATTTTCCCATAATGCGATCACACGAGAATTCGTTATACGCCCATGGAGTTCTTGAACTAATTCCACCAACCAAATTTTTACAGGCAAAAAAGACCATCCAGAGGAATCAAAAACAATGGAAGTCTCGTTATACGTCAAACCCGAAACCGTACTTTAGTACCCTCCTACTCAAATACGGGCTTTCAGAAGGGCCCTCCGATCCGCTTCTTGAGCGGATACGACGTAACCAAAAATTTTATGGCCGGAATATTGGGGTCTCAGCCACTCCATCATTTATGATCAATGGAAAATTGTACCGTGGTGGACTACCGTTCCGACGCTGGAAGAGGATTTTCAACAACATCCTAAATTGACGTTTCTGTATCTTAATCCGAACTGTCAATCTCCCCGTCAGCCCTTAATCATTTCTTAAGACTTCCGCTACCGGGTCGATGAATATATTAGGGAATCGTAATATATCACTCGTCGACCTAACGATTGGAATGGAGGGGTTGCAATATGCTACGGGAATCGTGCGGAGCATCTGTTTTTTTATCGATAGTGTTGTTTGTATTCATAGCCACACCGGTTTTTGGAGTAGAGCAGTCACGGGGCGGACCCGTCTATAAACCCGTGATTGATGAAATCCATGTTGGACTTAAGAACTACAAACTATTGGCGTTTTCCAATAACAAACTTGTCTTTGAATATCCAATCGCGATCGGGGTTGACACGGGTCCGACACCGACCGGGAAATTCACCGTAACGAGTCGACTTAAAAATCCCTGGCACACTCCCGACGATGAACCCGCCACTGAGCCCGGACCCAATAATCCACTCGGTACGCGTTGGATCGGTATCAGCAAACCCAGCTACGGTCTGCACGGTACTAAAGAACCAAGTTCCATAGGTACAAAGGCTTCGGAAGGATGCATTCGACTCTCCAACCGTGACGTTGAGGAACTTTATCGACACGTCACGAAACAGACCCGGGTCATCATCCGATCGAAGTTACTTCATAACCCTGACAAATTAGTGACTCTTGCTCACCAACCCGAACAGTCACAAAAAGAAGGTTAATAACTGAGTATCACGAAATCACCTACGTTGAACCGAACCTTTCTCACTGGTGATTTTCCGACCTATCTTCAGTCTATCTTTCAGTTATCAAACGATGTCTTCGCCGTTCTTGCCATCGCGTATTCGTATGGCCTGATCCACGTCCGAGACGAAAATCTTCCCGTCGCCATAATTACCCGTCCGTGCCGTCTCCTCAATCGTATCGAGGACTCGATCAAGATCATCATCCGAAACCGTCATCTCAAGTAATACGACTTCGGTTAGTTGATGGTGAATCCCATCCTTCGGTTTTCCCCAACCTTCAACGTCATAGACAGTCAGGCCGGGCGCATCAGGTAATTCCTCGACCGCATCGACGACCAGATCCTTCATGGCAGGTCGAACGTAAGCCTTAATTTCCTTCAATCTGACCACTCACCTTGAGAGTTAATATCAGGTAAAAATCAATTGTCATGATACA
>JBDGPI010000047.1:3278-10994 GCA_042219765.1 Salsurabacterium abyssinicum (SeqCode)
TCTGACCACTCACCTTGAGAGTTAATATCAGGTAAAAATCAATTGTCATGATACAAAAAAGTTACGTAATAATTCTTAGAGGATCGAAAAGCAAAACCACTCTAATCAAACTGAAAATGATGTCCGTAGTTAGTGACACTAGTATTGATACAGGAAATCAGACAATCTCTGGACCCGATTTATTGTCACGTATGCGCAGTGCTTCATCGAGATCCATCACAAAAATCTTCCCGTCTCCGTAATGCCCTGAAGTGGCCGACTCCCTTATCTGGGACATAACATGACTTAATTCATCATCCGGTACCATAATTTCAAACTTTATCTGCTCTGTTAATTTATGGTGGGTGCCTTCCTTGGGATGGCCCCACCCATACACGGTTTCCACGGATAATCCCGGTGGATCCGTCAGGGCTTCGATAGCATCCACCACCTGGTCTTCCCGTTCGGGACGCACGAAAGCTTTAATTTGCTTCATGCATAACACCTCAGGAAAATATCGTGAAATTTAAACCTCTATATCTTCCCCTTCAACGGCGAACCAGCGATAAATACTTGGGAGCACAACAAGCGTTAGAAGCGTAGAAGTCACTAATCCTCCGACAACAACGGCTGCAAGAGGACGTTGCACGTTTGACCCAATGTCATTCGCAAGCAGAAGAGGGACGAGGCCAAGGATAGCTACCGTTGCCGTCATAAGAACCGGTCGCAGACGTCGCTTGGCTCCCGTAACGACGGCCTCAATGATGTCGTACCCACGTGCGCGTAGTTGATTAATATAGTCCACCAGTACCACCCCATTCAGAACGGCAACACCAAAGACGGCAATAAATCCAACAGCCGCCGGAACAGAAAGGTACAGGCCCGAAATCCACAGGGCAAAAATACCCCCAATAACGGCAAAAGGAACGTTCAGGAAAATTAGCACGGCGTATCTTAGACTGCCAAATGCCGAGAAGAGCATCAGGAAGATCAAGCCCATCGTGATGGGCACCACAATGTAAAGTCGCTGCATGGCCCTCCGCTGTGCTTCGAATTGACCACCGTACTCAACGAAATAACCCGGTGGAAAATCAACCTGAGCGTCGATCTTCTTTTGCATGTCACGGACGACACTTCCCATGTCCCGGCCACGAACATTAAACTGCACGTACGTTCGTCGTTTTGCCTTGTTTCTTGAAATTCTCTTAGGTCCGATGAAAACTTTCAGATCAGCAACCTGACCGACCGGTACAACAGATCCGGTCTTTGTTTTAAGAGGAAGCTGCCTTAGGGCCTCAACGGATTTACGCTCGGATTCTTTCAGACGAACAAAGATGTCAAAACGACGGGTTCCCTCAAAAACTTTACCTGCTTTGGATCCACCGAACCCGGTTTCAATCGTGTTCATAAACTCCTCGATGGTAATACCAAGACGAGCGAGTTTTTCACGATTCGGTGAGACTTTGATCTGTGGTTTACCAGCCTGCTGTTGCGCACGTACATCAACTGCTCCATCTACGGACTTCACGATTTCCTCAATGGACTTGGCTTTTTCTTGCAGAACTTTTAAGTCCTCCCCATAAAGACTTACCACTCCCTGAGCACGAATTCCCGTCATCATTTCATTGGTTCTGAGTCGAATCGGCTGAGAAAAGTTATTGGCAAGACCGGGGAGCGTTTTTTCGAGATCCTCAGCCATGGCAGATTGTAACTCTTCGTAATCTCGACCGCTTTTCCACTTGGGAAGAGGCTTCAGATTAACCATGGTAGCTACAACGTTAACCGGCTCCGGGTCACCTCCGACTTCCGCTCGTCCTACCCTGGAGTAGGTGCTTGTTACTTCAGGATACTTCCCGAGTATGTCCTGGATTCGTTTGGCATTTTTTATACTACTATTAAGATTGGCCCCCGGCGGCAAAACGGAACGAACCAAATATGTTCCTTCCCTAAGGGTGGGAATAAATTCACTTCCCAGGTAAGGGAACAACCCGAGGCTGGCGACTAAAACAATCAATGCCGTAGAGAAAATTAATATGGGATGATGAACGACAGAATTAATAACTGGATTGTAAAGCGCTTTAGACCACGTAACTAACCTGGGTTCATCGTGTTCAGTTTCGGTTGAAAAAACCAGACTCGAAAGTACCGGAACCTTGGTTAAGGCCAATATTACGGCACCGACTAAAGCAAAGGAAATAGTGAAGGCCATCGGAGAGAACATTTTCCCCTCCGTTCCCTGGAGGGTAAAGAGCGGAAGAAAGACGATGATAATGATGGAAATGGCAAATACTACCGGGCGTGCGACCTCCTGCGTAGCCTCACGCACAAGTCGAACCATTGAAACATCCTCACCCTCGCGTTCCTCGAGGTGACGGAAAATATTCTCGATGACTACCACGGCCCCATCGACCATCATACCTATACCAATAGCCAGTCCCCCGAGACTCATAAGATTGGCACTCAATCCCATAAAGTACATCCCAATAAATCCAACGAGGGCAGAAATAGGTAACGTGGCTATTACAATTAGCGTCGATCGTAAATTGCCGAGAAACAACCAGAGGAAGATCAAAACGAGTATGGCTCCCTCCAGCAGGGCGTCTTCAACAGTAGCAACAGCTTTCTCAATTAATGAAGCTTGAGAGTAATACGGGTCGATAACCATTCCATCAGGGAGTGACTTATTAATTTTCTCAACTTTTTTCTCAATACGATCCAATACATTCTGAGTATTTGATCCAATCAACTTAAGTACGAACCCGCCGACAGACTCGCTTTCGTTAGCAACCAAAGTCCCACGTTTAATCTCAGGCCCGAATTGAACATCCGCTACGTCACTGACGTAAACGGCCGTCCCTTTTTCTTCTTTAATGATCGTATTTCTTATATCTTTTAAGCCTTTCTTCCCTGGCGACATCCAACCGTAACCACGAACAATATACTCTTCACCCCCTCGTTCGATAAATGATCCACCAACTGTCTGATTGTTTTTCTGAAGGGCTTTTCGCACATTTTCAACGGAAAGATCTCTGGCAAGTAATTCATTCATGTCGAGTTGAACCTGAAACTGGCGAACGTCACCGCCGATAGAAAGAACACCGGTAACTCCCTGAATCGTTCGTAGCTGCGGCTTAACAATCCAATCCTGGGCCGTTCTCAGATCCATTAAGGAATGATCGTATCCTTCCTTACTACGAACTCGATACATGAAAATCCTACCTAGACCCGTGGTCATGGGTCCCATCTTTGGAGAACCTAAACCCTTTGGTATAGCCTGCTTAGCCTGAGAGAGCCGTTCCAGAACCAGTCTGCGACCGTAAAATACGTCGGTCCCTTCCTCGAAAAATACACTGACCCTCGACAATCCAAAAATCGAGGTACTCTGGACCCGCTTTAATTTAGGTATTCCGTACATCGCTACTTCAATCGGATAACTGATTTGCTTCTCGACGTCAACTGGTGACAGGCCCGGACTAACCGTAAAAATCTGAGCCATTGATGGAGTTACATCCGGGAAAGCATTGATAGGTACCGTCTGAAATGCCCAGACCCCTGCTCCGATTAATGCAACAAGCAAAACAATGACTAATAGCCGATTATCTAAGGCAACGTCCACGAGTTTATTTATCAAGGCGATTTACCTCCGTGAAGAATAAAAAATGAAATATATCGAGATTTATCCTAGTGAGAAGCACTTCGGGATTTAGCCGTGAAGACCGATTTCAAATCGAAGGCTCCTTTGGCCACGTATTTCTCGCCCGGTCTTAGACCGGAGAGGATTTCTATCTTCCCCTGGTTTTCAGCTCCCGTTTTGACGGGGACCGCGCGGAACTCTCCAGTCTTCGTACCCGGAACAAAGACAACCGACTTTTTGTGAACGGTCTGTACCGCATTCACGGGGACAAGGGCAGTCTTCTTTGGTCCCTTTGTTTTGATCGTTGTCTGGGCATACATTCCACTTTTGAGCGAATTATTCTTGTTTTGAACTGTTGCGCGAACCGGTATGGTTCGGGTCTTCCGATCAAGTTCCTCACTAACCCAATCGACCTTCCCAGTAAAAGTTTTTCCCGCCAGACTTCTTACGTCCAGAGTAACCGTTTGTCCCTGTTTGAGATACGGAATATCCTGCTCGTAAGCATCAATCATCACCCACATTGATTCCGTGTTGACCACGTGAAAAGGGGTTTCGTTTGGATCCACAGTCTGACCCGGCTTGACGCTTCGCTGTTGAAGAATGCCTTTTTTGGGTGAACTCAGGTAGAAAAACGAAAGTGGTTTCTCTTCGGGGGTGTTAATACCTTCATATGTCTCTTCGTCTAAACCATACAACCTAAGGGTTTCACGAGCAGCCTTTAAATTAGCCTGAGCTTCCTTAAACCGAGCCTTGGCTTCAAGCATCGCTGCTTCACTGGATATATCCTGTTCAAAAAGCTTTTTTTCACGCTTGTAATTTGCTTGTTCCGTCTCCAGCCGAGCTTTCGCCGTAATGTAATCGGCCCTAGCCTTTCCTAATTTTGTACTGCTCATCAAGGCGATCCGTTCATTTTTCTGAACCATTTCACCAAGATCGACCAGAATTTTTTCAACCTTAGCACTTACCCTCGGACCGACCTGAAAAAGGTTATCGGCGTTAAATTTTATGGTTGCCGGTCGGGTAATTTCGGATCTAGCATTACCTTCTTCCGCTGTTGCAATCCGAATGTTCAGAGGTTTCAATTGATCTTCTGTAAGGTGTACCATGCGCTTATTTTCGGACTTTCCGTGCTTGGGCTTCGCCGTTTTTTTAGCGGTCGCCTTCTCAGAACCATGAGATGATGATTTATCAGTCAATTTTGCCTGAGAGTGACTATTATTGGAATTGGTTTGCTTCCCTTCGTGATCCATGGACTTTTCCTGTTGAGCGGAAACTTTTTCTTCCTCTAATCCAATGACGGGAGCAATGTAGTCATAACCAAAAAATCCAATCGCGACCAGTGCTATAAAACTACCAGCTAAGAAGTTTGAGAGTTTCATCGGAGTCACTCCTTTTTGGTGTTTGTATTATCCTGAGCTAATTCTGCCGTTAATCGTTTCACTTCTGCCTGGGTTCGATGAAATTCCTTCAGGGAACGGACGTACTGAATTCTATTTTCGAACAGTGTCCGCTGTGCGTCTAAAACATCCAGATAATCAAATTTTCCGGCCTTGAATCCCTTCAAACTCGCCTCGTAAGCTCGTTTGGCACCGGGGATTACGTCATTTTTCAATCCGGTTAAAGCCTGATGCGTTGCTTGAAGGTTTTCGTAATGACTCTTGAGTCGCGTCATTAACTTAGTTTCAATAGAATCAAGATTATTTTTCGCTGACTGAAGTTCGTTTTTAGCAGATTTAATATTCCCCTGGTTGGTATCAAATAAAGGAATAGGAAGGGTCATATTTACGATAAAAGAATGATCGTCGGTGAAATTGTGACTTTTGTATCCACCACCGAACGTAACATTCGGTACACTTCGAGCGTTTGCCAGTTGAACGGATTGTTCCCTTTGATCGATTTTTTGTCTGGCAAGTTCGTAGACAGGATTGTCGGTTAATTTCTTCTGATATTCGGATAGAGGATGAAGTTTATCAGGCAATGGCAAAATCCCTTTTGCACTGAAATTTTCCGGTTCACCCTTTCCCCAGCTGGATGCTAATTCCTGTTTTGCAGCATCCAACTCCCGACGAGCTCGATTGAGAGCTATTTGCGTCTTGGATTTTTCCACCTGAGCCTTTGTTTTTTCGAGGGAGGAAACCTTCCCTGACTCGACCTGTTGTGAAACGGTTTTGAACCCTTTCTTAGCCAGTTGATTTAATTCCTTCCGTAATTCAACTCTTCTTTTGGCAGCAAGGACCCCATAAAATGCCTGACTTGCTTCAGCCAGTGCATCTAATTTCGTGGCCTCGTACCGCCGCTTAAAAAGATCAACATTTGCCTTAGCCACTTTCGTTCGAAGATCCCGCTTATCCCACGTTTCAATCATGTATCGCAGAACAAATTTCTTCTCCAGCGAACGAGAATCCTGGAATCGACCCGAACCTCCAAAGTTTTCTGCTTCACCTTTAAAAAACGGATTGGGACGAAGACTTGCCTGGGTTACTCTTCCTTTTGCGGCCTTAACGCGAGATTTCGCAGATTGCACGCTTGGATTCTTTGTACGTACAAGCTCATATACTTCTCTGAGCGTTAACTCCTTATAAGGATTTTTCTTTTCCGATGTTGTTGATTCAGCGGAAGTGCCTCCATAAGACCCTGTATCCTGGGCAACGGCATTTCCAGTCAAGACAACAACCAACCAGAGTAAACTCGCAATGGAGGTAGTGATTGCCCTGTAGAAGAACTGCATGGGTATAAGTTCCTCCCGAATTTTTATGTAGAAAAACTAAATTTTAGGGTTACTTAAAAGAAAAAGGCGTGAAGACGTGGTACTAAATGATTAGAACGGTTGAAGTGAGAACTTTCCGTGGATACGTCGAAAATTGCCCCACAAAATCCAAAAAAGGGGCAAATGAACTCTCGGGGAATCCAAAACTCCGCGCTGATAGAAAGATGGCTGATACAACAAAGAAGAGGGCTTCAATCGTTTTGGATTGTAGGAAATAATGAAAGGAGCTACTGGAATCATGGCCAACACTAATGGGCACATCAAAGCAAGTATTAGTCTGACCACAGGACGACAATAAGGAACTCGTACCAATTTCTTTTACAGCAGAAGAAAGTTCGAGGTCCGGGACTTTTAGTCCAACTGACCCATCAGCATGGAAGCACAATACGATTAGAGAATGGGTGGCCAGAGTCAGAACGGCGAAAAGCAGGAACATTGAATAGACAGACGAAAACCGTTCCAGCAGGGATCTCAATTTAAGCATAAGTTCATTCTCCCAGGGTGCTACTCCATACTGTTTTAGATTTCCCGCTTTAATTTAAGCAATGAGCATATGATGAATCATTCATTTATGTCAAGAGTGATCAATGAATTGTCTCGGTGTAACTGTTTAGCGAGGGGTTTAAACCTTATAGAACCCATTCTCACAACCGTCCTGGCTGTTCCGAGGTTTCTATTTCCATAAACAGGTTCGTCCTGAAACTCTGGAAATAAAAAAATCCGTATATAAGGCATTAAACCCCTCATTTGACGTTTATTTAAAAAAATATCAGTTAATGACGCTAAACAAGTACGTCTCGGTTAAGTCTACTAATTTATAAAATCCTTTCGTCAAGCAGCAATTCCAGAGTAGCATCGAGTTCGCTCAGGCGGCCGGAATCGAAATCCAGGCTCAGCAATAACGCCTTTTCAACCGGCATCATGTACTCTGGAATGGTCGTACCTGTTACCACGGGATACTCCTTAACTTTATGAGCGACAAAAGATTACGATTTTTTCGAGAGAAGAAACTTGAGGAACTTTCGTGCCTGCTTCTTCCGATCGCTATGCGTGAGAATCCCGGCTCCGGTCAACAGGGCGAGGTTACCCGGATCCCCCTGTTTGAACCGGTACACTCCAGAACTTCCTCATGAGATATCAGACTGAGTTGGTGGATTTGAGTTGACACACCCCGCCCCATAGCAAGTTAGACTGTTTTTCCTGGAAGGGGAATCCGTTAGCGTTTCGAATTGCCTTTCGGAGTTCTCAGTCCGGAGGCGGTCGGTTCCGAGTCAACTCACGTTCAGTCACCAGACGTTGCAGCCAGTCCGTGGTTGTTTTTACGGTCTGATTCCAC
>JBDGPI010000047.1:11004-13771 GCA_042219765.1 Salsurabacterium abyssinicum (SeqCode)
GGCCGGTTCACAGGCCAGCCAGAAGGTCTGGACCATGCACCAGCCCAGCATCCACAGCTGAAGCAGGGTGTATTTGGCATCGGCGTTCTTCAGGTACGAATCCTTGGAGCCGACCCGTTCGTTCAGTCGCTTGAAGACGTTGTTCTCAATCCGCCAGCGAAGCCGGGCCAGTTCCATCAATTCATCGGCTGAAAGCTCATGGTCGGTGGTCACCAGCCAGTAGACGTCACGATCCCCGTCATCGTGGATGACCTCCAATCGGCCGACGGTCAGATAGGGTGCTTTGGCATCCCAGTACATCGGACCAATTGTCCAGAGCCGATAGGTTGTGTTCTGGGTGTCATCCTGATAGCTTGCGATGTCAATGGAATGATGGTCCTTGGGGTTGGTCGTTTGATGAAACAGGGACTGAGCCCGGTCGATGAGCCGGTTGTTGGTCTGAGTGGTTTTGATGACCGGATGGACGCCACGGGACTTCCACCCGCGAAGTTCGGATTTCGCCAGGTACAACCCATCCAGAAGCACATGGGTTGAGTCGGGTGTGTCCGAACGGTCACACCATTGTTCCCGCAGACGAGGGGTGGCCGTTGGTTCCTTGCCCCGTTTCTCGAAGGGTTCACCGGATAGGTGCCAGTGTCCCCGGCATAGGCTCCGACACTGGCCCGATGCTCACCGAAGCAGGAGCCATCAACCATGAAGGGACGCACGGATCGTCCGGAGCAAAGGGTATAGGACAGATGGCCCTCCTCAGCCAGCCGTCGAGCACACTGGGTTTGCATCCCGGTCAGCCAGTCCGTATCCAAGCCCTGCATGCATCGAAGCATGGTGCTATCGGAGAAGACACCGTCACCGGGATCGGGTGGTGACACACCAAGGGTCCGGGCCATGGAGGGAAGTCACAACTGCTGGTCAAGCTGCAGGCAGCTGGAAAGTCCTTGTATGACCTGAAGAATCGCCGATGATAGAATCAGATGCGTGGGGACACGGGTGTGTGAACTGCGAGCGTCCGTGGCCCCACGTGCCCACGCGGATCATGTATACGTCTGGTTGACGTGAGTTGTGAACCCGTTAATCGACGGGTTCATGGGAGGTTCCCCCTTCCATATCATGACGAAGCGGCCCAATTCCTCGAGCAATCGGGTGAATTGGGCCGTTTCGTTTTTGTGCAAAAGAAAAGAGAAAAAGAAAAAGAGAAAAAAAGAGAAAAGAAAACGTCGTTCACTTCATCAATCGGCAGGAATCAATCTAAAGACAAGAATTTTTAGCTCATGAGGAAGTTCTGGTACACTCAATGCCCTAGAGGGTTCTGTTGTTGGATAACTCATACCGTTTAACTATGATTGCGAACCGTATAAGCCACTGTTTCTTTATCCCGATTAAAAAAATCACCAATCGCTGTCGGCCCGTAGCCTTCCTCGTACATCTTGACCATCGCTCAGTTTGCCCTCGATGATTGAATTATTTGATAAATAATAATCATTTCATGACAGCCGACTTTTCAATCCGGGTGTCGTGGGTTCGAATCCCACCCGGCTCACCATTCTTTACCCTCCCTTAAGGTCTCTCAACGCAAAGTAATACTTTTCTAATAATTTCTACACCCCTCTCGATTGTAAAAAATTGCAAATAATATTTGCTGTGGTTGCAATCCACCTCCGTGAAAATCCTCCTGAAGCAACATAAGGGTAAAGGGTTAAAATAGGGAGAGAAGTTTCCGACATCCTGACTGAGCAAGCTTCGAGGCGGGTTCAAGACTGGTTGGTTAGGGTGAAGGACCATCCGAGTTATCTGGATCCTCCTCGATCGACTCAATCCGTTCCTGGATAGATTCATCATCGAGGGAATCGTCACTTTCCCGACGGGCATGTTCGATCAGTTGATCCTCACTGCGCAGGGGAGGATCGTAGTTCCGTCGATAAATCTGCATCAGGTTCTCGGTGTAGGTACGCGCCCAGCCTTCATCTTCTCGAAGCGATGTATCCCGCAAGGTCTTTAAGTAAAAATCTCGGTTCAGTGTGGTAACGAACAACCCTGAATATCCATGGTCCAGCAAGATTTTGTCCTGGAGTAATCGGGCGGCACGCCCATTCCCGTCTTTGAAGGGGTGCACTTCATTTACAACAAAAAAGACATGAAGCGCCCGGTAATACGGATGGTCTATTGAGTTCGAATCGGCCAATCCTGCGCGAAGCGTCGGTTCAACTTTCTCGGGTTCAACAAAATAGAACTGTCCTGCTCGATTCTGTTTCTGTTTGAATTCAGCGGAGGGACTCATTACCGCCCGCCAAGTCTTCGTGGATTGATTTTAGCCAGTCCATAAATTCATCCGGTTCCCCCAGGGGGGGTGAGGCATAGTCTTTCAGTTCTCGGTAGGTTTCGTACGTTGATGCCAGGGTGCGTTCATCGGGCGGAACGCCCGGGAAACTTCCTTTCCTGACAATGGCTTGTGCCTCCTCTGGCGGAAACTCAGTCCCCTCAACATAATTGGAGAAATACGATGCAAGGAAGCAGAAATTTGTATACTGTTCAGGGTCATCAATGGACCACGGTCGCTTGGGAACCTGATCATTCGATGGGGCCGGTTGATCCTTGAGAAAATCAGCCAGGTTTGAGAACAGCTCAACCCGACCTGGGTCAGCCCCTTGACTTGTAACCTTTTGTCGGATCGTATCATTGACCAGTCCCTCAACCGTTTTCGAGCGAATAGCCTCATAAATGTCCAGAAGCTCCTCGGTACGATTGGAGGGTTTCGGCACTAACTCCACCA
>JBDGPI010000047.1:13791-15981 GCA_042219765.1 Salsurabacterium abyssinicum (SeqCode)
TAACCGATCAGGATCAATCTGATCTTGATGACGGTAGATCTGTTCCTCCAATTCTTCACGATCCAAAATGGACGATCGGTAAGCCCCCCGCCGATCCTGGGTACACTCCGCCAGAGCCAGCTCAACACTCGATCGGGGAATGCTTTCGGACGCCCACTCAAGCTTCTCCACTTCTGGATCCTCGGGACCGTCAAGCAAAAGAATGGTCTTGGATTTAATGTGCTTCTCTTCGGCTGCGGACCGGGCCGGCACCGTAACGCAGATAATCTGGCTTGTGGGAGTTGGTGATAGTGCGCTTCTATGAGAAAGTCGGAAAGAACCCCCAGTCAGTGCATGAAGGAGCCGCCCAAACTCCTGATTGAACACCCGTTCGAACTCCGCGGTGGCATCCATGTAAATACCGGGGGCCACACGTATAACGTCACCCTGGTCAGCAAGCTGACTGTATTGCTGGTGCTCGGCCGAACCAACGGGAATGTGAAGATTTGACATGGGCCTCTCCGTTCTATTTTGTATGATTATATTAGACTGATCTAAATATATCATTATTATCGTTATTTTCATAACGTATCCTATAGAAAAACACCATTTTTTGATATGAACCTAATAGTTAATATCTAATAAAAAAAGTGGCGGAAGGCTCCGTACTTTTAAAAATATCCAGGGAGGCGGCCTTTTGAGCTAAGTATAGTTGGTTCGAATCCCACCCGGCTCACCATTTTCTTTCCCCGTATAACCCACCTTTAATACCTAACGTAGACACTATTACTTTCCTTAATACTTTGCTGGGAATCCGAAATAGCGGACAAATCGTCACAATAGGCGGTAATTTGTGACGCCGAACGGAAATTCAGAAAGCCCCCATGCCAAAATTCGTTCATCTAAACGGTCAGTAAATCGGCGGGAATGACGGCGATTCCATCCTCCCGTCGGTAGGCATTCGGGCCCGTATTGATGACGGCGGCATCGACCAGATCGTCTCCCATCTTGTCCTCAAGCCATTTCAGATGCTTCACGTCCGAATCCTCCACGGTCCGACTCAATTTAACCTCCAGGGCCAGAACTTTCTGATCTCGCCGCTCGACAATGAGATCAATTTCCTGACGCCCCCCCTTTGTCCTAAGATGCTTCACTTCCGCTTCTGCTGGCTGGGCATATACCCGGACACTTTGTGTCACGAGGGACTCGAATAATGCCCCCAAAAGAGTTCCATCTCGTGGGATTTTTGGTCCAGATTCTTCGCCCTTCAGAAGGGCGTCTTTATCCACTCCAAGTAAGGTAGCGACAAAGGCAGGATCAGCCAGATGATGTTTGGGGGGCCGGGTTAAGCGTGAAAATTGGTTCCGACTTGGAACCCAGGCGATTACCTGTTCCATAATCCATAGTCTCTCAAGAATTTCTCTGTACGGTCGAGTCGTCATCTTTGTCGGTTTATCGCCACGGTTACTTGTCGCGGCATCTCGTATAGTCTCGTAACTCGCGGTCGTGGATGTCGCTGCGGCATACGCCTGCATCCAACGTCTGAGTGTTTCAGGCTTCCGAACCTCACGACCGAGTTGTTCAAATTCCGTGTCTACAATCCGTTTCACGTAACTATCAAGCTGCTTCCTTAATGCTCTTCCAGAAAAATCCCTAAGCCCTGGTAACCCTGAATTCATTATTTCTTCAACATATTCGTCCAGTGATAATTCACTTTTGCCCTTAATAGCCGGTTTATTCCCGGCCAATAAACTAGAAAGACTGACTGATGGCTCCGATAATCCGCGTTCCATGAGCGATAACGGTCTCAATCGTAATGTAACAATTCGCCCGGCTCCTGAATGGGTCGGTCGTTCATTGGGGGTGGCAGAACCAGTTAATAAAAATTGTCCCGGTTTCGCATTGTCATCAACCGCCCGACGAACGATATCCCATGATTCCGGAACCCGCTGCCACTCATCAACCAAAATAGGAGGATCCCCGTTGCGAAGTTGTGAGGGATCTGCCTCTATGATCTCCCGTTGGGCGGGATTATCCAGTTCGTGGACTGTGTTGGCTCGGCGACGACAGGTTTCGGTTTTTCCTACACCTTTAGGCCCTTCAACTGAGATAGCCGGTAACTCTGATAAGAGGTCATCCAATTCTTGATCAAGGACCCGATCAATATAAGTGGACATATCTGGTTTAAAACCTCTACGGGATAATTTGGCT
>JBDGPI010000047.1:15991-40412 GCA_042219765.1 Salsurabacterium abyssinicum (SeqCode)
TACTTTTCGTCCACTTTCTACTATACTTTTCGTCCGGTTTCAATTAACCCATTTGTCCAGATTTATTTTAGAAATCCAAGAGCTCCATACGTTATAAAAATCCCCAGGGGTTTTTTATAACGCAGTGTAAAAATAGGGGGAGGTAGTGATGTACAATTACGATTCAGCGCAAGTGGCCAACCTGTCTAATATTGAATTGACTCCATACAAGGTGACTTGTTTTCAAGAATTTTTAACCAAAAATTCTTTCGGTACCTGGATAATACAATTTTGAATTCAATTATCAGTTTACCACGAAACGTAATCGCATTACGAAACCGAACGTAAAAGCAAGGTTGATTCGAACGTAATTACACGATTGGATCGAGCGTACAGATATTCAACAGGTCGATGATAACAGCAGAGATCCTCGAAAATAGGGGGCCTTCTTAAGTACCTTACCCGAAACGTTAAAATGATCGCGATGGTAAAAACTCTTGCCTCATGATATTGCACAAGTTGACGGGCAAATTCACAAATAAACGTCCAGTAATAGAATCCCAAGCCAAAGAAATGGTCAACGGATAGATGAGACGGCTAATTGCAATAGCGAAAGAATATTCTTTTAAAAAAGGTCAGAACCTGAATGAAAACGAGGGCACTGTCGGACACTCTGGCGAAATATTTATAGGATGTAAGCGTATTCTATTCAATCGACTCCTCGTAATCGTCAGCGGGAATGACAGTCGGCTCGTCTGGAGATCGAATGTATTGGTTTAAGTACCCTCCTTTTCGTTTGACGATTTCGGGAGCTTGTTCTGCGTCTCCTTCTTCGCTGACATTTTTTACGATTCCGTAGAAACGCCACTCGTCCCCGTAATCAAACAGGTACGTCAGTCGATACCCCGACTCCAGCCCGAGCTGCTCCAACGTGGTCTCGTCGGCGTTTCTAATCTCGTCGTCATCGGCGAGCACTGGATGGGTCGAGTCGTTCCTCTTCGCTTTCTCCTCGCGGTACTCGCGCTCGCACAAATATTTGACGGGACTCTGCCAGTATTTCCCGCCCACACCAAAAAACCAGAGGTGGGCGGTGTCGGTTAACCCGGCTTCCGGCGTGAAGACCCTCGCCAAGTCACCGAGGGTATGCTCGGAACTCAATTTCACATCTCGCCATAGCCGGGTGGGATCCGGCTCCCATTTCATTCGTATTCGATACGTCGTCATATACTTACCCCCCCGTTTACTGAGAATCTCTCAGCTTTGCAATACGACCCTTAATTTCGTCCCGGTCCCGGTCATCCGTTACTTTAAGGGCCTGTTCGTAATGCTTACGGGCTTTGGCGGGATCCTCGACCTCGTCGGGAGCCATGGCTGGTGAATACATGTCCCCCCATCCAATGTGGATCCACTGTGAGTCCGAGAAATCTTCGGACAGTTCCTTGAATCGTTGCTCCCCTTCTTCAATGTTCCCGAGATGAAAACAGGATTCGGCCGCGTCCCGGCGCATGTTTTCCCGGGTGAGCGGTTCGCTTTCCGGAAACCGCTCGATAAATTCGCCGAGAGCACGATTCCTCACGGGAGAAAACAATCAATCCCAAGTTGTCCAAGTCAAAACCCTCGATATTTAAATTACTCTCTAATGCAATGAAGGACCTTCGAGCAGGCTTCGGTCAGTATCCCAGGACTCAGTTAGAAAATCAGGAAAGAAAATTAACACAAGAACTGGACGCCCCACACTCACATCAGTGCCATCTGCCAGGTTTTGATTGCCTCGATGGGATAGACAAACATCAGGACGTTCAACAGGAAACTGTCCCGGATCATGTAAATCGTGAGGACCTCAACTCCGACCCAGGTCAGGGCCGTTGTCCGGACGGAAAAATACCTTGCGTAACTAAAGGCAAGGGCCATCGCGAGTGTATCCGACAGGGAATTGAGGATGGTATCCCCGAAGTATTTTACGGCCATGGTGTTGTTCCGGTAGTACTCAATGACGTATTCGGTATTTTCGATGATCTCCCACGAGCCCTCCAGGGCGATCACCAACAGAAGTTTCGTGCCAGCGGGAACATCCGGAATAAGCCAGGTGAGAAGAAAATAGAGCAGGAAGCCATGGGCCAGGTGCGTGAAAGTATACCAGTCCGTCAGGTGCTGGGAGACCTGGGGATGAAAGACATCGGGTTGCCATAGTTTGACGTAACCACAGGTGCAGTACAGCGGACGGTCCATAAGAAACAGTATGAGAGCAAGAATCAAAAAGAGTAAGCTACACAGAAAAGCGTACGTCGTCCGTGAAAACTCCGTTTCCAGGTTCATTATTTCCCCCAAGTAAGTATTTATCTTCACTCCGCCAGAGTGCCAGGAGACTCCGTTGACCACCCTTTAGACTGAAAATCATGGTCAAACTGATTGTGGAAATTGGAATGTACAAATTTTTTCGGGACTTACCGACCGTGGCTCGTTTTTACACGAAATGTAGAAAACTATCCCCTCCGGGAAATCACCTCGAAGCCAAAAAACCTAAGTCGTAAGATCCTACACCAGCGTTATTTAATGGATAATGGCTACAAGGAACTCCGACGGACAATTTAAACAGGAAAAGTGATTTTTACCCTCGTTCCCGATCTATTTTCAATTTCAAGGGACCCGTCCAATTCGTACTCAACCAGGGATTCAACGATGTTAAATCCGAGACTCGAACTGTTTTCAGCTTTGAAATCTTCGGTGAGCCCCTGTCCGTTGTCCTCCACAATCAGCTCTCCCTCCGTGTCGTACTTGCGACTGTAAATCGTAATTTTGCACGAATCCCCGTCGGAGAAGGCGTGCTCGAGAGCGTTCATCAGCAGTTCGCTGAGTATCAACCCGCAGGGTATGGCCTTTTCTAACTCCAGCGAACTATAGTTGAGATCGTACTCGAGGTTTATATCTCCCGCACTGTGCTCGTGGAGCTCCTTCAGCTGATCGGCCAGGTCCCGTAGGTACTGCGGAAAGTCAATCCTGTTGAGGTTTTTTGTCTGGTAAAGGTTTTCGTGAATAATCGCCATGGACTTTACTCGATTTACACTCTCGTCCAGGCTCCTTTGTAAGGTTTGATCGTCGCACTCACGTTTCTGCATCGTCAGAAGGCTGCTGATGATCTGAAGGTTATTTTTGACCCGGTGATGTACTTCCTCGAGCAGGATTTCCTTCTCCTCCAGCATCGTCTGGAGTTGTTTCTCGTACTCCCGTCGTTCCGTCACGTCCCGGGCCGCCGCGTAGACCACATCACTGTCCGGAATGGCCCACCAGCTCAGCCAGCGGTAACTCCCGTGCTTGGTCTGGTATCGATTCTCGAAACTCCCGACACTCTCTCCATTCCGAAGATCCTGCATCTGCTTACGGGTATCCTCACGGTCCTCCGGATGGACTAATTCAATATAAGGCCTATCGGTAATTTCCTCACTACTGTATCCGAGGGTCTCCTCGAAGGCTGGATTGACTTCCAGAAATTCCCCGTCTTTAGTCGCAATACCAAAGAGGTCCATACTCATGTCAAAAAACGCCTCTCGCTCCCTCCGGATACGCCTTCGTTCGGTGATGTCCTCCGCGATGCCGGCAATGCGAACCACAGTCCCCTCGTTGTCCGTTATCGGAAAGGCTCGATCGTGGATCCAGCGAATCTCTCCGTCAGGCCGGATGATACGAAAGGTCTCGTCGTAGTCGCCGGTCGGTTGATCGTTGTATATGGCATCCCGCACACGATCCCGATCCTCGGGATGGATCATGTCCACGAATACCCCAATGTCCTCGTACAGGTCCTCGGCGGGAACCCCCCAGATCTCCTCGAACGCGGAGTTAACGTAAATGACCTCTTTGTCCGGCTCCGAGAGCCAGAAGACGTCCTCAATATTGTCGGCCATCTGTTGAAATCTCTTCTTGCTCTCCCTGAGGTGTTGCTCGGCTTCCTTCCGATTGCTTATATCCTCGATTGTCGAGACCATGTAGGGATCCTCGTCGCCCGGCGGGTCCACGAGCCCGGCGGTCAGTTGCGTCCAGACGTAATCCCCACTCTTCGTCCGGTAGCGTTTTTCCACGGAAAAATGATCGATGTCCCCCTGAATAAGTTTTTCTGCTTTTTCACGATCACGGGGTAAATCATCGGGGTGGGTAATATCTGCACAACTATCCATTTCAAGCAACTCCGACTCTGAATAGCCGAGAATATCCTGAAGCCGCTGGTTAACCCTCAACCATTCCTCGTCCAGTGAGACTTCCGCCATGCCGACTTTGGCCTTCTCGAAGAGGGTCCGGTAACGTTGCTCGGTCTCACGCAGATCCCTCCGGGCTCTTCTCCGCTCGGTAACATCCACGACAGTCACAAAAACCCTGGATAGTGGCTCGTCCTGGTTGGGTGCGGGAAAGTGATCGATATAAAGGTGTCGGGATTCCCCGTTAGCGTTGACTACCTGACAGTGCTTGGATCGCTGAACGGATTCATCAAACTGCTGAAGTATCTCTCGTTTTATGGTTTCACGAGTTTCCTCCATCAGGAAGTCCCTGGGGTTGTCCCGGATGACATCAACTCCGTCGGTCTTAAAGACTTCAAGGAACTGATTGTTAACGCGAACTATCTCGGTGCGGGTTAGACACTCATCAATGAGATCGGAGTCTTCCTCGAACAACTGGAACGGATCATTGATCTGTTTGGATTGGAGGTCCTCCAGATAAGACTTAACGTCAGTCAGATCAAGTTCAATCAAAGCGATAGGAGAGTGGTTGAACAGGTAATCGTACTCGGCGTAATGGTCGACGAGTTCCTCCCGGGTTTCTTCCGTTTCTGGTAGGTTGCGTACGACGGCGAGTACGTACTCCCTGCCGTCGACTTCAATCAGATCGGAGTCGACTTCCACCGGAAAAGTTGAACCGTCCTTGCGCCGGTGTTCACCACGGAGGCTCATGCTCGGGTGTTCTCGCATTTCGTCGACGTAATCCGACCAATTAAGGGTCTCGGAGAAGTTCACTTCAATATCGGAAATCTTCAGGTCGAGAAGCTCGTCCCGGGACCAGCCAAGATCCTCATATGCAGCTTCGTTGGCCTCAAGTACCCGACCGGACTCGGCGTCAACAATGTACACTGCATTCGATCCGCGATCCAGTAGCGTTTTAAAAAGCTGAGCGGGCAGTCCGTCTTCTACCTGTTTGATTGGTTTCGACTCCTCTAATTAACAAAATAGCTTACACGGCAGGATCTGTACTAGAATAAGTTTAGCCGTTAACCGGTCTTCGTTCGATACTTTTCTTGTTAAAGAATCAGGGGAATCCCCCAGTGCGGAATTCCCGAATACGGCAGAAGGCAATTTTTGAAATGTATGAGGAAGGTCACGTAACTATGTAGATTGGGGATGACTTCTACCGGGATAAATAAACAGGTAATTTTCCGGTCGAAAGAATCATTACAAATGAAAGTTATTAAATTTTTTTACCCTCTAAGGGAACGGAAACTCAAAGTACAGGCGGGGCTCAGCGACCATCGTTTAGTCCTTATTTTTTACCCGGCTCAATTAGCCCAGTTCTAGGGACTTTTCGATTCAAATCTGGTCACTAGTTTGATGTATGATGAAGTATTCGGCAAGATCCGTGATCGACACAACCTAAAATTACACCTTTTGATCCTCTTAAAGACTACAACACCGTTACTCTTAGGGTTTTCCGGATGGTCGTTTCTTCATTCTCCGACGGAGTTTCTGCAACTTCGCCGGGGTTCCGGATTTTTTGAGTCCCGACGGTTCCTTGCGTTTGACAGTCGGCCAACTGTTCGGTTTCTGCGGTAAATCGCTGAAGATTCGGAAAGGATCGAGAGCTGATCCCAGGACCGGACCGCCAGTGATCTGAAGCAGGCGTTCACCATCCTTCTTTCCCCCAATCCGAATTTTTCGAACACTACCCTTAAAGTGCAAATCAACCCTACCTTTGATCGGCTTGAAACTGGAGGGGACGGCGGTATCGTAAAAACTACTGGCGGTGGCCGTCACGAGTGTTCTGAGATTATCCCCGAGTGTCTGAGAATCGGTGTCCGTAAGGGTGACTCGATCCGACCTGATGATCCATCCGTCTCCGGTTTTTCGATACGTCAAAGAGTCGCCCCCTGTCCTGAAGGAGACGGATTTTAACCGGGAGAATTTTTGATCTATCAGGCTCTTATCCCGCAGGTCGTGTAGGGAGGGTGCAATGTTTTCCCTGACACTCTTTGACAGCAGAAACACCGGAGCCTTTTTTGACTCTCCGTAGCGCAGGTATACCCCCTTACCGGTTGGACTCTTGTTGCCCAGGTATAGTGAATGACGCCTGTCCTCCTGGGTAATCTCAATACGTGTCGAGTCTTCACCGATACCGTAATCCGCACCCGAGCTAGCCGTGAAACGACGTTTGACCTCCACCGACACAAGATCCTTCAACCAACCTCTGGCGGCCGATTGGTCGAGTTTTACGGAATCGGGACGAGTTAGTTTCCAGCGTTCCTTCGACTGACGCTCCATGACAAGAACTGGCGAATCCCCCCTGTACTTGGCTATCTTACCGATCGATGTAGGCTCAACGCCTTCAAACAACCACTGGGATGAGTTATCGGAAGATTTAGAGGACGGCACCAGCAGGTAATACCCTCCGGTGACCCCGATTGCAAGCAGCACTAGGAGCCAGAGGAACCAGTCTTCCTTCAACGATTTTTGCGATTCCACCAGACCAACCCTCCCCAGATAATAATGCCGAAGGGAATCAGACCCAGCGAAATCACCTGCAGAAAATACGCCTGGTTGGCGGGGACCGTCACGCGGTTGTAGTCCGACGGCGTAGACCGGATTCCGAGGGAGACATCACGGTCAAATACCCAGTTAATAAGGTTAATTGCAAAGTCCTCGTTACCGGGAGCCCTGCCCAGATAGCTATTGCCAAAAAGGGTCGGACTTCCGAAGGCCAGTAGTCTTCCCCGGTGGGGGGCTGACGCCAGCGCGCCGACGGTGAAGGGGCCTCGAACGTCACTCCGGGGATTAAATTCCGCGCTGATTTTTTTGTCCGACGATCCGGCGGGTTTCCCATAGGCCTGCCCGGATGTCTTGAGGATTGCCTGTGCGGTGTCACCGGAAAGCGACAGGGAGGTCGCACGACCCATCTGGACGCCCAATCCCTGCTCCTTCACGGCCTTAACGGCTGGATGGCTCTCAATCACCGGAGCAAAGACGAACGGATTAACCAGCGACTGGAGGGTTTGAACCCGACGATCGGGATCGATAATATACCGGGAGCTGAATGTTAACCCGACCGGCTCCGTCAGTGGATTTAGCGATGGTGCGACCCGTGGTCCGGCCGCAATCAATAGGTTCCCTCCCTTCTTGTTCCACTTCGCAAGTCTACCCGCAGTCTTCCCGGAGTAGGCCTTCGAGGCTCCGACCAACACAATCATGTCACGGGTATCCGGGAAGTTGTCGGTAAAGGGATTGAAGTCCTTCACGCTGTAACCTTCGTCTTGGAGTCCCTTCACCCATCGGGAGATCGAGCCTTCACGGGCGGACTGACGGGTGTACTCGCCGTGGCCGGTGGCGAGGTAAATTGTTCGGTTGACCACTCGGGTCATCTTAAGCAGTGCCGTGCTCATAGCCGATTCTCCTTTGAATTTCCGGCTCCGACGTCGACGACCCGAGAATTTCACCATATCGTACTGACCGATTTTGCGAGTCTTCTGCCCGGATTTGATGAGAACAGTATTATTGGATTGGATCTTGTGTTGCCTGGCGAGGTTCGGGCGTTGAGTGTGATCGACCTCCTTAAAGGTAATCTTTTCGTTCGTCCGGGCGTACTGTTTCAGTAAGGTTCGTACCCGTTCGGGGTCGATCCGGCTTTTACCCTGCTGAGGGGTGTGAAAAAAATAGAGGGTGGTCGATCGTTCGATCGAACTGGCAATAGACTTACTTCGTTCGGTCAAGGAATAGATGTTGGCCTCGGTCATGTCCCGCTGAAGACCGAGCTCGGTTCCAAAGAGGTAGACTCCCACGAGAATGGCAACAACTGCAACCAACTTAATGACGTTGCGAAGATTCTGAACGACGGTTTGCATTATTCTCGCCAGCTCCGTGAGTTGAGGTAGAGAATGCTCGAGTACAGGGACGTTACAATTACGGAGAGAAAAAACCAGACATCATTAAACTTCAAAAGCCCGTTCTGGAAGTTCTGTATGCGATTTTGCAGATCAAACGCCTCAACAAGAGCGGTATACCCGGATGGGATCATCCCCTTTAGAACGGACATTGTCCAGAGTAGCAGCAGTAGGACAAAACAGAAGACCGCCGCCACAATCTGATTTTCAGTCAAGCAGGAACACAACAGGCCAATAGATAGAAAGGATGCTCCAACCAGAATTAAGCCCAGGTACTGGGTCATCAGTATCTGGAGGTCCGGATCACCGATCCAGATCAGAAAAGCTGGAAACTCGACGGTAAAGAGCACGGAGCTTCCGAAGACTCCAAGTACGGCAAGATACTTGCCTAGAATGAATTCCGAGGCCCTGACCGGGCTCGTAAAGACGAACTCAATCGTTCCGGTGGACCGTTCGTTGGCAATTAACCGCATGGTTAAAAGCGGAGCAAATATCAGGAACACGAACAATATTAACGTTAGACTTAGCTCGGCTCGTTGGGCGTTAACGACCATTCCGACAGTAAAGTAGCCGAGAAGAAAAAGAAAAGCACTCAAAAAGCCATAAACAATTGGCGAAACGAAAAAACTGGCGAACTCCCGAGATGCAATCCCCCAGATTTTGCGAAGGTTCATGGTTGCCCCTCCTTTTCAAGCGGATCTTGCCGAAGAGCTTCGTCTTCCTGCGTGAGCTCGAGGAAAATATCCTCCAGGTCAAAGTCCGAACGGGTTAACTCGAGAATGGGAACGTCGTGGTCCCGACAGGTTTCGAAAAGGTCCCGGCGTCCTTGCTGGTCGTCCTCCGCAAAAACGATCCGGTAAGAATTATTATCAACGTCCTCCACCTGTTTAACCGAGGGGAGGTCCCGAAGATCGTTCTGCCAGTCGGTGTTTCCATTCCCCACGGTGAGTTGCCAGGGTTGTCCTTGAGCCATGGACCGGGCCAATTTTTCGGGCGTATCGACGGCCACCATCTCCCCGTCCTTAAGAATGATGACCGTTTCACAAATTTCCCGGACTTCGGGAAGTATGTGGCTGCTGATCAACAGGGTCGAATCCTGAGCTAATTCTTGAATTAGCCCTCTCAACCGCCGAACCTGTTTGGGGTCGAGACCGAGGGTGGGCTCATCCAGGACGAGTATATCCGGTTCATGGATGAGGGCCTGGGACAGTGCAACCCGCTGGCGATACCCCCGACTCAGGTTACCGATTAAGCGGGTTCGCTGATTCGTTAGTTCGAGCTTTTCCAGGACCCGATTCTTGTTGGTCGCAAGATTGTCCGCCGGTATTTCCTTCAATCGACCAACGTAAGTCAGATAACTGTCCACGACCATTTCGTCGTAAAGAGGTGGGGTTTCGGGCAGATAACCGATCCGTTTTTTGATACCGAGAGGATTTCGCTGGAGCAACTGTCCCCCGATTCTGACCTCACCGGATGACGGCGGGAAATAACCCGTCATAAGGCGCATGGTGGTTGTTTTCCCGGCTCCATTAGCACCGAGAAGTCCCACCACTTCGCCTTTTTCAACCTCAAAATCAAGCCCTTTGACCGCCTCAATTTCACCAAACCGACGTGTGACATCACGAAACTCGATCATGGTTAGGATCACCAGAAAGATTATCGCTCGGGGTTATCCAACTCTTCCGCTGGGCGAATGCAGTGTGAATTCATCACAGCTCTAGCTTGCCTGAATCAACCGTGATTCAATTTCGTCCAGTTTCCCCCTGTGTTTCTGAATTTTGGTTGCGAGAGACGAATCGGCCTCCAGCTCCTCGAGCGTTGCCTCGGGATGTTCGGCCACCGTTAGTATCCGCCGTGTCTCCTTGATGGAGAATTCACGTTCACGCAGGTCTCGAATGGCTTTCAAACGCTTTACCTTGACCTGTTCAATTCGTTCAGAAAGGGCATCGGTATCCTGGGGCAAGTTAATCAGTCCCGCTCGTTCAAACGCCAGGACCCGGGAGTACGCTACACCTGCGAGGGTCGAAAGTTTAATGGCTAAAACGGACATTAGTTTCATCCCATTGATTGTGTCGGTTCTCGTACGGCTTCAATAACCAGGTCAACACTCCAGATTCAGACATTGATCTTGACTTTCGATTGCTCCAATAAGTCTCGCGAGTTTGTTTCAATGTTTTCTCGTTTTGCGGCGTTTTAAGTGTTTCCGTATGAATCGACTGCCATTATCGTAGGCTTGAGCGCTCATCTGACTCTGCTGGTTGTAGTAATAGGGTGAACATCTGTATCCGAAACAATCGGTTCGGAGGTCCGAGATCCGATAAAGTTTTCAACACGAAGTCTCTCCAGAACCATGGACAGATTTTCGGTCCTGGATTTGCCTCGCTCCGAGAGCTTCTTCTCGTATCGCCAGAAGCACCACTCAAAACTACCATCATAAACCGGCGGCAGGGTGATGAGGTCAACTGAGA
Organism: Salsurabacterium abyssinicum (SeqCode); assembly: GCA_042219765.1. Lineage (GTDB taxonomy): Bacteria > T1Sed10-126 > T1Sed10-126 > T1Sed10-126 > CAZEBV01 > JBDGPI01. The sequence continues at coordinate 26,567 of JBDGPI010000047.1, forward strand.
ACAGACCACTCCTGGAGTCTTGCCTTTCCGTAAAGATTTCTTGGTGAAACAGTTCGCGATTTCAAAGGCAGACTTTTTTATCAACCGCTACATCAACGGGAATTGTCTCGGACAAAACGGTCGCCTCAAATTTAAAATTTTGACCCTTCGAAACATCGCTGTTGTAACTTTTGGGACTAGAAATTTTATTGCCATTTCTATCTAGTGTAAGGAAATGAATTTCGACCCAGTCGTAATCCGTATCGGATGCATTCAAGGCCGTACCCTTGATCGTTTGAGTCCAGGTATCCCTTTCAAGTTGATAATCCTTAATATCCACAGCCGGACACCGGGCTGTAACCGAAAGTGCAAACCCCAACAGCAGAACCACCATCAAAAAGCCCCTCGTAACAAAAAGGCGCATGAAATCACCCGTAAGCTGAAACAAACACGATATTCCGGTCCGGAAATTTGGTCACTGCAGAATCGGATCCGGCCTAAAACGGAGGATAATTCTTGGATATGATTCGCTTGCTCGGGACTGACAAATAGTGTTGGGACTCAGTGTATGGGTAAAAAAATAAGGCAGGACCACATGACGTTTGACTTGGTAGGAACTAAACCATCAGCCCTTGGGAATAGTGAACCGGAAGTGGGCGCCGTCACAGGGCTCGGATTCGACCCACATTTCGCCGTCGTGACGCTTCACAATCCGTCGACAGATCGAAAGACCAATTCCGGTGCTGTTTGATTCATCGTCGGTCCGGAGGTACGTGAACGGTTCGAAAATTTTCTCCTGGAACTCCGGATCGATTCCGGCCCCGTTGTCGGAGACCCCCAGGATCCAGTTCGACTCGTTCTCCTCGGCGGTGAAGGTAATCCGGAAGGAGTCCGACCCCGTGTAACCGTAGTCCAGGGCATTCGTGATCAGGTTCTTATAGAGATCCCGGATCAGGGCCGAATCGGCCTTCACGTCGGGCAGTTCCTCCCGGACAATTTCGGGATCGACAGCCGACAGACGCTCCTCCAGCTCGTCAAGAACACCGGTGACCGTTTCCTCGAGAGAAACCAGCTCCGGATGAACGTCGTCCTGGCGGATGCGGGATAACTTCAGGAGTGAATCAATCAACTCGTTCATCTGCCGAGCAGAATCCTGGATGAGGTCCAGGTCCTTTTTCACGGATTCGGACAGTTCTTCCCCGAGGTCCATCTCCAGGAATTCCGCGTAATTCTGCATGATCCTGGCCGGTTCCCGCAGGTCATGGGACGCAGCGTAAACGAACTGTTCCAGTTCCCGGGTCCGCTGTTCTACTTTCCGCTCGAGGTCCTCGGTTAATTCCCGCAGTTCTTCTTCTCGTGCCTTGCGTTCGGAAATGTCCCGGGCAATAAGGGTCAGGTACGTCTCTCCGTGGTGGAACCAAGCCGAAACGGTCAGGACAATCGGTATAGTTCCGTCGTCCTTCGTGCGAGCGGTCAACTCCAACGTTTGCTCGGACAGTTCACTGCTCCCTCCGTGGAGAAGTTCGTTCAACTGTTTATCGAAACAGGACTCATCCGAATCGGCAATGAGCCCTATGATCGGTTCTCCAATGACTTCAGCCAAGTCGTAACCAAAAATGTCGCTGGCGGCCTGGTTCCAGAGGACGATATCCCCTTTTTCATTTACGGAGATGATTCCATCACGGGCACTATCAATAACGCTTTCGAACTGGGCCTCCCGACCGAAGTACCGGCGGGTGAACGAGTAGGCACCCCTGGAGAACACCCCCGTCAACAGCAGGCCGAACAGCAGGATGATCAGGGGAGCCCAGCTTCTCTGAGCCTTGAGAAACGAGTGATTCGGCCACAGCAGAACCGTCCACTGACCATTGCTCACAGGAAAGGATTCACTATACGAAAAATCCGACGGTATGTTGTCCAGTGTGGATTTTTTCAGGTTGGCCTTGTTCGTGTAAACAAGCCTGTTTGAGGGGTTCTTGGATGTACCGTGGTTCTCGAAAATCGCCACGTTCTGTTTGGAGGGATCAGTACTAAATATGGGATTTAACAAGGACTTCAACCGCAGGGAGAGGGCAATGACACCATCAAGGTGCTCCGGGTTGCTGCGGACGATTTCGGATCGTCCGCCCGTAGTAAACACCGGCTTGTAGAAAACGATGCCCAGGTTGTTCTTTGAAGCGTTAACACGAGTCTTAGATGCGTCCAGCCGGGGCAACGTCATGGACGGGGTGATGGTTATGCTCCCCTGGTCACGGGCCTGCCGGATGGCCAGCCGGCGGGGTTGCAGGGAGTAATGATCGAAGCCGATAAACTCCTCGTTGCGGAAATTTTTTTTAAAGGACACGGAGTAGGTCACGGGATAATAAACGGGCTGATCCGGAGCCCGGATGAGACGAGCGGAGTCGTTCAGAACCTTGATGGCAAAGGGTTGGTCGTACCGACGGTGAATGTACGATGTGAAATCTTCCCGTTCGGAGTGCTCCACGCGGGGAAGCCATTCGATGGAGAGGATACGAGGATATCGTTCCTGGATAACCCTGGCAATTTTACGGAAACTCTTGGCCGTAATCCGCTCACCAGAGTTGAAGAGGTCAACAGTTGAGTGAAGCGCGTTCCGGTAGCTGTTCAATTTCCCCTGAAGGTAGTTGGACTGATTAGCGGCAATCTGGTTAAACTGATCGTTGAGACGCTGGCGTTCAAGGATTCGCAGCTGGTAGTAACCCGCAACCGAAAGAAAAACACCCAGAAGAAATACGACCGACGGAATTCCGTAGCGCTTGAGAAGGCCTTTCAACCAGTTCGAACTTAACATTCTTTTAGTCTCCACTTACGGCGAGATTCATGGAACCTCCGGAAAAGCAAACTTCAGGAATCCCTGAAATTGGTCTGCAGCCAGTATTCACAGAGAGACTGGATACGTTCGATGTATTCGTTAATGTTTCCCGGTTTGATTATGTAAGCACTGGCACCGTTCCGGTAGGCACGGGTCACGTCCTCCTGTTTCTTCGAGGTTGTAAGAACCACAATTGGAACGTCCGACAGCACGCGGGAGTCATTCAACTCACGGAGAAAGGTTCGTCCATCGACGCCCGGAAGGTTAAGATCAAGTATAATTAAGTCCGGATCCCGTTCAGTCGGACTCTGTTCACAGCCGGAAAAAAACCGGTCCCGGGCGGTCACGCCGTCACGGATTATTTCAAGCTCGAGGTCGACGGCCAGTTGGTCCACCGCACGTGAGACCGTCTCAATGTCGGCTTCGCTGTCTTCGACCAACACAAGTCGTAAAGGCTGAACCATGATAGACCATCCCGATAACGGGATTTATTGCTGCTCGAGCAACCAACACAGATTGAACTGAACAAAAATTTCAGTTCCGAAGACAAATACGACAGCTAACGGATGGTGATTCAATTATCGGTATTACCAGCGACTCAATTTCAATCTTAATGATAGACGATAATCCGGCCCACGCCGATATGTTGCGCCGGAAATTGCAGGACAAGACGGTACCCTGGTCGTTTGAGGTGGATTCGTCACTATCCGTCGACGACGCCCTGGAGACGCTATCCGGCAAACACTACGATTTATTTATCGTTGACTACAAATTCCCGTTCGGAAACGGTTTTACCATGCTGGAGAAACTCCGGGACGAAGGTTATAACACTCCTGCGATCATGCTAACCGGTAAGGGTAACGAAAAAATTGCCGCCCGGGCCGTCAAAAAGAATCTGCACGATTACATTCCAAAGGACGATATGACGACGGAAACCTTAAAAAAAGCCATAGAGGGTGTGCTGACGGATTCACGGGCGGACGTGACTTCCGGACAGTCCGGAAAGTCAGAACCAAGGCAGCTGGTCCGATACTCGAGCCCCGACTCCCTGATTGTGAAACTGTCCCGGCTGAAAAACGAGGGGAAAGAATTCAACTTACTCCTTCTGAAGGTCACTCCGAAAGCCGGAGACGAAACTGTGGAGATCGACCACGCCAGCTTCATCGAGTCGGCGTTTCAAGAAATTGCTCTCGACAGAATCGACTTTTACACCGTTCGGCCTGACGTCATTGTCGGAGTTCTGAATAAGCAACTCCCGGAAATGGTTTCAATCGAGAACCCGGCGAACTCCCTGCCGGATCAGCTTCGGGCAACGCTTAGAGCGATCCAGTCAGTACGAAACCGTGAGGATATTCCTTTCAGTCTGACGACGGGATTGTTCGAGATCACCGGGGACTTCGCCGATCCCGTAACGATTATTAACAACGTCCTTGCGAAACTCGACGGCAGAGCGAACGATCCTTCATCCGAATCAATCCCACGAATGGGGCCAGGATAAACATGGACGAAATCAAGGAAACCATAACCGAAAATATTAAATACTTCCGAAAAAAAATGGACGTAAGCCAGGAAAAGCTCTCGGAAATGTGCGGTTACAGCAGTACCTACATTGGCAAGATCGAGCGGGGACAGCGCAGCCCCTCTCTGGACACCCTGATACGAATATCCGAGGCCCTCCAGATTCCACTCAATAGCCTTTTTGACCCCTTTTACCAGCAGCAGGGACGGATGAGATCGGACTGGGACCCCTCGGCGTTTACCCCCTACGATACAACCTTCCGGCGGTTCAATTACCTGGTCGGAACATTGAACGTGGATGGTGAAATAATGTCAATTCGCCACCTGCCCTGGTTTCACTCAAACCAGGAGAAAAACGAACTGGAGGGGATACATTTTCTTGAGTACGTTACTGTCTCTTCCCGGTGTGAGCAGAAAATAGAAGACGCCCTGGCGACGACCGCCGGTGGTGATGCCACCCACCTCAACCTCGTAACCTCCGAGTCCAAAAACCTCGAACGGACCACGGACCTTGTGTTCCTGCCGCCGAGCGAAACGGGAAAGGAGTCCGGCGAAGTTAGCTTCGAACTGTTCTACCCCCGCATTATTCGAAAAGGACAGCCAATTCCCCTCGAGGAGCTTTTCTTCGAACTGGCCGACTGATACGCCAATGCATCTACTCCTAAACCGAATTTTTAAGACCGGAGTTTAACGGTTAAAATTACGGACAAAGTGTCATAGTCCCCGACCATTTTGAAGGTGTTCAGCTGAAATTGCATCGGATTCGATGAATTCGAAATCCAGTTGAACTGGGAATTCTAACTCGCAGAAGAGCTTACACACGACTCTCGAGTCTTGATCCCCCCTAAAGTCCTCATACGAGAGATTTTCACCTACCCGGAAATCATAGATGAAGTCTGATACCTGAAATTACATACCGACCAACCACCCACACACAGTGTCCCGACACCATTTGTCCGGCCGGACTGTGTCAGAATCACTTCTACACTTTGGGGTACTTAAGCAGAAAGCATTTTTCGGCGGTAAGTTTTAGAATCGCGGGTTAATCGGGACAATGAGTACCCCGGTGATCGTCAAGAAACCCAGCTCGCTATATTTATCAGAACTACCGAAAAATTACTTTTAGGAGTGTTTTTAATGAAGTCCCTGAACGTGATGACCATTGGACAGGAGCTGATCAGCCAGGATTACCTGAGTGACAAATTGAAGAATCTCAAGGAATGGACGACCAACCTCGGTCATTTTGACGAGATCTCCGGGGCCATTGCTTCAATTGCAACTTACATGCCCGACCTCGTGGTACTCAACAAGCGAATCAGCCAGGATGTCGGGCTGAACCTGCTTCAGGAATGTCAGAACTGGGACCGGTATATTCCGGTCATTATGTTAACCGGCCATCCCTCAAACGCGGACACACGTCGGCCCCTGCGATACGGGGCCGACGCCTACGTGTCCGTGGAGGACGCAAAATCGGACCGGTTCTTAAACACTATTGAGGACGTGCTGGACGGCAAAGACCCGATGTCTCGTACTGAACTGAAAAGCCTCGAACTTGAAACGTACAAAAAACACCACCTCGATCCACTCACGGGACTCAAAAACCGCACAGGGTTGATAAAGCGTATTAAACGTGAAATTGACAATGTTAATTCTCTGGACCAGGAACTTAACCTTCTTTTCTGTGGAATCGAAAATTTGGTCCAGGTTGAACGACAACTGAGTTTCCATAAGGCAAATCGAATTCTTAAGCAGCTCAGTCGAACAATCTCAAGTGCGATCGACAAAAAGCACCTGGCGGCCCGTTACTCGGACAATTGCTTTGCTGTCCTTTACGTCGGACTGAACTACGAAGCCTCCGCCGATAGGGCCGCCAGCATGCTTCGCTCCGTTCGATACTCACTTAAGGAATCCGTTAGAGGGCAGAATGAAACTCCCGATGTTCTGCTCCGCTCGGAACTGACGCGACACAAGAATTACATGGCGGGTACCACTGAATTCGTTAGCACAGCCCTGGAAAACTATCGGGAGTCTGAATCACATTCACCCGACGAACCCATCAATTTTCTCGACCAAATCCCAAAATCGGCCTAGGAGAACTTGAATTGCACCACCCGATTCCAGGAACCGCGGATACCTTTAAACCGTCGGTTTTCACCATCTCACAAGGAGTCTTTCCATGACGTTACGAAAACGGATTATTCCAGTGCTCGTTACACTGCTTTTAGGATTTACCGGCATCATGGTATCGGTCCTGACGGCCGGTGCTGGTACCAACAAGGAATACACCGGCCCCCGGTTCAACGGCGAACGACCCGAAAGGGCCCTTAATATCCTGGGTGATATTGAGACGGGATTGAATTACACGGCGGAGAAGACGCGTCCGGCCGTCGTAACCGTCTTTGTCCAAAAAAAGGTTGAACGTCCTGGGAAGTTCCCCTTCCGGTTCAGGATTCCACGGACACCGCAACGAAAACGTAAAGCTCGGGGTCTCGGCAGCGGGGTTATTATCCGCTCGAATGGTTACATCGTGACGAACCACCACGTCGTAAAAGACGTAAACAACATCCAGGTTCTTCTGGCCAATCAAGAAAAAGTCGAGGCAACTCTCGTGGGGGCGGATCCGAGAACGGACCTGGCCGTCCTTAAGATCGATCGAACCAGTCTACCGGAACTTGACTTCGCGGATTCAAGCAAACTCGACGTAGGACAATGGGCTATTGCCGTCGGAAGCCCATTTTCCCTTAAAGATTCCGTCAGTTACGGCCACGTCAGCGCCCTGAAACGGTCAATCCAGGCCACCCAGTACGAAAATTTCGTCCAGACCGACGCCCCAATCAACCGAGGGAATTCGGGAGGTCCTCTGGTCGATATTCACGGTGATATTATCGGAATTAACACAGTCATTCAGTCGACGAGCGGCGGAAGTCAGGGAGTGGGGTTCGCGAGTGCCTCAAACTTAGTCCAACGCACGGTAACCGACATTATCAAGCACGGCAAAGTCAAACGGGCCTGGCTCGGGGTAACCATCCAGAAACTGTCGGCCGACGCCATGAAACAACATTTCGGGCAGGAACAGGGAGCCCTCGTATCGGACGTCCGCCAGGGGGCACCGGCCGACACGGCGGGACTCAAGGCCGGCGACCTCGTGACCAAGCTCAACGGTCAGGCAATTCTCGGCCCAACGGATCTGCAGCAAGCCGTAATCGCCCACAACCCCGGTAAGGAAGTAACGCTTTCAATCATACGTAACGGCAAACAAAAAACAGTCAGTTTAACCCTCGGGGAGCGGCCAACTTTGAAGAAAACCGAGACCAGTGGCCCGGAAGGATCCAACCTGCTCGCCAAACTGGGGCTGGGTGTCCGTGAAATCAAACCCGCCAGGGCACGAAAACTGGGACTGGACGTGGACCATCCGCTCGTACAGGTCGTTAAGCTCGGGAGGGGATCTCCGGCTCATAAGGCAGGCCTCCGTCCAAAGGACATCATTAGGTCCGTCAACCGCAAGGCGGTTAAGTCAGTCGAGTCATTTCGAACGAAACTACGACAGGCCTCAAAGAAGGGTAAAGATTCCGTCCTGATGTCAGTGCAGCGGAAGGATCGCCGCCTCTTTGTCACGGTGCCTTTTCCGGATACCGAAGGTTAACTCTGGATTACGCGCCTTGTCGTTGGGAGGTGAGTTACAGGAATACGAGAATTGTCCGGCCTGATTGGAATAAAGCCAACGTGGGAATCCTAAGGAAGTCAGTCCATCAATTCCCAGGTAAAGCCTGCTTGCTTAACCGTTTACACCAGGTTAACTTACTGAAACTTTCGGTCGTTTCATCGATGCAGGCAAATCCTTAGAAAAAACAACAATCTCCAGCAGCTGATACAAGCCCTGGATCTCAGATCCGCCTGGGAGTGCCTATCTTTTCACCGTCACTACAGTTTAAAGTTAAACGCTTCAGGTTTCACGACCGGACGACCCACCTGGAGTTCGTTTCGTTATTGAACTATCACACCGTCCAAGTCATCATCTATTGATTTTGGTCAATGAAACCTCAAACCAAAGGACTGCAACAATGAACAAACAACTTGTCGAACACTGGGTTGAACAGTTCGACCTGGACTCAAACGAGGCCGAACTACTGGAGTCATTTTCCGTGCTTATGGACCGCAACAGCCTCTGGTTGATGGACGGTCAGTCGACTGACGATGGAATTGCATTCATTTACACGGACGAAGCCGTCCACTACAAATTTCCCCTGTCCGAGATGAAACAAATAATGGAGGAACTTGATTCCGGGAAATCCCTCGACTGGGAACAAATCGAGGAGGATCATGCAGTTTCTCAAAACTCTTAATTTCGCAGGATATTAATGAAGCAATCGTGTTTCCCAACCCGTACAAGTCCTAACCACACTTGGGAATCTTTCCGATTTTTCAAACGGAGCTGCAGGGCAGCCTGTACAAAAACCGATAGGCCCTACCCAGCTCCAGTCGCTTATATTCAGGCGACCAAGCAAGGACACCACGTTAAGTTCTTTTTTTAGCTTTCCATCCACCTCAAGCTTCAGCCAACTACCATTGAACGACCATTCCTGAACGGATCCCAGCAATTCAACCGGTGTATGACTAAACTACTTATTCACCCAATAGCAATCGGGTAACTTTCCGATTTTCGAGTGTCACAGGCTAGACATCTCAAAATATTTTGAGATGTCTCCAGTGGATTTTTGTGGATACCGAATTCCACTTAATTGTTTCGATTATTCAAACAGATTCGTGCTTCCGATCCGGTGTCCGGTCGTCGGCCGTCCGCGGTTAGTTGATTCGTTTCGTTGATTCATGCTTCCGTTTACGCTCTTTGATTATTCGGTCGGTAATTCTCCTGAGTTTCTGTTCCAAGAACTGATAATTGACGCTCACGTAGCCGATCACATTAGTCAGTGATTCCGTCACAGTATTCGTTGTGTCCGGAAGACTACCCTCACAATCCATCCGACTGTATTCCCCTCAGTAAAGGACTAAATGGTATCAGACCATTTGTACGTGTCTCGAGAAAGGCTGTTATAGAGTGCCTGCATTTGTTGTAGATTTGACAGATGAGGGGCGGCAAGTTTAACCAACACAGTACTCCGGGACGATCGTTCATCCCGGAAGAGCCCTCATGACTTTACCGTGTACGATGGGAGGTAAGTAACTTTGAGATTTACGAGGTTTCACTGACTTTACAATTAGTCACCCGCGTCACCTGGCCTCCCCGTATCGTCAGGAGGCAGCATTATGGACCTACGCTACAAAGTTGCGTTCTGCCTGAGCACCGGTCTAATCCTACTTCTCTCCCTCCAGGGATTAATTCCACCAACCGTTTTTTCTCAGTCCGAAGAATTGAAAAAACCGATCAATTCAGTGGAGATCACGGACCTTCAGGGCACGGTCCTTTACAGTTATAACGCCGACCAGTGGCTTCCCCTCGACGAAAGCGACTCCCTACCAGAAGACGTTTACGTAAGGACGGCCTATTCCGGAAAACTAACAGTAAGAACCAGAAACGGAAACAAGCTTCAACTCCACGAAAACTCCAAACTGCACTTCGAGCTACTCAAGATCCAGGACGATCTGGACCAGTTAAAACTGGACCTTCAATCAGGAAAACTTCGTGGAGTGTTCGATAATGAAAAGACCTCATCCCGGACCAAAATACAAACTACGAACGCGGCACTTGGCATTCGCGGAACGGATTTTGGTCTGGCCACACAGCCCGGCCGAACTGACCTGTCCGTTTTCGAAGGGAAAGTGACGTTTACCAGTCAGGCAACCGATCAATCCGTGACGGTCCAGGAGGGAGAGCAATCAACCGTACTGGGAAATAATAAGCCAAGTTCTCCCGTTCCAATGGAGTCCTCGGACGCAAAGCGGTATCAGTCCGAGCAGTTTAAATCCAGACCCAGCATGAAAAAGAAACGAACGAAACGCCGCGGCTCCACGATAACGACCTCCAGCGGCCAGCTAAAACAGGGTGGCAAGCAATCCGATTGTGCCGGCAAGAAAAAACAATTAAAGAACTCGTTAAAATCGAAGGCGGGACTCGGGCAGAAGGGCCAGAGACTTCGTGCGAAAATTGCTCAGGCTCAACAGAAAGATCCAATGGAAATGCTCAAGAAATACAAGAACGGAAAACTCAGCCTCAAAGAATACATGGAGTGGAAACGATACTACGAGTTGGGAGGTGGGGGAAAAGCAGGCCGTTCATTGGCCCGGGGACAGATTCATCATACCAACCGCTCGAAGAAAGTGACGAAATCACCCGACATAACCTGTCGGAACGTTGAGAAAATCTCCGCCATCAAAGAGAAGGGCAAAAAGGTGGACGACATCTGCTGCCAATGGAACGAGATCCCCCGTGTGCGCGTCACCAAATACCGGGCGAAGGTTCAGTATTACGTGTACAAATACGATTTTTTAATCACTCATACCGATCTTAAAAGCCTTAGTGAGTGGGGGGAGACGAAACTCAAAATGGCCGTGGATTTTATCCTCGGCGGATTGGACGAGGCCGGCTCCAAAGCGGTAAAAATGTATCAAAAAGCTCAGGAGGTAAAGGGGAAGGTTAAGAAAAGCCTTGAACTCACAAAGAAAGTCAAAAACGGAAAATGGGAGCAAATCGCGAAAAAGGGCAAAGACAAAATCAAAAAGCACGTCGAAAACAGAGTGACCAAGGCCATGGAGGACGCGGGGTACTCGAAGACGGCCAAAGGAGTGGAAAAAATAAGCCAATTCAGCAAAAGCATCCAGCAGGATTTAAACCGTCTCTACAAAGGGTCACAGTTACTCGGCAAAGGTTACGAGGATTTGAAGCCCGGAAAAACCTACCAGTCGGCCAATTTTGTCAATGCCCAGCGGGTGAAAGGAAAGTACACGTCCGTTCCATACATCACATGGGAAAAGGTCAAATCCTGGGTCGAACGTCGGCCAGCAAGGGCCCGTTCACTGGGCGTCTGGCCGTGCGATTCCACCAGCGGGAGTGTCGGTCGCTCGATTAATTTGTGCCAGAAAACTCCCGTGAAACCCGGTCCCCCACCGAAATGGCTTCCCTGGGGTGGAAAAGGAGGAGCGGGTCAAGGAGTGGGTCCTCAGGGCCCAAAACCCCAACATATCCCCAATAAACGTATTACCCCGTCGGGACGATTTTTCGGGAACTTACCACAGTTTTCCGACGAATGTGTAGAGAAGTTCTTCAACCGCTACATCAATCAAAACTGCCGGAAGTACAAGGAAAAATACCTCGATTTAGCAAACGGTGAACAGCGAGACGTCATTCAAAAACTAAATCGCCTCCACAGTATGTACAAAAGTCCCAGGCAGGGAATTAAATACAACAAGGACTGGAGCCGGCAGAAAAAATACAACCAGCTTCAAAAACTTAAGAACAACCCGCAATTCAGGCAAAAATGGCGCAAAAAATACCGCCGAAAATGGCAAAAAAAGCTTCAGCGTCTGAAAGAAATCAGAAAGAAGTTGCGGGAACTTGAACGGAAGGCGGGCGAGTGCTTCAAAAAGGCGCTGGAGAAGGCAAAGAAGGCCTGCTCCGATTTCGCACGCCTGCCCCCGTCGGAGGCTATCGAGGAGAGGACTGTCACGATTGTCGAAGGCAGTATTGAGACACAACTGATCGACGTACTTTCAACGAACGGTAATAATCCGTTCAACCCCGAGGACCCCACGAAAGGGGACGGTAACATCGTGGGGCCCGATCGTACCGATAGCGGAAAACCGACGTGCTCGGCGGCCACGTCCGGTCAATATCGGGTGGTTGACAACCATCCCACCGGAGGACCGGGTGCAACCGGTGAGGTTAAGTTCTTCGACCCAGCCCAGATTACCGGTCCCGGTGCGTGCCCGGATCATCACCTTCACGGCACTCACTTTGGCCATCCCGATCCGGAAACCGTCGATCCCTCGGCCGTCTGCGGACACGGAATTGCCGAATTATGTCCCTAACACTACGTTTTTTGTGGCCTGAAACATTCCAAGGTGATGATTTTGCTTGATCTTTTCCAAACTCAGGGTGGCGATGGAACCATGAAAAAAGTTGGACTAATCCTGTTCGTGGCGAACTTTGGTCTGGTTATGGTTTTCACCGCATTCATCGGAACGAGCGGAAGAGGGTTCCGTCGGATGGACAGGATACCCACGTCCGATCGAAAGCAGGCCGTTCAACAAGGTGACACCGGATCCATTTCCGTTCCCGTACCCCGCTCGGTCGTCCATCAGGCCGTGCAACAATTAGTTCAGGCGTGGAACAACGGAAATATTTCACAACGACTGTCCGACAAATTCTACGATGCGCACCGTCTCCGTCAGGCGATGCAACGAGACGTTCCACGGGACGCCAGGCTCCGGCTCATGTCCATTCGAAACGTCATGGTCAACGATCAGTCCGTCACGAAAGAAGAGGACGGATCGTTCAAAGTAAGCAATCGCGTAACCGTGGACGCACATACCCAGCTTGTATTTAACGATCCCGAGAAGGGATACCAGCGTCGCGACGGCGTGAACGAGCTGCTCCTGAAGGTCGATTTCAACGTTCGACCGACCCCGGAGGCCCCGAAATAATATGATAAAAAAGGCGGCCGGAAGGACGGTGATTCCTAAATTCACCGTTTACACCAGTGTCCTCATTGTCTGTGTACTGCTGTGCTCGCCAGTTCAATCGAAGGCGTCGGCGCTCCTTAATGGTTGGCAATGGGAACAGAACGGGCGACTTGAGTTCATGAACATCAACACCCGGGATAGTGCTGTCCTGACTCCTTATCCCAACGACGGAGCCCACTCCTTCCTGGACGTGGGGTTTCAGGCAAAGCGTAACGTATCCAGATACACCCGCGAGGATTTTCAGTTATACGGTGTCTGGAATGGTTCGGCTTACCGTCAGAACGACCGGGGTTTTATCGTTGAACGAGTGTCGTATCTGAGGGAGAGCGGGAAGGCAAAAATCCCCTACCGGTTAACGGTGGGTGATTTTTTCGGAAAGTTCAGCCGGCGAACCCTCCAGCGAAGCCTTCAGGGACTCAGCCTGGAACTTCAACCGAACCCCTGGTGGAATTACAATCAGTCCATTCAGGTGTTGAATGGTGCCATTCTGCCCAACCAGTGGCGCAACCTCGACGATTACACCGGGTCGTCCCACGGTTTATCCTGGCTCTTACAGAAAGAGAAACAGTCAATCAATTTAAATTTCGTCTACAACCGCCTGCGGGACGATACTTCGGCTGGACTTTCGGAACGTCATCAGAGTCTGATGGGCCTGGCCCTCTTTCGCCGACTTTACACGGCCGATCAAAGCAGACTGAACCTCGAACTCGAAGCGGATTTTTTCAGTGGGGATCACCGCTCGTTTGGAGGCGTGCAAGGTAAGAACGGGCAGGCTTATTTCACCCAGGTCACCGGTCGTAACGGAAAGCGTTTGAACTACTTGCTCCGTTTCGAGGATTATTCCCGACACTACCGTCCCGCTGGAGTTGCTATTACCCC
>JBDGPI010000047.1:40422-47930 GCA_042219765.1 Salsurabacterium abyssinicum (SeqCode)
CCGGCAAAATATTGAACTAAACGTCGATCGACTCCTGGCCGGTCAACGCACGGTACAATTTTACTACCAGAACACGGAGGAAAATGAGAGCACGAACAATTCCCTCAATACAAACTTGAGCGAACTTGCCCTCACCGGAAACGTCATTCCAGGGTATCGTGCCACTGGACGGGCGTCTCTGTCCTACCAGGACCGTGAGAACACCAACCAAACCACGGATAACAAAACCTGGGAATTCGACTCGTCCCTACGCTGGCCACTCGCGGAGAACAGCAAGCTCATCACAGCCATCTCCTTCCGGGACCAGGAACGGGACACGTCCGGAGTGAATCTGGACGAAACCTACGAAACTCGAATTGGAGTCGAACAAAACGTCTCCCTGGGTCGATGGGATGGACTTGTTCGCCCGGAGTTTACCTACAGACATTCTCACTTCCGGAATCAATCCAGCGACGAATGGAGCCCGTCCCTCACGCTCGACCTCCGCAAAAGAACCCATCGGTTTGTCCTGGACTGGGACCACCTCACACAGAACCGTTCCGGCGCCGGAGCAACGGTTCGGACTCGCCAGGGGGGTCTCCGCTACACGAACCAAGTCTCCCCCGACAGGACGTTTGGGTGGGAATTGGAACGATACGATCGTTCCACCGGTACAAACTCCGGTGAAAGCTTCACCGGCAAAATCTTCGTGGAGTGGGTTTTCTCAGGGACCACCAGGAAGGGGGGAGACTATCGTCCAACGGAGGCTGATGAACTTCCTCCGAAACCCGGTCAACCGATCAGGGTGCTTACACGACTTAGAAATACTCCTCTGAAGGAGGCACTTCGTATTCTCCGGGACCAGGGACGGACCGTGGAGCAACAGGGACAGTATTACGTCTCGGAGGGTCAGTATCTGGCCGATCACACCGGCCGTCAACGGTTGTTCCTGGAACCGATCGGGGATACTGTCGGTACAACGGGTTTGATACTCGACTTTCGCCGCCCCAACAACCCCGTCTCCGTCCGGGAGCAGTTTGAAAATGTACTGGACGTTCTACTTCAAACGCTGGGCTCTCAAGATCAGTATCGAGAGGTGGGCGAATTAGACGGTGATATTTCAACGAAAATTTCTCAGGGGAACCTTCAGCGCAGCTACCAGTGGAAGTTTCGGGATCACGTCATCCGGTTTGGCATTCCGTCCCGCCTGGACGGGCAGGCGAGAATGGAAATACACGTATCCGACACGTTACCCCCTCTCCAGCAATCGGACTGGAGCATTGAAACCATCAATTGACGGATCGTATGGCCAGATTAAGGCTACCTACCTTTTGGCTCAAGTCGATACAAGCCAGCGGACGGGGCATCCTGAAGGAGGTATAAAAAGTCATCGGGGCCGACCAGGACGTCTCGGATTCGGCCAATGGTGCCGTTGAGTAACACTTCCTGATCCACCACGGTTTCCCCGTCGACTTCTATGCGTCGAAGGTGCTGTTTTGCCAGGGCCCCAACGAAAATATCACCGTTCCACTCGTCGAATTTCTTGCCCGTGTAGAACGCCATACCGGATGGGGCAATCGACGTCGGCGACCAGTGCGTCAGGGGGGCAACGAACTGTGGTGTCTCGTCGGGTGTTTTGCCGATCGGTGAGTTATCAGTGTATTCGGTCCCGTAAGTTGACTCCGGCCAGCCGTAATTTTCACCCGGATAAATAACGTTGAGCTCATCCCCGCCGTTGGGACCGTGTTCGGCCTGCCAGAGCCGGCCGGTTTGAGGATGCAGATCCATCCCCTGAACATTGCGGTGCCCGTAACTGTAAATTTCATCCAAAAAACCCTCCCGGTCCACAAAGGGATTGTCCTCGGGAATATAACCGTCATCGTTTAAACGGATGTTCGAACCGGCCGGGTTCATGGTGTCCTGGGCGGGCGTTCGTTGACCCCGATCACCGATGGTGAAAACAACCGTGTTATCGGATAGAAATTCAATCCGGGATCCGTAATGCCGAGCCGTTACGAAGGCAGGGGACTGCACGTAAAGTTCCTCAACATTCACAAGCGAGTCCCCGTCAATCCGAGCACGGGCGAGAGTCGTGGCAGTCCCACCATCACGAGGTGACGAATAGGTAAAATAAATCCAACCATTATTCTCGTAGTTGGGATGGACCTTAACGTCGAGTAGCCCCCCCTGGTTTCTCGATTGTATTTCGGGGAGTCCGGACAGGGATTGACGGTCCTCTCCATCGTAAAGGTACAGCCTTCCAGGACGTTCGGTGATGAGTATTCGGCCATCGGGCAACCAGTCCAGCGCCCAGGGGTGCTCGAGACCGTCCTCGACGAGGTGGAGGTTAAAAGTGGCCTGATCGCTTTCTATGTTAGCTTTCACCCGTTCATTTGCCTGTGCCGCATTCTGCTTGTTCGTCCGATCGGTCGAACTGCAACCGACAATCAAGAAAACGCCAACCAGGAAAAGCAACAGGAACTTGCTGAACTTATTCATGAGGGCCCTCCGTGATCTGAAAAAATTTGACTGTGATCTGTGCTTTTAGCAAACCTTGCTTCCGTTATTTAATGCTCCAACAAACCGTTGTATCGAGCATCCGGCTTCTGAGGAAACCCCCATCGTTGAAATACACAAAGACTCCAGAGGTTCTCACCGTTAACCAGACTTGCCCCACGAATCGGTCATTCCAACGTGTATTGTATTAATCCAATTGATTGATCCGGTGCAATTAGAGACCATCTGTTCAGTTTAGAAAACTATATCAGATAGCTACAAGGGGTCTTAATTCATGGGAACCGGTGGTACTGAAACGAGCGCATTCGGGGTCTCAAAACGCGAAAACCATGACTCAAGCAAATTCTACGATCAGGCTGTTTACGACGGTCAACGTCCCGAAGAGGAGGTTGACTACGAGGAAAATGAGATTGATCCTGACACACTGAACAGCATTAAGTGTCTCGATAGCCGATCCATGCCGCTCCCCGATAACAGCGCCCACCTGATGGTAACCTCACCCCCTTACGTTGCCGCCAAAGAATACGATCGAGACTGGACCCTCGAGGAGTACGTCACACTCCTGCACGATGTCTTTGAAGAAACCTACCGGGTGCTCGTTCCCGGAGGCCGGGCCTGTATCAATATCGCCAACATAGGGCGAAGCCCCTACATTCCGTTGCACTCGTACATTGTCCAGTCAATGCTCGAAATTGGGTATCTGATGCGGGGGGAAATCATCTGGGACAAGGGGGCCAGTGTCGGTGGCTCCACCGCCTGGGGATCCTGGCAGTCGGCCTCAAACCCGACCCTGCGAGACGTCCACGAATACATCCTGGTTTTCTCCAAACAAACATTTTCTCGACCCCAGGGCGACCGCGACAATTCAATCGAAAAAGAAGACTTTCTGGCAAACACCAAGAGCATCTGGGAATTTCGCACGGCATCGGCAAAAGAAATCGGGCACCCTGCGCCCTTCCCGGTCGAACTTCCAACCCGATTGATCGAATTACTGACGTTCAAAGACGACGTCGTTCTCGACCCCTTCGCCGGAAGCGGCCAAACGGCAATTGCCGCCGCCAATGAGGACCGCCACTACGTTGGGTTCGACAACGACGAAAGCTACGTTGAGCTTGCACGGGAACGGATCGAAGCAAATACCACTTAAAACTCGGATCAACATCAAGAGATCGAACGATCTTCACGAAGTCGAAGGCTCGTAGCGATACCCGGCCAGAATAAAAATAACCACACCGATAGTTCCCACCACTGTTGCTGCGGTGAACGATAGGACGGGAGAAATCCCGTACAACATCCCTCCGATTGCTGGAGCGGGCATACGAACAATATTTCGCACCATGTAATAGATCCCGGACGTTGTTCCTCCGTGATGATCCCGGGACGGTCCCACAATCAGGGCCTTGTGGGCCGGTTTTGCGGCGAAACGGAGGCCCGAGAACGCAAACAGACCAACCATCACCCGCGGATCCGGGGGAGCGTAAATCACGAGAACGGGAAAGGTTGCGTAGACGCAAAACCCCCCAATCACTACCGGTTTTTGCCCGAAATGATCCCCCAGGTTTGCGAACGGGACCATCATCAGCAAAGAGACGCCCATTTCAATCCCCAAAAGAAGCCCGAAGAACGAAGCCGGGGGAAGCGTCCAGCCGAAGATGGTCCACCCAATTTCGTGATAACGGGTAATCACCACCACGAAAAAAACGTAGACCATGCTGTTGCCAAACCGAACAAAAATATCGGACAGGATAAGGGGTTTCAGTTCCGCCGGCAGGGTTCGGAGCTCCGCAATCAGGTTAGCCAACGTCCACGTATCCTCCGTCTGATCCCGGTCCGGGAGATCCGATTCCCGGTAGCCTATCCACTGGGCGATGGTCGCTCCCAGACAGAGGAGAATCGTCAGGGCAAGCAACAACTGGAACCCGGACAAAAACTCCGCGTACCAGCTCAACACCACCGTGGTCACAAGAGGGCCCAGCAAGTATCCGAGCCGACTGAACATTTCGGTGCTGGCAAATCCACGGGCCAACCGATGACCCGATACCGAGTCCTTCACCAGCGCAAACGTTGCGCTGAGTCCCAGGCCCTTCCACCCCATGACCAAAAACAATCCGACAAAGATCCATCCCCAGGCCGGAAACACGATGCCCATTACGCTGAACGATCCAAGTAGTGGAGCAAGTGTCCAGAGGCCATACCCGACAACCGTGAGAAGACCCACTGCCACAAGCATCCGTCGAGTACCAATCGTATCGGATAAAATTCCTCCGGGGTACGGGTAAACGGCGGAGAGGATGTTTTTCGTCGTCCCGTAGAGACCCACGACCAATGACGTTGCCCCCAGGACGGTAAGATACTCGGCCACGAAACGCATCGTCATCTGGGAAGCCATGTGAAACAGAAAGAGCGCCCCCGACAGTACCAGAACGTCCCGACGCAGGGATATCCAGTTTTCCAGATGATCGGTCCAGTTGGCCATTACTGGTGTTTCACGTTATCCGGGGAGGGGTTCAGAACACCACGCGGTGGTAGCTTATTACTGGTGGAAAGAAGCAAAGATCCCTTCAGAACTCGCGGTCCGCGGTGGCGAAGAATCATTTTTTTAAGAATCCAAATTTAGGATTACTGAACACCAGTTTCATTCAACCCTACGATTGAACGAGCTCGTAGAGTATCCGTTTTCCGATAACGTTTTCAAAAAAAAGCAATTAACAAAAAACCGGATACACCAACCAGGATAATTGGAGTCCGGTAGGGATTATCAATGTCAGCGTGCCTCCACCAGCTCCTCATTTTAGACCGGCGCTTCAACCGAGTCCATACGTTAATGGCTGAGAATAGCCGAATAGTTAACGGATACCGTAACTACTCAGTTTGACCGGAGTGACATTCTTATGACTCGGACAATTTTAAGATTTTAAGCGCTCCCCGGAGAACAAACGCAAACACGATCGTACCACCACTAAATCCGGCCACTTACTTTCGAGAAGATACACCAGCACTCCGGCGGTAATTACTCCACCGTTGACGATGATATCGTTGGAGGTAAAGATCGCACTGGCCTGCATGTGCGCCTCACGGGTTCTCGTCTGGTTAATCAGCCATAGGGACACGATATTGCCCGCCATGGCCAATAAAGCAACAGCAATCATCCAGTCAAACAACGGTAATCCCCCGGGAGTTAAGAACCGTCTTAGGACTTCCAGGAAACCCAGCAAAGCAAGTCCGGCCTGAAAATAACCACTGAGTCGGGCAACCGTCTTCTTTTGAGAAACCACACCCCTCACAGCAAACAGACTCAGTGCATACACGGTGGAATCGGCCAACATATCGAGCGAATCGGCAACCAGGCCCATCGACCAGGCAAACCAGCCGGCTGACATTTCTATCACAAAGAAACTGAAATTGATCCCAAGAACCCACCAGAGTATTTTTCGCTGGGTTGTCTCGGACCCGGTCGGTGGCTGGGCTTCGGCTTGTCCCCGTACTTCCTCCCCCAGTTCAAGCTCCGCCAGCTCGTTCTTGATCTGGTCCTCTTCCCTATTGTGATAAACTTCCAACCGACGATCGGCCAGGTCAAACTCCAGCTGTTCATCCGAAGTGAGATCCTCGAGCTTCATCCGAATCAGCTGTTCTTCGGAGGAACAATCCATCTCCGCAACGTGAAAGGTTGTTTTTTGCATTTAATTAAACTCCCGTCGTTGTCGTCCACCGTCATTTCGAAGTGGACGGTCTTCATAATATTAATGGGCTATTGTTGATCGAAAGCCGCGCACTGACCCACCGGTGACCGCGTCAATTCATGGATCCCCGCTTAGAACGAACGGCCAATTCCGACGGTCAGAAAGAACCCGACCGGCCCATTTTCGTAGGTATCGTTCTTGATCGTTATATCCTCCGAGGTAAGGTTCAACGTGATCCCTCCGACCGGTCGCACGTAGTAGGAACTATTGCCCAGGTACGTTTTATAACCCCCCCGTACACCGGTGCCCAGGTTCACCTGCTGCTCGGATGTTCCCGAGGCCGTATGAGTCACTTCAAGTTCAGTAATACCAACTTCCGGTCCCAAGAACCATCCCTGCCCCTCACCGTTCAGGTATTTCTCGGCGTGAAATTCCAGGCCGGTTAACTCCGAATCATCGAACGATTCCTGGTTGTGAAATCGACCGGGTAACTCGAGCGTCAAGGCCTCCGCGGTATACTGCCATTCACCAACCCTTCGACCCACGAAAATTCCTGCTCCATCCAGCACGTAAGCAATCGGTTCGACCTCAACATGAAAGGGACCGGAGTTACCGGCCCGGACGGATTGGGCTGAACCTATCATAACAGTAAGACTCAAAACGAAGACGACCGCCAGCCGATAACCAATCGACCGACTCATAAATACCATCCTCCTCTTATTCGTTCGGTCCAGGTTTCATCCTTCCGAGGCCGCAAGATAATAAACGAAACCATCCTGCTGGTGAGTCACGTCGGAGAATCCGGCTGTTTCGAGCAGTGAGATCAACTCCGACGGTTCCTTGAATTGGCTGCCCATACCGGACAGACGTTCCATGGCGTACAGAAGTTTTCCGACAAACCGGCTGGGATCAAACTCCTCGATCACGAACCGACCGCCGGGTGCCAGAACCCGTCTGACTTCCCTGAAGACGGCTACAGGGTCCCCCATGTGGTGAATGGCATCGCCCGCAAACACACCCTGAAACATATCGTTGGAGAAAGGCATGTCGGCAGTGTCGTCGTGGTAGAGGTTCGGTAGACCCCGCTCGTCGGCCTGCTCCAGCATGGACTCCGAGAGGTCGATCAGGTAGGCATTTTCCCGCCGGATAACTCCCCTCTCAATCAATTCCTCGAGAAACTCGCCGGTCCCACCGGCCAGGTCGAGTAAGCGATCGTCACCGGACAGACTCAACCCGTTCAGTATCGGGTCGTAGTTTCGTTCAAACGCCAGATAATCGTATATTGGTGCCAGGTAATCAAAGTGCCAGTTTGGTGGTGCACTTGCCATTGCT
>JBDGPI010000048.1:0-4399 GCA_042219765.1 Salsurabacterium abyssinicum (SeqCode)
GTTGTTGATGTAGAAACGTACCGTGTCCCCGGTGGATCCGGCCGCCCAGTTAACGTCGGCCGACCAGGTCACGTCCTCGTTGGTGAAAGCATCGCCGCTGGCCGGATTGGTGATGGTTACCACCGGTGCCTCGAACTCGTTGTTGACGCTGATGAGGGACGTGTCGGTGTTGCCGGACCGATCCTGTGCCTCGAGCGTCAGTTCATGCCAGCCCTCCGGTGACTGTTCCTCCTCCCAGATGGCCTTGTGGGGACTTTTGCCGCCGACTTCCTGGATCAAGGTATCTCCGACATCCCCATGCCAGAAGCGTACTAACTCGAGGCCACTTTCGCCGTCGGAACTACCCGATTCGAGATCAACCTTATCGTCGACGTAGTCGCCGGTGTCGGGGGTCGTCCAGGAGGCAGTCGGATCCGTCGAATCAATCCAGAACTTCCCGGAAGTATCCGTGTAGCTTCCGCCGCTCTGTCCATTGGCGGTAATCCGGACCCGGACTTCGCCGGTGTCGTAGGTCGGAAGCGGGTCCCAGACGTACTCGGTCTGAGTTGTGTCGTTGATTGTGGTTAGTGAGTTCCAGGCATACGGCTCGTCTCGTTGATATTCAAGGACGAACGAATCGTACTTCTCAATGCCCGACAGGTCCCGGGCCGGCGCCTCCCAGCGCAGAGTTTCGGTGTCCCCGCCCTTCCAGTACTCGCCACCGTCGGGGCGCAGCATTTCCACGTACAACTCAAGGAAGATCAGGAATTCGCCGGAAGTATCGGAGTTGGTGTTGCCGGCGGTGTCCTTGGCGGTCACACGAATGGCAGCCGAGTCGGCCCAGGTCTCGGGGACCGACCAGTCGTAGGACCGCTTGTCGCCTTCGACATCGTTGACTTCCGACCAGGTACCGGTGGGTTCCTCGCGGTAGTCAATCACGAAGGAATCGTAACCCGATCCACCGGAGTCCGTGGCGTCCCAGGTAATAGTTTCGGTGGTGTTGGCTTCGATTTTGTCACCCTGAGACGGACTTGTAACGTTGATTTTTGGATCGGTGTTGTCCATCTCCACGGTGACCGAATCGGATTTGTTTAGATTACCCCCCTCGTCGTAAGATTTGACGAATAGATCCCAGGTGCCCTCCGTCTCCGAGGAGGCGTCCCAGGCCAGTCGGAAGGGACTGTCGGACTTGTCCTCGCCGAGTTTTTTCGGGGCGGGGTCGCCCTCGTAGTGGCCGTAGAACTCCACCCGGCCAATACCGCAGTGGCTGTCCTTGGCATGGGCTTTCAGACTGACGTTACCCCCAATGTAATCACCTTCGCTGGGTTCGATGACTTCGGACTGCGATGGGTCCGTTCGATCAATCATGAACGAGAGCTTTGACGTTCCGTTAACCAGTCCGGTCTTATCCGCCGCGAGCACCGACCAGGTATGGGTATCGCCGTCCGAGGAATCGGAAAGATCCCAGAGGTTATAACTGGTCGTTGAGGAATCGAGCAGGACTGGGAGTGTGTCGGTGGCCATTCGCTGTACTTCATTCTGGTTCAGGTGGTCCCTGTAGATTTGAACTTCACCAATTCTGGCACCGTTCCGGAAGAAGAAACTGGGTTCGGTCGGATCGTAGCCGCTGCCACCGTATCCCTGACGGGCGCCGAGGATAATATTCGTATCGATGTTGTTGGCATTGAAAGAACCGGACATGGAACCATCCTCGTATCCTTTTACCGTCCTGCCGTCGAAAGTGACCGTGATGTTATGCCAGGTGTACGTAGAAAGGCTACCGGAGTGATCCACTGCGTCACCGTATCCGTAGGTGGCGTCGTCGCCCCCACCGAAGGAACCGGATTCCCCCATGTAGAAGCGCCCGTTGGGGTCCCAGACACCACTCCACTGCTGGTCGCTTGTCTGTTCCGTAAAGTACACCCACATGGAAACGGCACCACCGCCGCTGAGAGCGTCACCGTTGACCGCCCACTCCGTCCAGACGTGCTCGGGATCACCGTCGAACTCCAGGGCGGCATCCGTGAAAGACGACCGTGGACCAGGGTCCCAATTGGGCAAGGCACTTCCATCACGGAATTCCCCGTCAAAACCAAGTCCGGTGATAACGTTCCGCTGATCGTCGGCTTCAAGGGGCCAGTACACGGCGAAGTTATCCGGCCGGTCAACCCAGAGTTGATAGTAGTCAATGCCGGATGCCGGTGACGGATCCGTGGCACTTTGCCACTCAAGCGTTACGTTTGCGGGTTCCGTCACACAGCCGTCGTCCTTGGGAGTGATCGGACTGAAACTTTCCGGACGGGTCGAATCTATGGTGAAGTCCCCCGACCGACGCCGGTCCACGTTACCGCTCTCGTCGTGTGCATTCACTTCGACTTCGGCTGTTTTGGAGTTGTCACCCGGCACAGTCGTTTTGTCGTATTCCTTGTAACAGTTCACCGAGGGGACCTGTGTTTGCCAGCTCGAACCGTCGGTGTATCGAATCGTACAATTGTTAACTGTTTTGACCTCGACACCATCCAGGGGATTGACCTCGGTTCCGTCCATGACGAGCCAGCCCACGTCCTCGGACCCGTGGCTGTCACAGCGGCTTCCACCGGACGTCCCTTCGTGTTCACAGATCCGTATCTGCATGGAGTCGCTACCGACGTAGCGGGTTTCGGCGACAATGGGATCATTTCCGCCGTTTTTCGTGTTAGTCGTAGCAAAGGCTATGGGGGAATCGTAACTGTTCGTGAAACTGACAGTCGCCCAGGTGGAGTCGGATAGGCCGGTTTTAACGGCTCCTTCACCATCGGGGACACCGTCACCGTCACCGTCGAAGTCCTCCGCGTCGAAACCGACGTAGGCAATTTCCTCGTCGCTGTGGCTGTCGCAGCCGTCCCCGCCGTCGTGCTCGCAGAACCGCATGTCGAAGTTACTGTTGTCCACGTTCCGGACCATCGTCGGTTTGTGTTCCTGGCCACCATTGTTGGTATTGACAGTTGTGACAAATCCACCGGTGTTGGATCCGAGTGGATGAGAGAAGGTACACCAGGTTCCACCGCCGGAGCAGACCTCCCGGCCCGACATCAGGTTAACGTCGCTGTAGGGATGGTCGGCGGCGTCCTGTTCTATCGCAATGTAAGAGACCGAGAAAGGGGGCTCGTATTTATTCGGACAGTTATTGTCGCCGCCCTTGCGGCCACAGATCAGGATCGTGGCGTAGTTGCTGGTCACCGTCCGGACCTGGGCGTTGACCGGCTCGTCATTGTTGTCCTGTACGTGGGCGACCACGACCGGTGAATCGGTGAAGTTCTCGTCGAAGTAAACAGTGCCGACGCCCCCCGCACCGGCGGTGTCCGACATGTACTGATCCTGCATGGTCCATTGGGCGTAGAGTGTTCTGTCACCCTGTATTTTGTCGCCGGAGTTTGGCAGGTCAAGTGAGGAGAACAGGTCGGTGTTATCAACGGTCACGGTAATTGAAGACGATTGCTTGGAGTTCCCCGCCGTGTCGAAGGCTGTTATGTCCAGTGTGTGGCTACCGTTCGAATAGGAATTCGTGTTCCAGGAGTAGGAGAAGGGCGTGTCGTGGTCCGTCCCGATTTTAGAGCTGTCGACGTAGAACTCGATCTTGTCGATCGGACTTAACGTATCACTGGCCGTTCCCTTGAAGTCGACGTAGTTCTGTACCGTGGCGCCGTCGCTAGGATTGAGGATGCTCGCTGACTCGGGGGTCGTGTCCACGGCAATGGTTATCTTGGCGGTGGCAACATTTTTGACGGAATCGTAAACTTCGGCGGTTAGATCATGGCGACCGTCGTAGACGTTGGCAGTATTCCAATCTTTTTCAAAGACACTATCACTGTTGCTGTCGTAGACTGTGCCAATCTTTGTATCACCGACGGCTCCATGCCAGAAGGTGACGGTATCGGCTGTGTTGAGATCATCGGATGCATCCACTTTCAACCGTTTCGTCCCGGCAAAGGTGTCACCGTCATTGGGATCAACCCAGCTGGGGGACGGTCCGTTGGAGTCAATGATGAATTTGGAGGAAGTGTCCATGAAGGCGTCGCCGCTGGCCCCTTTGGAGTTAATACGGACCTGGGCCTGCTCGGTGTGGAATTCCGGTTTGTTCCAGACGTACTTGCGTTTGCTGCCGTCGACAGTGGCCAGGTCATTCCAGCCAGACCCGTCGGTATGTTCCAGTACGAAAGAATCGTAATTTGAGACCCCGGTGGCCGGCGACGTCCAGGTGATGGTATCGCTTACCCCACCCTTCCAGGACGTTCCGGCGTTCGGTGTATCAATTTCAGTATAAAGTTTGGTGTGGATCTTGAAGGTCGGGGAGGTATCCATTTTTTCCTGGTCGAAGGCATCCGAAGCCACCAGCCGCAGTTCGGCGTCATTCGTGTAGACCTGGGGGAGGTCCCAGACG
>JBDGPI010000048.1:4409-10524 GCA_042219765.1 Salsurabacterium abyssinicum (SeqCode)
GTGGCAACGGTCCGCCAGTTGGTGTCAGTGTTGGGCCGAAATTCCAGTTGGTCGAATTCCGTCAGGTGAGAGAGGGTATCCGAGGCATTCCACTTGACGGTGTAGGTGCCGCTGCCGTCGGACTCCTGGATGATTTCTTCGCTGCTGCTGGGATCGGTGATCGTCAGGTCCGGTTTGCAGTTGTCGATGGTGAAGGTATCAACACTGGTGGCGGAGTCCAGAAGGTTAGTTTTCCCGCTGTCGACGTACATGTTGACGTCAACGTCGTAGTCACCACAGTCTGTGCTCGATACGGAACTGGTAAAAGAGACCGTACGTTTGTTGTCCGGGTGGGAACTGGGCCAGGGTACAGGGGTGTCACCGAGGGTTTCAAATAAAACGGTGGATTTGGCTAAAGTCTGATGTTGGCCAACGACCTCAAGGTAGTAACTGTGATCCGTGTAGCTGTCGTTGCGGATATCGGCCTGGGCCAGCGCGGAACTTCCATTACTGAAAAGGTCACCTGGGACTGTTTCACCACCGACTAGCGTACCGTCAAAACCGAAGTCAAATTCGGAGTACCGGACCCAGTCGACAGTGTCTCCCTGGTTGGCCTCTTTCATTTTGAATCCTTCAACTCCACTATTGTAAGTGCCGTCATTTCCCTTGAGTCGGCCCTTCCAATTCTGATTGGAGTCAAAAATGTCAACGACGATATCGTCGCTGTTGTATTTGGGTCCCCATTGAATCACAACTTCATACCATTCTCCATCAGTCAATGAGAGACCAGCGGAATCAAGGTTGGTGATCGACCCGTCCCACTCGACGAGGTCCAGTTCGGCATCCGTTGAGCTGTTGGGATACAATCGAACACGGTAACCGTTTGTCAGGTCGTTATCACCGATTCCGAAGTATGTGGTGCTATATTCGTATCCAGTGGCCCGTGTGAAGTAACGATACATGTTGCCTCGGTCCATATTGGAATTTGAGGGATCGTCCTGAGTTTCGGCCTTGGGATACTGAGTCCGCATGGCACAGTCCGGACTGATTGCCCCTTCAATTTTGCTTGACGTCGGAAGTCGCCGGGCGTGAGAGAAGAAAAGGTAGTACTCGAGTAGATAGGAACCGGCATCCGTGAAGTTGGAAGGGTGACAGCTCGCGGTTGGACCGTCCCGGGCGTAAAAATCCTCCAGATACCAGATATCTCCCTTATCCCAGCTGTCACCGGAGTTACCGTTACCCCCGAACCCGATTCCACCGTGGTGCCATTCGTCGTCGTAAAATGTACCCATGACTTCGCTTTCCGGGTTGATTATCTTGTGATAGTCGTCAGTAGTGCCGTTTACGCCGAACTGAATATAAAAAGAGTTCCACTTATCAGTGGCGCCTCCGCTGAAATCAAATCCTGACTCGTCCCAGGAGTAAGCGGTCAAAGTACCGCTGTTCCACTTTTCAAACCGAGCACGATCCACACAGTGCTCACATCCCGCATTAGTTGCATCCATGAGAACGGCGTAACCGGTGACGTTTCCGATTGAGTCATTATTAAGTCCAGTACCACTGTGTCCGTCCGACCTGTTAGCACCCTGAACGGCGTACCAGATTCGCAGGGCGACTTCCTCACCGGAATCTCGTTCCGTTAACCAGCCGTCGAGATCCATTTCATCCCCACGCTGAACGTAATAATTACCAGTCCGGTCGGGGAGGGGAGTGTTCGCCGACGAATCCGGCAGTGACCACATGTTGTGCCAGGCATTATTGTCATCACAACCCCAGCAGGGTTCGTTGTAGAGACCGTCGCTGTTTTTATCCTCCCGGGTAATATGGCTGAGATCACCGTTGTAGAGGGGACTGAGGTGCCCGCCGCTGCCAAAAGTGTCAGCCGCAAAGCTATAGGAAGCCTGTGTACCGAAATGCTGAATTTCTCTAACAGCAAGCGATGGAGTTACGAGGGCGACAAGCAGGAAGACACTGAGTATTGAAAGGAGTAAAGTCCGAAGGAACTGTGAAGAAAGAAGTAGCTGTTTACCGTCTCGATGAATAGTCAAGATCTGTAGGACACATCCTGATGTCCGTGTTAACTTAGCCTGTTACCAATAAATAAAAGTAAATTATTCGCGTTATCCATGTGTAATTAGCAAAATCCAAAGCAAAGTCAAGCGGAGTATATCATACGCATGCGCATATGCAAGTCGTAGCGGTGTGATGTCAATTGATATAAGCCGTCAATTGAGTCAAGCCATGAAATTGACAGAAATTTGTTCTTTACCCATTGGAATGCAAACATAAGCGTAGTTCATATATATTAAAAAAATAAATATTTATATCGGAACTAAAGTATAGGTTCAATAAACCCAAACCCTTTCCACTATACTAGCTCAAAGGACAGAAATAAAATTTTTAATTTTATATACAAGAATTAATGACCAGGCCGAATGACAACGGCCGGCATAATTTCGGGCGAGGGAGTGCGGCGTGAATGATCCCCCCAGAACGTGATGTTATAGAGCCACCTGGTCGGGTCCCCGGGCGGAGTTGCCGTTATCATCATCCAGGGCAGAACACGACGTTGGGCAATCTCGTCCTGGATAGATTTGAGGGAGAGGTCCAGACTGCGGTTCAATGGAGAAATTGTGGTCGTATCAATTAAAAGTTTTCGACTGGACAAAAGCTTTTTGTGGCTTATGGACTGGAGCAATGTACGAACTCTTGAGTCGTTATTTACCGGCCAGTCCATCAGGTACAGGTTTAGATCCATTTTCCCTCTTGGGGGGGATTTTAAATAAAATCGAAGGGAGAGTGTGCTGGCCTGTATTTGAGCTGGTACTGTTTCAGGCAAATCGAGTTTCATAAGAA
This sequence comes from Salsurabacterium abyssinicum (SeqCode), assembly GCA_042219765.1. Lineage (GTDB taxonomy): Bacteria > T1Sed10-126 > T1Sed10-126 > T1Sed10-126 > CAZEBV01 > JBDGPI01. Next base: position 7,245 of record JBDGPI010000048.1, read on the forward strand.
GGGCTTTTGCCGACGTCCTCTTCCGACCCCGGTTTTTTTGAGCCTTAGAAACACCGATCTGAGGGTTATATGGCTGGTGAACACCTCCATTTGGGGTGTCCACCCGTTGAACGTAAAACGTACCTGACCCGGCTTTTAAATTAATTATCTGTTCTTGCTCTAAGCTTTTGGTGCCAAACGGAAACGATTTCGGGGTTTTGCGGGTTTTCCGAAAGACAACTCTTCTGGTAACGGATTGCGGATTCAGGCGCTTCAAGACTTTTTGCCGATGGGCGTTTAAGGACCTACCCTCCTTTTTGTTCACCGTAAGTATTGGTTTGACAGTAACGAGTGCGGTTGTTTCCCCTCTGTCAGAAAACCACTCGGGCGACACGTTCTTCAGGTCACGATAGGATAGAGGTCCGGCCACCACGTCACCGGAAATATAAACTTTAAAATAAGTTGGGATCTCCTCACCGTCCCTGGGTTCTTGTTCCAGTAGACCATCGAATTGAAGGTCCAAGGCCTCCGACGATGAGACCGATAGTGCCTGAAAGATCATTAATAGAGCAATTAGCAGCTTTATCTTCAGTTGTGATGAATTCAACTTAAATTCTCCCTTCTAAAAGGAAGACTTTGACTTTTTCCAATCCAATCATACCAATTTGAAATGCCTTAGTGTAGACTTACTTAGTCGATGGCTTGAATGTTTTAATATAGTTTGTTGAATTAGTCTGTTTGTCTAAAACCTGGATGGATTAGCCAGTGAATACTTCGCTCACAAACCGACACTGTAACACCATCTCGGCAGTGCTTTCATTTCGGAAAACAACTATTCTAATTTCAATTATTTTAATCATATTCCTTTGTTCGATGATCTCTCCAGTTGTTTCGAAAGCGGACCGCGTTCAAGTTTCCGACCAATGGTTTCATGAAAACTCCGACAGTATTGGACTTTCATACAGCGCCCAACTGGGTGTAGAGGAAGAAACTGTCAGCGGCAAAATACTCGGTAATTCCGGCGTTTACGTTGGAGATGTAGATAACCACGGGAAACCCGAAGTTCTATTAATCGGCGATACACAGCCGACGCTTTTCAGGAATGAAGGCGGACGGTTCTATCGTGAGGATACCTTTCCGGAATTAAACAGCAAAATCCAGTCGGCTCTTTTCGTTGATTATAGTGGGGACGGGTACCAAGATCTCGTTTTTGTCCCAAAGACTGGACGGATCAGCCTATTTAAGAATTATCAGGGCCTATATCAATTAGATCACCGGCTTGACACGCCGTTAATTCAATTAGGTATGGAAATCACCGCCGGGGATTTTTCCGGTAACGGCTGTCCGGATTTAATCATTGTTCAAAATCAGTCCTACCACGATAAAACTCCCGCGAGAAAAAAATTGTTCCGAAAAGGTTATGACATAGGGCGTTTATTACCTCGTGAGGATAACGGAAACAGAAATTTTCACCTGCGTGGGAACTGTGAAACTTACAAGCCAGTCCAGTCGAAGACATTCAAGCGGTCCCACTGGTCCTTTGCGGCCAGTGCGGCTGATTTTACCGGCGACGGTCATCTGGATGTACACGTTGCCAATGATTTCTTCAACGACTCTTTGTATATCAACCAGGGTGATGGAAGTTTCCGTCATCGGTACCTCGGTTTTGACACAAATCGAAATGGGATGTCCTCGACCCTTGCCGACTTTAACCAGGATGGTTTACCGGATGTATTTGTGAGTAACATCGTTCTTGATCCAGAATTAACCATTTTTGATCGACGAAAATTGAGTGACGCTTCCTCGACGTTCGAAGGAAACAATTTACTTTTAAACAATGGTGACGGTCAGTTACGGGACCAATCAGCAAAATATTCGGTTAAGGGCAACGGTTGGGCCTGGGGAGCCACTGTTGGTGATTTTAATTACGACGGCAGACGTGAGTTAATACAGGCTCTCAGGGATTACCTGGGGTCCCCGGAGGCTATGGGGAATCTGCGGTACGATAAAATCAAATCGGAAAAATTGATATCCGACACAGGCATTAGGCGAAACACCGTGGGTGAATCACTGAGGAAAAATATTGAGGATTGGATTGCTTACCCGGCTGTCTGGACTTTTGGAGATACCGGCGATTTTAGAAGGATCAATTCCAGGTCCGTCGGTTTTAAGCCAATGAATGCCCGAGGGGTAGCTCAACTGGACGCCTCAGGGGATGGTGGCCTGGATCTTATCTTTTCACAGCCGGATCAGTCATTTCAGTTTTATGAAAATATAGCCGACTCGAATTCAGGATGGGTCACGGTTAGAGTTAGTTCACCATTCAAAGGTGGAAAGTTGATAGTTCATCAAGGCTCTTTCAAGCGGATAATTCCTGTGAGTGTTCGTTCGGATTTTCATTCCCAGGATACTCCTTACTATCAATTTGCTTTACCAGAACCGACTGATACGGTAACGGTCGAAATGGTTCGACCGAATGGAACCCGGACCAGATTGCAAAAAATTTACCCCGGAAGCACTGTTCGCGTACCGTAAGAATAACACTATAAAGACTGCAATATATTTCAGTCGAAAAAACTGGTGGCTTACGGAAATGTTTGTGATATTTCCTATTGAAAAGTACCCGGTGTTTTAAACAATAATTCATCGATCATTAACTTCAGAGGGAACTAACAGAATGGGTTCTTACTTTAAAGTTAGTAACTACCGTACAATTTTTTCGTTTTATGTTCTTTTATTTTGTCTTTTAGTTTGTCTTCCGATTTCCTCGGACGCACGGATCCCCGGGCAAAGAGTCTGGACTTTTCAGTTTGAAGATTTCTCCAATTCATACGGTCTTCGCCCCATTAGCATGGTACCAGCTGTTTCTCCTGAAGGGACCATTTACGTTTCCGCCCCGAGTTCTAAAAAAGGACTTCAACAGGCCCTTTATGCGTTAAACCAGGACGGCTCGCTTAAGTGGAAAACGGAGTACGCCCCAGCGGGCATCGGAGTCCAATCAATTCCAAGTGTTTCCGGGAACGGAACCATCTATGTAACCGGGATGCGATCACAAACGGGCGCTGGCCGGAAGTTGTATTCGGTTGTGGCTCTGACGGCTCAAGGGGAACTAATGTGGAAATCGCCCGTTAAATTTGTGTCCGAGGCAATGACTGTTGGTTATCTATCAATTGGTCCAGACGGAACGATTTATACCAGGGGTCGGGTCAAAGGAGATACTGCGACTTCCGTGGTTGCGCTTGACGAAGACGATGGCAGTCTAAAGTGGAAATATCCTTTAGATAGTTCAAAGACCCGGTAC
>JBDGPI010000048.1:10607-21280 GCA_042219765.1 Salsurabacterium abyssinicum (SeqCode)
TCGGGAGGGCTCAAAATAGGTCCCGGAGGACATTTGTACTTTGAAACTTTTGAAAAAATTCTTTCCGTCAGTGATGCAGGCAAGAAACGCTGGGACTTTTCCGAGCCCGAATTTACAAACCCGATACTGTCCTCCAGGGGGGTTTTAATTACAAACCCACAGGGGGAAATCGTCCTCCTGGATTTCGATGGATCCGTTAAATGGAGGTATCGTAACGCAAATCCCGTGACTTTCAGTGCCCGAGCAGTCGGAAAACATGATAAATTTTTCTTCGGCACGAGAAATAACGAGTTGATGTCTCTCAGTCACAGGGGATCGAGAGGCTGGATAAAAAAGGACGTTTTCAATCTTGGGGATTATCCCATTGATACTTCATCAATCGAGGAAAAAATAATACCTCACCATAAATTTCTCACTTTAGCGGAGAATGGAGATATTTATACACTGGGACAGTTACCAATTACCAGTGTAGCCAACCAGATCTTGGGTCTGGACAAAAATCGATCAATCAACTGGAAATCGAAGTTGATTGCGGGATTCATGGCTCCGGCAATTTACGGCAACAAGTTGTTTACAATATCTTTCTGGGGAAGCGGTGAAGAGGCTCTTAAATTACACGCTTTCCGGGTTGAGGCCCAGAAACCAATGAATAGCCCCTGGCCCGTCTTTGGCAGCGACAATCAGAACACCTTTCGTGTAAACACGAAACCCGGAAACGTCAAAGAGGCTTCTGAGGGTTGGTTATCGAGTTTGGTCAGCTGGTTTTTTCAATGGTTGGCGTTCCTCAGAGATATGTTTTACGCAGTTTTTTAAGCGGACATTCTCTGGATCATGGTGCGATCGTCAGATGGCTATTTGTCGTGAAATAAGTGTTTCCATCCCAATAAAATTACCGCTGGAACAGTTCTTTGAGTGGACAAACGATCAGCCTTTGATTCTTTTTAGTGAACTCCCTTCGATTGCATTTCTACGTTCCCTCGGTTGGTACATTTCAGTTTGTTGAATATTATTTTACGCTCTGGTCCGATTACAATTCGGAGATCTAATTCTCCAATTTTTTATTGACAAGCTTCTACTTTAGGTATTCTGAGTATAAGTTCTTCAAATCAGTTTCTATCCATTGTTTCATACCGAACATCGACTGATGGAATATCCAATTCATCAAGTATTTTTCCATGTGTCGTCAAGTGAATACCGGCAAAACTGGCGTGACCGGGGAATTGTCTTGTGTGCAGTCTTTCTAAAAGTGGTTCCTTACTCATAACATCACCTTTACGGTCTATCATGCGCAGGCTCGGACTGGTTAACGACCTGAGAAATGACATAATCCGATCAATTTCAGTGTCTGATAGATCAGGAACATTCTGAATCTCAGGACTGATAGTTTTGATTATGAAATCCTGTGTGGCTTGATTGTTTTTAACCTTGGTTGCCAGAAATTGCCCGATTTTACCTCGTGAAAATAAATTTTGAAGATCCGATCGGTTCAGGGGAGCTTTCATTGGGAGCTGGATATCCTGAGCCAATTGTTCGGAGCGGTAGTTTCTCAGAGATTGTTCAGGGTTGATATGGTGCTTGACTGCACCACGAAGGGTTTTGTAAGCACCGTTGTGCATCCAGGGACGACTTAATTCCACGTCCCGAAGCGGGGGAGTACGAAAGGCAAATCGGTCCTTCTCTCTCAGGGTTACGCTGTAACGCCCGTAGTCGTAACCCTCGGAGTCGAATCTCGGTTGTACTTGAGGAACAGCAATATTGTGGGTTTGTTGATCGGAGAGTAAGTTCCCTGAATGGCACTCCGAGCAGTTAGCTTTGCCGTAGAACAATAGTGCTCCCTTAACGGCGTTTTTACTCAAAGCGTCATCATTTCCCTTCAGGAATTTATCCCATGGTGAGTTCAGGAAGGTAGTTGCTTTCCGCAAAAAATGCAGCATAGCATTGGTAACGTGTGAGATATTAATCTCCTCAATCGGAGTTTCGGGGTAGGCCTTCCTGAATCGCTTCCGGTATCGTGAGTAATTTTTTAAACGGTCGACTATGAGTCCGAAAAGCTTACGGGGTTGAGTGTCCGGCACGAGTGCGAACCGATTGGTGTCTCCGAAAATGTCCTTTTGTCCCTTGAAGCCTTTCATTTCCTGGTTAAGCCTGAAAGCGTCCAGAAACTGAACTTCCTGGATAGTATCAATACCCTCCGGAATTTTTAGACGCTCTGGTTTTTCGATCGTTCCGTCCTGATTTTGAGTAATTCTCATATCCCAGAGCATCGTCCGCATTTCGGGTAAAAAACGATGGGAGAGTCCAATACTGTTTCGTATGCCGAGTTGTCGCTTATGGGTGATCATTTTCTTTGTTCCGAAACCCTTTGAACCGGTGCCGATTGAAAGTGAGAGCCCATCGGAAAAAGCAAAATTATGGTGGTGACAGGAAGCACAGGCCACGTCCCGGTTGCCGCTGAGAAGCTGATCGAAGAAAAGTTTGCTACCGAGTCTCTGTAATGACCTGTTATCGTTGAATTCAGGACGATTGGGAAGGGAAACCCCCTTTTGCCTCAGTACCGTCCTTAGTTCCGAAACAGGCGTTAAATTTTTTGAGTCCAATTTTTTTTGACTGGGGTCCTGGGCGAAGGCAAGGCTGAATGATGACCCGAGTAAGAGAATCAAGAGATAGACGAAGATGATTGATCTCTTATTGAAAGACATAAACAATCCTCAACAAGTTAGTCGTTCCGTAACGAGGATAAACCAACTCTCCGAACATACTTTCAGAGACTACTGGCTCAAAGGCACGCATTATTGAAGAAAGATCTTATCATGTGAAAGACTAATTGTGCCACGACAATTACAATTTCTTAAATTCCTGGACGGCATTATAACTATAGCGGAATTCCATTATACAAATCGTGTATTCAAACTTGATAGGTTGAAGGTACATAATTGACCGGGTTTCTTCCGACGTTTGAACCAGCGATTTTGGTTTCCCTCTGATCCGCCAGGTAGAGTTAAGAGTTTAATGATTCGATCACTTTTTGCTTATTTATAAATCAAGAGGAGTAGAACGATCGATAAATTCAGACACCTAACCGCCGGCTTATTGATAACGATAGTCCTCTTCTTGTTAGCGTCATATCCGGGCAGTGCTGGTACGGACTCACCCTTGAAGTTATTTGACCAGCAGGGTAGAAAGTCGTACACAATGGGCTCGGACTTCGGTCATTTTCCTGCCGGCTCTGTCTCGGAGGGACGAATAGCCGTCCGGTCGGATACCACGGGCTTATGGGGCTATCAAAATCTAAGTGGGGATTGGGTCGTTCCGCCCCGCTTTGATTATGCTGGTCCTTATTCGAACGGTCGAGCCTTTGTACGAACCAATGACGGGTGGGCTTACATCAACGAGGAAGGCGCTCCGGTTACCTCTCGATCGTTCCTGTGGTCTTACGGGGAGGGATTATTTTCTCAGGACCGTGCTGCCGTTCGGACCAACAGTGGTTGGGGTTACATTAATCGTTCCGGCACATGGATAGTTAAACCACGATACCAATGGGCTTCCAGATTTCACGATGGATTGGCATGGGTTCGCTGGAATAATTCAAAAGGATTTATTAACCGCAAGGGGGAGTGGGTTTTATTTGCCCGTTACGACGATGCCAGACACTTTTCAAACGGCCTGGCTCCCGTCAAAGAAGGAAAACACTGGGGTTACATTAATCGGAGTGGAGACTGGGTAATTTTACCTCAATTTCAGTGGGCTGATCCATTCACCGAAAAAATAGCGAGAGTCCGAAAAAATGGAAAATTCGGTTACATAGACAGCAATGGAACATGGGTGATTGAACCCGATCTCGAACAGGCGACAGCGTCTACTGAGGGTAAAGCAGTCGTCGATCGAAACAGAATTATCAGCTCGACCGGTGAGGGGTCTATTCTAGAAGACGCTTATTATATAAATTCTTTTTTCCAGGGGATGGCTGCTGCAGTTACCCCGTCAGGCTGGAACTATTTCAGGCAGTCTGGAGAATTATTGTTGAAAAACTTTTACCAGTGGACGGATGATTTTTCGAGTGGGTTCGGTTTGGTACGAACACAACAAGAATGGAGCCTAATTGATACGGGTGGCGTGGAAAAACTGGTTCTGACGGACGTTGATGAACCGTCATATTCGACCGGCAATAACTCAAAATTAGTTCCCTTCAATGGTCCAGGAAACCAGGTTTCACGAACTTCAAGTCTCCTATTCAGAGAACCGGCCAGAGAACGGTATATTAACATTCCCGGCCGGTGCCAACATTCGAGTTGCTGGGAACTACGGCCATACGGTACTTTTGATCAAGCCGGCCTTGTAGAAGTCACACGCTATCCTTATCGGACACCCACACCCTCTCAACTTGAGACGGCCGCTACGTTACGCCTGCGTAGTTTTAAAACAGCAAAGCATAACGGGTGGTTTAATTACGAGACAGCTAAGAATGATGGGTATCGAATGGTTAAGAAGTTGGACGACAAAAATGCTCATCACGTAAACGATACTTATCTTGCCGACGGAAGAATCCTCGACCCCAACCGGCCGGAAAATCTAATTTACTATCCGACGCCTCAGGGGCGAAAACTCGTTGGTGTGATGTACACGATGAATTCTAACCTGGCTGAGGGACCACAGATCGGCGGTCCCCTGACAATATGGCATTATCATACTTTCAGTCACGCTTCCTGCCGGAAATTTGGCCAACTACCATTAAGAAAATACAAGGGTAAACCCTGCGAGGTGGGGGTGCGTTCAAAACGAAGCTCGGAAATGCTTCACGTCTGGTTTATCGATCATCCCGAGGGTCCATTTGCCACAAGCATGACACTTCCACCAACTAAAGTTGAAAAACTCTCGGGATCTAAAATTTCAAATCGATCCAAGAATGATTTGAAACGGGAAGTTTACCGGCATCGAAAATAATACGGATAAAGATACTTTTTATGGCTCGTATGCACAAATTTAGTCCGTGAGGAAAATAAACTGGTGAAAACCAAAGCAAACATTTACTTGCATATTTCTTGTCTTATTTTTGGTCTTTTCACTCCCGGGTTCTGTCTGAGTGGGACCAAACCTTTCCCCGAACTTGGATCGAAATCCTACCGGATGACCCATGATTTCGGCCCTATTCCGTTTGGTGAATTCTCCGAAGGACTTGTCGCTTCCCGGAATAGCGAGAGTGGACTCTGGGGATTCCGGGATCGGGACGGTGAGTGGGTTATAAAACCCCGTTACGCTTATGCCGGAAACTTCAGCGAAAGCCGGGCCCTCGTAAAATTAAACGGGGACTGGACTTACATCGATAAAGATGGTCGGAGAATCATCCAAAAACACCTCCTTTGGTCCTTTGATGCCGGACAATTTTCAGAGGGAAGGGCCGCCGTCCGCACCGAGTCCGGCTGGGGATACATCGACAAAACGGGCAATATGATTATCCAACCCCGGTTCCAGTGGGCGTCGAAATTCCGTAACGGTCTCGCCTGGGTTCGCGTGAACGACAGGAAAGGTTTTATCGACAGCAACGGTGATTGGATCATTAAACCCAGGTACGATGACGCCGGTCACTTTTCCGGGGAGCTTGCCCCGGTTAAATCGAACGGAGAATGGGGGTACATCAATAAAACGGGTGACTGGGTTATTGATCCTCAATACGAGTGGGCATCATCCTTCAACGGAGAAACGGCCAGCGTTAAAAAATCCGGCAAAGTCTTTCCGATCAATCGGAACGGAAAGCGAATATCAGAAACCTACGGTTCTAAGAATGCTTCAATTGAGCAAGTCAACGAAGCTGATGTCAGTTCTGATGATGCGCCAGGTACAGTCATCGTTCCTCCGACTCAGAATCCGGGCGTGATATGGTCGTCGACAGGCTGGAACCACCTGACAGCTAACGGTGAATTGCTCTTTGATCGTCCTCGACCTTGGGTCAGCGAGTTCACGAATGGCCTTGCTGTTGTTGATACCCCTGACGCCTGGGCCTGGGTGGACACCGGTGGGGACGTGGTCTTCCGGCAGAAAAAATCAGACCAGGAAAATCTTAAGACTCGTAACAGAAAAAAACTCGTGGAGTACGCCGGTCCAGGCGAGGATCCGTCTACAGTAGCTTCCACGATCTTCAGGGAAACCGGGGGAGAACGGTATCTTTCGGAACGGGAACGGTGTGGTGTTGATCGTTGCTGGGAACTCGCAAATTATGGAGGGACACGACCCCTTCACACCGTAGAGGTCAGTCGTTATCCAAATCAACGGCCGAGCCCCGGGCATATCCGGTCGGCCCTTGATCTTTTGACCGAGAGTTTCCGTTCGGCCAGGAAACACGGATGGTTCGATTACGAAAAGGCCAGAGCGGATGGTTTTCGTCCGGTGAAACGACTGGATCCGATCAAAGCTCATCACGTTAACGATACTTTCATGGCCGACGGAAATATCCTCGACCCCGACCGACCGGAAAATTTGATGTTTTACCAGACCGGTGACGGGAAGAAACTGGTGGGCATGATGTACGTGATGAATTCAAATTACGCCGAGGGTCCTCAGGTTGGGGGTCCTTTGACGATCTGGCATTACCACAACCTTGAGACGACTTACTGTCGGAAATACGGGCAACTTCCCGTCGGTCCGGCAATAGAGGGCAACTGTCGTGTTGGAAAACCGTCAAAGAGGAGTCCCGAAATGATTCACGTCTGGTTCGTGGATCATCCCCAGGGACCATTTGCTACCCCGATGATGCTTTTGTATGACTTTATCAATGAAATATCGGACAAAGATATTGGACGTCAGCCAATGGAAGCACTCAAAACAAACCTGAGGAATTATCTTAGAGAAACCTACTAACGGTTACTTCATTTGTCCTGTGAATTGACTGGAAGGGCGCTACCAGACGGACGATACCAGCAATAATTGCTGCCCGGAGCCTTTGAACACACCCATAATTGAAAAAGCAACGAATCGAATTATATTTTCTACAGCTAATTACTGTCGGTGAGAACTATAAAAAAAAGGTCCGAGATAGGTGAGTTAAGTGGCTAAAAGTCGTTGGGGGAGTAAATCTTCATTAGGTAAGGTCGCAGTAAGAGGCTGAGAGTGAGGGAATGTTTAGCGCTATTAGTTCGGTCCAACTCGAATTTCGGACTTACCGAAGTTGACGTCATTGATGTTCAGTGGTCCAACGGGATTCGCACTACCGGGATTCGAAAGATAAATTTCGTCGACACTGGCGGAAAAGTACCCGGATGGCAGTCCCAGTACCAGCTGGTTGTCCCCGGAGACATCGAAGGTTAATCCCTTCAGTTCGGCCCTTCCTCGTCGTCCATTGTCAATGGTGACCCCGCCGGATCCTTCACTTCCGAGCTGGAAGGTCCCTGATTCGTCATCGATGTTCAGGTTATCTAGTGTGAGCCGGAGGTCGAGGTTGATTTTAATGCCCTCTTTGGCGGTGATATCGGACATTTCGTCGTCATTCATTTTTTCAAGGGCAAAGGCCGAACCAGTGACTGTGAGAGAGAGGACAAGTAGTACAACCGAGGCAGACAGAATTGTACGACTTCTATCCGAGAAGTTCGTTAAGTAATTAATTGGCTCCCACCTCGATTTTTGTGTTGTGCATATCGAGGCCGTTGAGTTCGACACCTGAGGTTATCGGGGTGGCGTTGGGATCACCGGGATGGATGTCACCGGTCGTAATACTGACTTTCCCGGAGGGCATTCCGACAACGACACCGGCCGTTGAACCCGAGGAGAAAACACTGCTTGAGCTATCCACGGTTAAACCATCCAGTGTAGTAGGGTTATTGACCGAACGGGTGCCGTCATTGATGTAGATATCCTCGATACGTAAATCTCCGGCCACGTTACTACCACTGGCATAACCGTTGGAGTCCTGGAAGTTGATTTTGGAGAGTTTTAAGTCCAGGTCAATTTTACCGGCAAACCCATTACCACCCTTGGCACCAAGGTAGAGGTCCGTGTATTGAATGGATCCGGCCGTAATGTCGAGGCTTCCCAGTGAGGATGTTCCCGGGCTACCCGGGTAAATTTTGTCGATCGTCAGAGACGTATTGTTGTTCATGGTAGGAACCCCAATCACCATACCGGCCCGTTTGGTGCCATCTATTGAAAGATCGGTACTCGAGTCCAGTGTAAGACCGTAGATATCGATGGCGTTGCCGCAGGAGACGCCCTCAACAAGGCAGACAGTCTTAAGACGCAATGTTCCGCTGGTACCGTCAGCTCCATCGGCGTCCGTGTAATCGATTTTCGGGAATTCAATTCCACTACTGGACTGGAAATCAAGAATAATCCCTTGTTGACCGGTAACGTCACTCATCTCGGATTCATTGAGAGCAGTCAGGGAGAGTACGGAGACCGGATAGGCACTGGTAAGTCCAATTAGAAAGGAGAAAAATACAGCCAGATAAAATTTTCGTGACGTTAGCATATTGACCTATCCTGGATCCGGTATCTAAGAACCATAAATAGTATAGCAAACACTTTCTTCAAGCATAATGAGATTAATCTCTATTACTATCGTTCATTTTTCCCCAAAAATCAAAATTTAATTAATTTCCTCACCTCTGCCAGTCAAAAATCAACTCGTGTCGTCTATGAATTTGGTGAGGCCAACGTATGATTTAACAGTACTATTGGTGGAGTGAAATCGGTGAAGGAAAGAGCATTTCAGGGACGTGTCTTCTTCATCATTCATGAACATTGTCTGAAAATTATTTGTGATGAAACCTACTCAGGAGACAACCAGGCAATTCCCACCGGATTCCTTGGCTTTGTACAGGGCCTGGTCGGCGCGCTGGTAGAGGTCCTCAAAGGTGTCGCCGGACGACCGTTGCTCCGCTAATCCAAGACTGCAGGTGATTGAATAGCTGGTTCCTTCATCCGTCGTAAACCGGGTTTTCGAAAGTGTATCAAGGATTCGGTCCGCCGGGTTTCTCGCGGCGTCGACGTCCGTTTCCGGCATAAGCACGCAGAATTCCTCGCCCCCGTACCAGCAGGCCAAGTCGGCCTCACGCAGGCATTCCTGAATGATGTCACCGGTTTTCGAGAGAACCTCATCCCCGGAGGCATGCCCGTACTGATCGTTTATTTCCTTGAAGTCGTCGAGGTCCATCATGATCATTGTCATCGGGAAATTATAATGCTGGCTTCTCGAAAGGAGATTCTGAGCCCGGTCCTCAAAGCGACGACGGGTGAGCAGTCCGGTCAGTTGATCGTGGTTTGCGAGGTGCCGTATTTCCTGCTTTTGTTGCTGGAGTTGCCGCTGTTTCTTGAAGTTGATGAAGTCAAAATAATAAATGGAATGTCCAACGATCGTTACGAGGACCGAGGCCGTTAACCAGAGGGAAACCGAAACATAGATATGGTCTCAGGCTATGGGAACCGGGTGAGAGTGGACCCAGCTTGCGACAAAAACCAATATCCATAGGAGAGTCACCAGGAACCGTCTGAAAACATCAATACTCATGATTAACGAATACATTGGTAAAAGAAAACACATAAAATCGAACCACGGGTAAGTGAACGTTTCGACGGAACCAAGGGGATATGCCACGGAAAAAACGTAAAGACAGCCAACAAAAGTCAGGAAGGCATTTAAGTTCCGTTTTATCAATTTCCAATAACGCAGCGCAACAACTGTCAGTACGGCAAGCAATATGGTTGTGCTTCTGTAGATGGCAAATGCCTGGATGAGTTCCTTTGATTTATCGAGTTGAAAATCCTCCGGCCAGAAAAGCAGAACTAATAAACCCGTCAGTCCAAAGAGAAATTGGTAGCGTCGGTTGGATTTTTGACGCATTTTTAGGCGAAATAACTTGTAGAGATTGTCGGATTCCGTCTTGAGAAAAATGTACCTATTTAAAAAATTACGAAGTTTTTCTACTGATAGAAAATCATTCAAAGACGCACTAGTCCCCCAGTGAACCTGACGATACTTTCAGTTAACGGCCGAAATATACTTCGGCTTAAGGCAAGTGGATCCCGTAAACTATGTGTGATTGATGGCCCGTCCTCTTTTAATCACTGAGATATTCAGGATGTCCTGTCATTCGTAGTCAACCAGACAGTTCCCTCCCAGTAATTTCGCATCGTAGAGCGCCTCGTCGGCCTTCCGGTAAAGTTCCTCGAGTGATTCCAATTGGTCCGGTTGCTCCGCAAGTCCAATGCTACAGGTGACGGAAAATGTTTTTTCACTGTCGGTGTTAAATTCCACTGACGCCAGCCGACCCCTTATGCGATTGGCTGGTTCACTTGCCGATTCCAAATCGGTCTCAGGCATTAGAACGCAGAATTCCTCGCCCCCGTACCGGCAGGCCAGATCCGGATCACGAAGTTCATCCTGAACAATCATCCCCGTCTTTTCGAGGACCCTGTCCCCAGCGGAATGTCCGAATAGGTCATTGATTTTTTTAAAATCATCAAGGTCCAGCATAGCCATTGTCACTGGAAAATCATAACGGTTACCGCCTTCGATTATTTTTTTTGCTCGTTCCTCAAAGCGGTTACGGTTCAAGAGACCCGTCAGCTGATCGTAGTTTGCCAGTTCACGGATGCGCTGCTGCTGTTTCTGTAATTTACGCTCGTTCTTAAAGGTAGTGAAATCAAAATAATAAATTACGTGACCGATCACCGATACGAGGAAGTTG
>JBDGPI010000048.1:21331-22302 GCA_042219765.1 Salsurabacterium abyssinicum (SeqCode)
CCGGCTCGGTGGTGGCATTTACCCAGGAGAAGACAAACAGGGCCGTCCAGAGATTCGTAATAAGAAAACGAGTGAGTAAGGGAAGACTCATTACAAGGGAGTAGGTAGGAAAGATGAGAACCATGAAATCGAACCAGGGGTAGGTAAAACTTTCCACGGCACCAAAACTGGCTCCACCAACCATCATATCGGCCGACATCAGCAGGGCGTAGATGGCGTTGGGATTCTCTCTGATGACGGAAACGTACTCGAAGGCAAAGACAGCTATTCCAAGTCCAAAGAGTGAAAACGTCCTCCAGAAGGCGAAGGATAATTTGAGCTGATACGGTTTATTCAGTATGAAATCCTCCGGCCAGAACACTACAAGAAGCACCGCTATGGCCGCGTACAATACCTGCATCCGTCGGATTGTAACGGTCCGTAAATGGACCTGGAACATCCGGTACAACAAGGGATCCTGATCGGACAAGAAAACGTATTTTTGCAAGTATGACCCGACTATATCGAACGGGTTTGAGTGATCCTCTGTCTCCTGAGTGACTTCAGTTTGTGACGTTAGCATCGGCCTCGGCACCTTACGTCGGGTGAAATATCGTCGTCGGAGACGATGGTCCGTAAGGTTGGCTCGACAGCGTCGATGGAGATTTGGGGTCGGGTTGATCGGCCTCAAAGGGGACGTGAGTAACGATCCAGTTTGGTAGTCCTAACACTGCCTGCTCCTTGTTGCTTGAGAGGATTAAAGTATCCAAACCAAAAAATTCTCCCTAATGGTGGTTACGCTAAATAATTCATTTATTGCAAAAAAAGGATTGGATCTCACACATCTGCGGTAGTTTCATCGGCACCATGAAGCAAATTGTTTTCACCGACTATTGTCGAAATTTTGAGATTTTTCGTATGCTTCCTGATCAATGGTCACTATGCAGTCCCGGCCGGCTTCTTTGGCCTGGTAAAGAGCCTCGTCAGCCATT
>JBDGPI010000049.1:0-219 GCA_042219765.1 Salsurabacterium abyssinicum (SeqCode)
TGGAATCGAACGAAGAACAATAGTATAACCAATTAACCCGGTCTCACAAGAGAATTTAGGACTCAAGCAGGTGGGAAAGTATCCCCGTAAGTACGTCCCCGGTAAGGGAAGCTCCCCGAGATTGTCGGTCTTTGATTGTTTCAATGGATGTGTCCTCGGGTGTGTCGGTGATGACTCGAACGGCGCCGATGCCGGGGGGGTCCTCCCGGGGTGGACCAA
>JBDGPI010000049.1:229-8928 GCA_042219765.1 Salsurabacterium abyssinicum (SeqCode)
ACCAAAAAAATCAATAACAGTCGAGGTCTCCATGTCCACCGCCAGGGCCTGATTCTGTTCCTTTAATTGGCGGCGTGCGTCCGGATCAACCACGGGTTCGTCGGCCGAGAGGAGCGGACCGCTTCGTAATCGTTCAGACTGTTCGGTCCTCTGGTCAAGGACCCCGCGAATCCAGTGAAGTATTTCGGTTTCGGGGTGGTACCAGTCGTTTTTCGGGGAACCTTCGGCCGATCGAATGGCAGTTGGGAGGTAGATACTGTCCCGTTCCAAGTCGATACTGAGACTGCCGGCCGTTCCCGCCACGAGGATAAAATCCGGTTCCAGTGACCCGTCTATTTTCCGGAGTGTTTGTTGGGCCTGATCGGGACCTATACCAGTATGGGTCACCCGTATATCCCACTCCGATCCCTCATGCCGGAAGTAGGGATGATTCTGATTCAGGTGCTTCTCGAAGTTAAACTCGCGCAGACAGTCCTCGTACTCGGCGGCCCGGGCCGTAACAAAAAGCAATCGCTGGCGTCGTTGGTCGTCCGGGGATTCAAGGGGGGGTTCCATGGTTACTCCGACGAAACGGGATCGTCAAGTTTGATTGAGAGCGTCAGTTCGTCGGTCAGGAAGGACTCGATACGGTCGAGGGCCGCCTGCAGGTCCTCCCTGTCCGTGGCGAAGGACACACGAATGTGACCCTTGCCGGCGGGACCGAAAGCATCACCCGGTACGGCGGCAACTTTCTTTGAGTTTAACAGCTGTTCACAGAAGGCCTTGGAGGTCAGATCCGTGGCTTCAATAGAAGGAAACGCGTAGAAACTACCGGACGGTTCCACACACTCAAGACCCATTTTTCGAAAGCGATGCACCACCAGGTCCCGGCGTTTTTCGTATTCCTGAAGCATGTTTTTAACCGAACGATCCCCGTTGATGAGGGCTTCGACGGCGGCAAACTGGGAGGGGGTCGGTGCACACAGCATGGTGTATTGATGAATTTTTGTCATTGTCTGGATCAGGTCCGACGGACCCGCGGCGTATCCGACTCTGAATCCGGTCATTGCGTAACTTTTCGAGAATCCATTGAGCATAATTGTTCGATCTTTCAGACCTGGAATCGAGGGAAGAGGGGTATGATCGTGATCGAAGGTTAATTGACCGTAGATTTCATCCGATACGACAATGAGGTTCTCATCGATGATGACCTCGGAGAGTGCCTCCAGCTGGCTCCGGGTGTAACTTGTGCCAGTGGGATTTGAGGGATAGTTAAGGCAGAGGATTTTGGAGTCCTCGGTAAGTGCGGTTTTAAGCTGGTCGGGGGTAAGACGAAACTCGGTATCGGGTCCAGTGCGGATGGATTTAACCGTTGCGCCGGCCATTTTGGCCGTTGGTACGTAGGAAACGTAGCAGGGAGTCGGTACGAGGACCTCGTCCCCCGGATTAATCAAAGCACGCATGGAGAGGTCAAGGGCTTCACTGACCCCTGTGGTAATCAGGAGTTCCTCCTGGGGATCGTAGCTAAGTCCATCCCGATCCTCGAGGAAACTGGCCAGGGTGTCCCTGAGTTCGCGGAGCCCCTTGTTGGAAGTATAGTTAGTGTATCCATCCTCCAGGGATTTGATGGCGGCGTTGGAAATATTCCAGGGGGTGGAGAAATCCGGTTCCCCGACGCCAAGGGAGATGACGTCGTCCATTCCCATGACCAGCTCAAAGAAATCACGGATACCGGAGGGTTTTAACTCCTGGACCAGGTCGGACGTACGGGTCATAGGGAAATTGACATTCGCTGGTCGGGAAGGGAACCGTCAAATTTAACATTATCCTCTTTGTAGGTTCTGAGAAGGAAATGAGAGACTGTTCCCTGGATGAATTTTCGCGGGGCCAGTTCGGTGGCGACGAACTCGGCTATTTCCTGCATGTCATCAGCCTGTACACGAACGAGAAGGTCGTAGTCCCCCGAGCAGAGGTAACAGGAATGGACTTCGGGCAGTTCGGATATCTCATCGGCTACGGCCTCAAATCCCGTGTCGGGTTCCGGTGCGGTGGTGACTTCAATGAGGGCGTTTACGGGGGCGTCCTTCCGCTCGAGTTTCTCCCGGTTAATCACGGCCTTGTAACCACGGATAATGCCTTTCTCTTCGTATTCTTTGATTTTCTCCTTTACCTCCTGAACTGAAACGTCCAGTGAATCGGCAAGTTCCTCGGGAGTGGCTCGACCATTTGTCTCAAGCAAACTCAGAAGTTTATCCATAACAGGACCTCCAGCTGTGAAAATAAGTTGCGCTAATCATCTTCCTGAATGACCTCGTCCTTCAAGGATCCAATGTACGGTAAATTTCGATACTTCTGGGCGTAGTCAAGACCATAGCCGACGAGGAATTCATTCGGAACTTCGAACCCCCCGTAATCAATCTTGACGTCAACCTCACGACGGGCGGGTTTATCCAGTAAGGAGCAGACACTGACACTGGCGGGATTGCGGGCTTTGAGGTACCCGAGGAGAAAGTTCAGGGTCAGACCAGTATCCACAATATCTTCCACGAGAAGAACGTGACGATCTTCGATGGTCTCGTTGAGATCCTTCAGGACTCTGACGACTCCACTCGACTCGGAGGATTTACCGTAACTGCCCACTGCGAGAAAGTCGATTTCCAGCGGAAGTTCAACCTCACGCATAAGATCGGAAATGAAGGTCACACAGCCTCTGAGGACCCCTACAACTAAAATATCGTGATTGTGGAAATCCTCGGTAATTGTCTCGCCGAGCTGTTTCACCTTCGAGTTTATTTCGTCCTGAGGCAGAATGATTTCACGGATGTCGTTGTGGAGGTTCACTGATTCATACCGCTTCGATCAGGCTGAGATTACGTCGGCGTCGGCCCAGAGATTTTCCAGATCGTAATAATCCCGCTTCTCGTCGGTGAAGAGATGAATGATGACATTCCGGTAGTCAACGAGGACCCATCCCTGTTCAGGTGTCCCCTCAGGACCGGTTGGTTCCCGTTCAAGATCGTCCTTTAATGAATTTCTGATTTCCTTCACTAAAAAATCGAGGTGGGGTCGAGATTGGCCCGTGGCCAGTACGAAATAGTCCGCCAGGCGGAACTGATCGGATACGTCCAGGATGATTACGTCTTCACCCTTATTCTCCATCAGGGCCTGGGCGGCTTCTCGAGCCACTTTCAGCGATTCACTCACGTGACGACACTCCTTGGAAGGGTCAGGTTTACCACAATGAATTAGAACTACAGTAGCTATTCATAGATAAGTCCCTTCAGGTCCTTACCCAGTATAATGGTCACATCCACAAGCAATTTTTTGGAGGGATTTGATTCCACGGACCCGGCTTTGAGTAGATCCTTGATGTACGCCGCCGATTTGGGGTTGTTGCTGCGATCAATGATTCGAGTTGTTTCGTAGTCGTAGCGGTCGGCGTTTCCGACCTCAACGACATCAATACGAGGGTTGGGCTGCAATTTATCACGAACAGTCCCCGCCAGTCCACTAACACCGGCTCCGTTCAGGACTTGAACTTCTATAACATCCTGTGGTTTTGACTCCTCAATAATCTTTTTCAGGGGTTTCGGGAGCATGTTTTTCAGCGGTTTTTCGTCCAGTGAGACTCCCCCACCGCTCCGTTTCAGCAGGTGATCGGTCCCGGGGAATTTGACTTTGTTGGGTTTGAGCTTATCCATAAGGTGAGCAATGGTGAGAAAATCCGACTCGGAGAGGTTAGTGTTGAGTACCCTGGATAGAAAGTTCCTGCTACGTGGGTCCCGACTTATGTGAGAGTGCTTTTTCGTCCAGTTAACCAGTCCGAGAAAAAATGTTTTATGCCGGAAACGACGTCCCTGCGCCCGGTACTTTTTGTAGGCGGAATTTGCGTAATTTTGTACCTGGACTCCGTCCATCCATCGGCGGTTGGATTGTGATGAAGCGTCAGCACCGGTCCTAGGTTGGTTGGGAAAATTAATTTCAACGCCACCGAGAAAATCAACGATTTTCCTCAGGTCACCCTGGTTGGTTTCGATCCAGTAGGGAACGTTTAAATCAAGCGACGCTTCCAGTTCCCGCTTGAGTTCGACGGGATCATCGAATCGGCGGTGAAGTTTCCGAAGTGAAAAAAGTCCTCCCCAGTTCGGTGATAGTATTTTTGTTTCAGGGGGTAGGTAAATAGCGGCAAAACGTCCGGAGATAGACTCGTAACTGATGAGGTATACAAGTTTCAACTCGTTATTTTTTTCGTGAGTAAACAAGAACTGTATCCGTTCGCGGTCGTTAACGCGCTGAAGAAGCTCACTCGTCGGGGTGTCGGGAGAACTCAACATGGGTTCGGCCTGCTGATAGAGGTACAGTCCGAGGGATGAGAGAACCAGAAGAGCAATGAGCGTCAGGGCGACGGCAGTTGTTAAGCGCATAACTGATTGTACGCCTTTATGGTCCGGGGGTGGACTCGTTTATCCTCTTTGAGGATATAGGTGAGTTTATGTCGTAACACGCACCGAGCAAGTTCGTTCAGTGAAGTGGATCCAATGCGTGAACGAACGTCCTCCGCCTCGTCGAAGGACCGGTTTTCCTCGGCGAAATCGGCTATTAAAAGCCCCTTGAGACAGCCACCCTGATCAGGAGCACCCGTTGAGTGAAACGCAACCGCCTGAACCGCGGGGTTTGATCGGTCGTAGTCGAAGTGATCGATCATCCGCTGGGCTCCGGCTGGTGCGTGCCAGAGTGCGGGAGTATTCTCCTCAGTCTGATCGAGTTCTCCGCGGAACTGCTTGGCGAGGCCGTATTGTCTTTCGTCGGGTAGGCTCCGGGCGTTATCGTGGAAAAGTGCGGCTGTCCGGAGCGGGTCGGGGTCTATTTTGTAGGTTCTGCCCAGTTTGGAGGCGAGGGAGCAGACCCCCTGGGTGTGTTCCCAACGGTCCTTGTCAAGAGCGTTTCGAACGAACGTCTCCGGGGTGAGAGTCTTCGTTGAATCGGTCATGGAGTTGGTTGATACAGTCCGTGATTATCAATGTAGTTCCAGACGGCGTCCGGCAAGAAATATTGAGCAGGGGCTCCGTTCGAGAGACGGGTACGAATTAAGCTCGACGAAATTTGAATATCGGGAATTTCCACGAGTCGGCAGCGTTTTCTGACCCTTTCGGAGATTTCTTCGGCTTCAAACCCCGGTCGTGACATTCCTACAATGGTAAATTCATCAAGAAGTTCGTCCCAGTGGTACCATTCAGTAAATTGAACGAGTTCGTCCGATCCCGTCATGAAGACTAACTCTCGTTCAGGATACTTCGATTTCAATTTTTCAAGCGTTCGATACGTATAAGAGGGTTCTTTCGTCTCAAATTCAATGGTCGACACGGAGAAAGCTTCCTTGTCCTCAAGAGCCAGCTCCGTCATTTTAATCCGGTGTTTGGGATCGATGTCCGGGGCGTCTTTGTGAGGAGGGTTGCTGGTGGGAAGAAACAGTACGGAGTCAATGCTTAGCTGATGAGCTGTTTCCTGAACCGCCACACGATGACCATGATGGATCGGGTTGAACATCCCTCCAAACAGACCAAGCGGGTCGCTCAATCTAAGTGCGGACCTGCCCATCACCAAAGACGGTGTATTTGGGAATCGTAAGCTCCCGCAGGCCCATCGGGCCCCGACAGTGAAGTCGATCAGTGCTGATCCCGATTTCTGCTCCGAGACCAAATTCGTAACCGTCCGTAAATCGGGTTGAGGCGTTTACGTACACTGCGGCCGAATCGACTCGGTCAATGAATTGCTGAGATTCTTCGTAGCGATCTGTAACAATGGCGTCGGAATGATTTCCGTGTTCGTTTATGTGTTCTATGGCCTGATCGAGGGAACCAACCCTGCGAACGCTCAAAATACTATCGAGGTATTCGGTATCCCAGTCCTCTGAATTTGCCTCCTTGAAGTCAGCCTCAAAACGGTCGGACTGGCCGAAAAGGTCTCCGTCGACACGGAGTTCCACCCCATTGTCCTCGAGTCGTGAAAAAAGGTCATTGAGAAATCCATCGGGAAGCTCGTCACTGAGAAGAAGCGTCTCCATGGCATTACAAACGGAGGTGCGCTGAGTTTTGGCGTTGAGACAGATGTCCATGGCCATGTCCAGGTCAGCGCTGGCTGAAACGTACACGTGGCAGATCCCCTTGTAATGTTTGATAACGGGGATCTTGGATTCCTCGGCCACCCGTTCAATTAAGGTTTCGCCGCCCCGGGGAATGATGACGTCGATGTTGTCGTCCTCGGAGAGCATTTGATCCACGAGTTCGTGATCCTGGCTTCGAAGGATCTGTACGCTTTCCTCGGGGAGGTGGTCACCAAGGGCATCCTGCATAATATCCACAAGGAGGTAATTGGTGTGTTTGGCCTCGGACCCACCCCGAAGTAGGATGGAGTTACCTGATTTTAAACAGAGCACGGTGGCGTCCACGGTCACGTTTGGCCGTGATTCGTAGATCATACCGATCACACCCAGGGGCACTCTCTGTCGTCCAACTTTAAGGCCATTGGGCCGTTTGGAGCTTTCGACAACTTCACCGACCGGGTCGTCCAGCTTGATGACATCCCGAATGCCGTCCGCCATGCCGTCAAGCCGGTCGGGCGTCAGCTGAAGTCGGTCAAGGAGGGCATCACTGAGGCCTTCCTCACGACCGTATTCGAGGTCCTTTTCGTTTGCTTCGAGGATCTCGTCCCGGCGTTTTCGAAGTTCCACCGCCACTGCTTCCAGTGCCTCGTTCTTTACACCCGTATCGAGGGTGCTTAAGGTGCGGTAAGCACTGCGGGCTTGTTTGGCTAATGTCGTTACGTCAGTTGTTTTTGTTGTCATTGGTAAAAACCACCAGGTTGTCTCGATGAATAATTTCGTCGTAATTATGGTACCCCAGAATATCAGATATTTCGTTGGTGTGACATCCTTTTAGCGCCTGCACGTCGTCCGATTTGTAGTTTGAGAGGCCCCGGGCAAATTCTTCTCCATCGGAGTTGAGAACCCTGACTGCGTCACCACGACCGAATTGACCCTGAGTTTCGGTCACACCGGATGGGAGGAGGCTTTTGCCGCGATCAAAGAGAGCATCACGGGCCCCTTTATCAACATGAATTGACCCCTTTACGGGCAGGTGGTACCCAATCCAGCGCTTGCGGCCACGGATGACGTCGCCACCCGTCCGGGGTGAGAAGTAAGTGCCAACCCGTTTGCCGTTGAGAATACTCTCAAGGACACCGGACTTCCTGCCGGAGGCGATAACCATGGGAGTTCCAGCCTGGGTGATGGTTTCGGCGGCCTCTATTTTCGTCCTCATGCCTCCGACGCTTGCCGTCTCGTTTTGTGGGGGTCCAGCCCAGGCTTTGACGCTGTCGTTAATTTCATCTATTTCGTTAATTAGTTCCTCCGGTTGGTCGTCCTCGCGTCGGTAGAGTCCCTCAACGTCGGTGAGAATGACGAGAAGATCCGCGTCAATGAGGGTTGTAACAAGGGCCGAAAGGGTGTCATTGTCACCAAATTGAATTTCGTCAGTCGCCTCAGTATCATTTTCGTTGATGATGGGAACGGTTCCCATTTCGAGTAGCTTGTTAAGGGTGTTGGAGGCATTCAGATAGGTTTCACGGTTATGGATACCCTGTTGGGTCAACAGAACCTGAGCAGTCTGAAGGTCGTATTCCGTGAAGAAATTTTGGTAAAAGTCCATGAGTTTGGATTGACCGATGGCGGCCGTGGCCTGTTTCTGGGGTAGGGTGTCCGGATAGTCGGATTCCCCGAGGGCTTCCAAACCGAAGTGTATGGCTCCGGAGGAAACAAGTGCCGATTCCAGCCCGGATTGATTGAGGGATGCAACTTCGTCGACGAGCGGACGAATGTTCTCGACCTTCCGGGCGTCGAGGAGACTGGAGCCAATCTTTACGACGATTCGACGGCAGTTTTCGAGTTCGGATCGACTCATCCCGTGTAATTAAACACCTGGTCGTTCACCTGAATGGTAGCCCCGGGTTCACAGCCCGCGGCTTCAAGTTTCTTGTGAAGTCCCGCCGAAAGCAGCTTTTCACGAACGTAGCTCTGCGCGTCCGGATTGGATAGGTTAAAACGGTTGACTAATTCCTCAATGCGCTGGCCCTGAAGGACGTAGCGGTCCCCGAGTTTTTGTACTTTGATCGGTTGTTGTTGATCCATTGACACCACCCGGTCAAACTCCGGTTCCGATTCCTGGCTGGCCTCAATTTCCTGAAGACGCTCCCAGTTGGCCCAGATGATATTTTTGAGTGTTTTAAGTCCCGTGCCTTCAAGGGCCGAGAGGAGCACTACAGGGCCTGGATAGTCAATTTCCTCGAGGAATATATCAATAACGTCCCAGTCGGCCTGGTCAATCTTGTTCAGTACCAGAACGTAAGGTTTGTCGAGTAGCTCGGGTTTGTAAGCTCGCAATTCGTTGCGGACGGATCGGTATTCGTCAATTGGATGGGTTCCTGAAACGTCCACGAGGTGTAGAAGTATCTTGGTTCGTTCAATGTGGCGCAGGAAGTCCAATCCCAGACCAGCTCCTTTGTGAGCATCGTCAATGAGTCCGGGAATGTCACAAATGGTGAGCTGCTCGTGACCCCTGAAGAGAGCGCCGAGGTTAGGGGCCTGTGTCGTGAAGGGATGTCCGGCGATTTCGGGATCCGCGGCGGTGAAAGCACTGAGTAGAGTGGATTTACCGGCGTTGGGT
>JBDGPI010000050.1:0-6876 GCA_042219765.1 Salsurabacterium abyssinicum (SeqCode)
GATCACATGGGCATGATTATGATGCCGGAAGTCGCCGCCGACGAGATTGAAGCCGGGGTCAACCTCCCCTCGGACACCACCGATGACCAGGCCGCGAGCGTGGCCAACGAAATCACTCAAGCCACTCAAAAAGTTTACGAGGAAAATAACCTGAAAACTGCCGTGCAGGGAATTAAATCAAACCTCCGCGGGACCTTTGTCGACGTGGAAATGGTCATGCAACCGCCGGGTCAGCGGGAAATGACCGCCGACGACATTATCGAACTCTGGCGCCGCGAAATTGGTGATATCAAAGGGATTGATCAAATAACGTTCGAGGCCGAACGGGGACCGGGAGGCTGGCGTGACGACATTACGGTAGACCTGAGCCACACGAACATTGAGGTCCTGGAGCAAGCCAGCCAGAAACTCAAAACGGAGTTCGAGAACTTTGAGGCCTCACGGGACGTCAACGACAACTACGAGGTCGCAAAGCGCCAGCTTGATTTCAAACTTCGGCCCTACGGCCGGAAACTGGGACTGACACCGACCGACGTCGGCCGTCAGATCCGCAATGCCTTCTTCGGACAGGAAGCCATGCGTCAGCTTCGGGGTATTAACGAGATTGAAGTCCGGGTCAAACTGCCGGAATACCAGCGGCGGAGCTTCCACGATATTTCGGAACTTATGATCCGCACTCCCGACGGCATCGAAGTCCCCCTGCTCGACGTGGTTACCTTCAAGGAGGGTCAGGCGTATAACTCCATAACCCGCCGCAACGGCCGGCGAGTCATATCCGTCGGAGGGGATGCCGAACCCAAAAGCGAAGCCGGCCGACTTCGCTCCGCCCTGGACAACGAGGTGCTGCCGGCGTTGCGCTCGCAGTTTCCCGGGCTTACCTGGACCTTCCAGGGGAGTCAGGCCGAGATGCGGGAATCGACGCAGGCCCTCTGGGCCGGTTTCGCCCTCGCCATGGGTGTCATCTTCGCACTCCTGGCAATCGCTTTTGGCAGTTACCTGCAACCCTTAATTGTCATGATGGCAATCCCCTTCGGTATCGTTGGAGCCGTCGTAGGACACATTCTCCTGGGGTACGACCTCTCGTTAATCAGTCTCATGGGGGTTATTGCCCTCTCCGGGGTCGTTGTCAACGATTCCTTGATCATGGTCGACTACGCCAACCGTAAGCGCCAAGACGAATCGGCCTTCGAGGCCATTCACGAGGCAGGTATTCGGCGCTTCCGACCGATTCTGCTCACTACTCTGACAACCTTCGGCGGCTTAACGCCCCTTATACTGGAGACCTCGCGACAGGCGTATTACATTATTCCGATGGCGATTTCGCTCGGATTCGGCATTCTATTTGCAACGTCCATCATTCTCGTCATCGTTCCCTGTCTTTACATGATGCTGGAGGACGTAAACAAGCTTTCTCAGTTCCTCTGGAGCTAACACTGACGGACCCTGATCGATTAATAACTCCCAAGGGGGTTAAACAATGAAATGGCTTTTTTCCGAAAACGGTAAAGACTTAGGCCTTCTGATTCTACGCATTGGTTTTGGACTCGGCATGGTCTATCACGGCTACGGCAAAGTCATGGGGGGAGCAACCGGAACAATCGCCTTTGCGGAGTCAGCGGGCTTTCCGATGCCGGTGGTTTTTGGCTGGGCAGGGGCACTTTCGGAATTCCTGGGTGGAATCGGCCTGTTACTCGGGCTTCTTACTCGACCCAGCGCACTCTTCGTAAGTTTCACCATGGTCACTGCGGCCTTCGTCCGACACCTATCGGACCCATTCAGCGAGAAGGAACTGGCCCTTGCCTACCTGGTGGCAGCACTGTGCCTACTTGTTGCCGGAGCCGGACAGTATTCCCTTGACAACTATTGGTTTCGTCAGGACTCAGAATCCACTTCCTAAAAGGAGAGCAACGGAAAACATGACTTCACAACTCTACAAACACGGTCGAACGACACTGATTATTTTGCTTCTAATCTCCGTCACCCTGTTTACATTTGTCGGTCCGAGCCATGCGGAGATTGTGACGAAGAACCTTACCTACCACCACAATGGAACGGAATTAGAAGGATACCTTGCTTACGACGATGAACTCGACCAACCTCGTCCCGGTGTCCTGATCGTCCATCAGTGGATGGGGCTGGGTGACTACGAAAAACGTCGTGCACGTCAGCTTGCCGAAATCGGTTATACTGCCTTCGCCGCCGACGTGTACGGATCGGACACACGACCGACGACAACCCACGAAGCATCACTGGCATCCTCGACATTCCGCAAAAACCGCTCACTGTATCGCAAACGCCTCCGGGTTTCCTTAAACACGATGCGCTCGCTGGAGCAGACGGACCCTGATAACCTGGCCGCAATTGGGTATTGTTTTGGTGGAACCGGGGTGCTTGAACTCGCCCGTAGCGGAGCGCCGATCGAAGCCGCAGTAAGTTTTCATGGTGGGTTGGAGAACCCCCACCCCGAGGACGCCGGTAACATAACGGCCAGGATCCAGGTACACCACGGAGCTAAGGACCCTCACGTCACCCAGGATCATGTGCTGTCGTTCTGGAATGAAATGAACAAGTACGCTTCGGTCGACTGGGACCTGAACGTCTACAGTGATGCACCGCACGGATTCACGGAATCGGGGTCGGACGCCTACAACAAACGCGCCGACCGCCTGTCCTGGAAGCGAATGAGCCGGTTGTTCGAGGACGTGTTCCCGCGGGATTAAGGAAATCGACAAATTTCTTAGTAGAAGACATTCGGCTGCGTTCCGGGTTATAATTTAATTCAAACGGGTGAGACGATTGAGTAACTCGCGAAGCAGACTCCCTGGCGTATTGTCGGTCCTTCTGGTCGTTTTCCTTCTGGCTGGTTGCGCCACGACGGGCCGGGGAAACTTTCCCACGTTTTACCCTGAAGAGCCCGGGCAAACCAGTCTGGCCGTAGTCCCCCCGCTTGGAGCCTCCTCCAGAGACCTTCGCAGCAGCATCCTTTATCACCTCAACCGGGGAGCACTTTCCCGGCGTTTTAAGTCCGTTGAGGTTGTCCCCGAGGACCGAGTCAACGAGATCATGGACCCCGGGTTTTCCATTGACCAGCTTGCCTGGATGGACTCCTCCCGGTTGAAGCAACTCACCGGAGCCGACCTCATTCTTCTATTCGAAGTCCACGAATTCGCCATCAAACAATTCTCCACCACGGAAACCCGGACGCTCATTAGCACAAAATCCCGCAACCGGAATACCAGCGTAAATTCCGAGGAAAACGTCTACATCAATACCTACGAAACCGAACTATCCTCGAGGGAAGTTCCCGTTAAGAAGGGGAATCTTCGGGTGGTGCTATCCTTATCGGCGGCACTTTACGACACGGATAAGGGAAATGTTGTCTGGCAGGGCCGCCGGATTGAACGGGCCGAGGACGAACTCGAGGACCTCTCCTCACTTGAACTCAAGGATATTGTGGTGGAACGCCTGATGTATCGAATCAACTATCGGCTCGCACCGTGATTCCCGGATCCCGAGAATCTTTGTGGTTCCTGAATTGCGTCCAAAGGTAGGTTTAATCCCCAATGGACTACGAGAGTATTAACACCTACGCCCTCAACCGGCGGGACTTTATCAAGGCTGCGGCTGCACTTGGTACTTCTCTGGTGGTCAACCCCTGGTCGGCCCTGGCTGAGTCCATCCAGTCAAACTCCATGCGAGCCCGTAAGATCCCTTCCACCGGGGAAGAGTTACCCGTGGTCGGGCTGGGAACATGGCAACAGTTCGACGTCGACTCCGACCCGGTTCTGACTCGTCCTCTCAAGGCGGTACTCCAGCATTTATTTCAATCCGGTGGAACGGTCATCGACACCTCACCCATGTACGGTCGTGCCGAAACTGTCCTCGGAACACTGCTCGAGGACCTTGGACAGAC
This sequence comes from Salsurabacterium abyssinicum (SeqCode), assembly GCA_042219765.1. Lineage (GTDB taxonomy): Bacteria > T1Sed10-126 > T1Sed10-126 > T1Sed10-126 > CAZEBV01 > JBDGPI01. The sequence continues at coordinate 3,914 of JBDGPI010000050.1, forward strand.
GAAAAAAGCCTTTCTTGCGACAAAAGTCTGGACACGGGGACGAGATAGCGGTATCCGACAGATGAACCAATCCCTCCGGAAGCTCAACGTCTCGACCATTGACTTGATGCAGGTCCATAACCTCGTTGATTGGCAAACGCACTTAAGAACCCTGCAAGACTGGAAGGAACAGGGGAAGGTCCGCTACCTCGGGGTTACCCATTACACCGCGTCCGCCTTCAACGAACTAAAGACCGTCATGACCAACCATGATCTTGATTTCGTTCAACTACCGTATTCAATTGAGTTCACCCGAGCCGAGCAAACCCTGCTTCCCCTCGCCGAGGATCGGGGTATAGCCGTAATCGTTAACCGGCCCTTCGAGGCCGGAAGCCTCTTCCGGGGCGTTCAAAATGAACCCCTTCCGGAATGGGCCTCCGAAATCGGTTGCTCCAGCTGGGCCCAGTATTTTCTGAAATACATCCTCGCCCATCCTTCGGTCACCTGTGTCATTCCCGGTACGAGTAACCCCGATCACATGCTTGACAACGCCCGGGCCGGGATGGGCGTTTTACCGGATCAAGCTCAACGGCAGCAAATGCGTAGCTACTGGAAGTCAATCTGACCGGGTTATCGAAACAAACAGGAAAAACTCCGCTATTATTTTAAACGTTGTCTAATTTGACAACTGTCTAATAAACCGTTAGTCTAGTGGAACGTTCTGCCAGATTTTACATCATTGGGAGTTGGGACCATGGAAGAAAACATCTTAAGTACGATACTGAACGAAGTGGACGAATTTCGCGCCGGCAAAAACCGGTCTCTGCTTGGTAAACTAGAAAGCGACTTTGAACCGATGCAGTTCGTCCAGGTGGCCGAACTCGACCTGGGTCAATTCATTGATTCCGATGAACAGCCCCCCGCCTCTCAATCCGTTCCCTTCATTCTTCTCGGGGAAAAGTCCGACGATCAGGAAGAAGTGGGTCTCGGTTTCTGGGAAATAAACCTGAATTAACTTCGCCTTAGGAGCTTGTCACCATGAGTAATCTGCAACCTGTTACCGAAGAGAACTTTGCCGAAGAAGTGGAAAAAAGTGACAGACCTGTTGTCGTTGATTTCTGGGCGGAGTGGTGTGCTCCCTGCAAGCAGCTGGCTCCCCGGCTGGAGGAATTAGACAGGGACTACGAAAACGTTAAATTCACTGCCGTCGACGTCGACGAAAACCAGGGTCTCGCTCAGTCATTTGGCGTTCGAAGTATACCGACCCTCATTTTCTTTAACGACGGAAACAAGGTCCACGAACAGACCGGAGCCGTAACAAAACCGTCACTCCGGGATGCCATCAGTGAAGCATTCGAACTACCTGAGGAAGTCTCCTAGTCCTTTCTGAATAACTGGGAGATCACGAACACTTCAGGTAGCTGAATTAGAGAGGATTCCCCATGGATCAAGACGAAATAATTGCTATTTCCCGGGCTCTTTCCAACGATACCCGCTACAGGATCTTACGGGAGATTCCGGCAAACGGAAAAAAATGCTGTAAGGATTTATCCCAGTGTTTCAGTATTAGTAAACCAACCGTCACCCACCATATCAACAAACTCCGTGAGTTGGATCTCGTTGAAGGCCTCAAGGAAGAGACCTTCCATTACTTAACACGCAACCAGGAGAAACTCGACGAGTTCGCCCACGCTATCGAGGCCGATTTCGCCGCTCCTACCAAATCCTGAATTTCAATCACTTACCCTCCAAAAACTCCTCACAATAGAAGATTACCACCGACCACTTGAACTAAATCACTCCCCCCTCTATAAATAAACTGGAGTGGTTTTAATGGATATGGTTATAACGATGGTGGGAGCCGACCAACCCGGCCTCGTGTCGGAACTCACTCGAATCCTCTACGAGCAGGACGCCAACCTCGGGGACGCGGACATGACCCGGGTCGGTGGAACGTTTGCTTTCATTCTCACGGTTTCCCTTCCCGAGGACCGAATTCACCCGCTGAGCAAGAAACTGGAGGAATTCTCGGATCAAAAGGACGTTGAGATCCATACGACCGACGCCGAACACTTCCGCAGCCGCTGGGGAAACGTCGAGCCCGATACAATCGTTTCCGTCTACGGGGCTGACAAACCGGGGATTGTTTACAGGGTGTCCGAGACCCTTGCGGAAAACGGAATCAATATCTGTGATCTGCAGTCGTCCCTCGACAAGGATCAGGACGTCTACATTATGGCCATGGAAATTCACCGCCCCGATGGGTTTTCACTGGAGGAACTGGAGTCGCAACTTCACTCAGTGGCAGAGGACCTTAACGTTGACGTCTCGGTCCGTGATATCTCCGATGCTCCCCTGTGAGAACCCGCTCACACAGCGACTGCCTGCAACCGAGGGCTCGGCGTGACCGTTCGGGAGATTCTTACAATACCGGACCAAAAACTTAAGACACCGGTCGACACTGCAACAGATATTTCGGATTTCATCCGTGAGGTGCTTACGGACCTCGAGGAAACCGTCGAGGACTCCCCCGGTATCGCTCTGGCGGCCCCTCAAATCGGTGAGCTCGTGTCCGCCATCCACGTCGACGTCTCGCAGGATACCCGGAGGGACGTTCCCAACCACGGCAAGACCTCTTTAATTAATCCTGAAATAACCGCTGAAAGCAACCCGGAGGTTGTTCGGGAAGGATGTCTGAGTGTCCCAAACTACACTGGTGACGTAAAACGCTTCCAGTCAGTCACGGTGGAAGCCCTTTCCCGGGCCGGGGAACCGGTTCGACTCGAAGCAACCGGCTGGGAAGCCGTGGCTTTCCAGCACGAAATCGATCACTTAAACGGAACCCTCTTCCTGGACAGAATCGAACGCGTTCGTGAACACCTGCACAAGAGGACCTGATCGCATTTGCCACCTGACCATTCGCTTGAACCCTCCGATAACCCTTGAGCAATCTCAGTTCCGGCGATCACGGCATGCCCCCATCG
>JBDGPI010000051.1:0-5698 GCA_042219765.1 Salsurabacterium abyssinicum (SeqCode)
CAACGGTTGGAATTCGTCCGGTATTATGAGAACTGCCAGAACATGACCGAGGCCTGGTTCAAAGATGACCCGTTCCGACACATTCAATTCATCGGAACGCTGGAGCCTGTTTTTGATTTCGCGCTCGCAGTCCGCTAACCGTAGATTCTTATAATTGCTTAGAGCTTACCATTCAGGACTTTTGCCGCCGTCAGGACCGGATCCCAAACCGGACTAAACGGGGGAGAGTAAGCCAGGTCGTATTGTTCGAGTTCCGATAGCGTCACCTGATTGTGAAGAGCTATAGCGACGGTGTTAATACGCTGGGCGACGCCCTCCTCGCCAACCATGCTCGCACCCAGTAGACATCCCGATTGACGGTCCGCCGTCATGGTAATTTGGATCGTTTTCCCACCGGGATAGTAGTGGGCGCGTGATTCGGTTTCGATGGTCTGGCGGACCGGTTCGAAACCGGCTTCTTCAATGCGCTCCTCGTCGAGCAAACCCGTGCGGGCAACCTCGAGGTCGAAGACCTTCACGACGGCCGTACCGGCTATTTCACCCACGGGTTCATCACGGTCGGTTGCCACGGTTTCCCCAATGGCCCGACCGAACCGGTTCGCCGTCAGGGCAAGAGGAACGTAGTCGGGTTCGCCGCTGACGGTGTTAGTGGCTTCGGCACAGTCCCCCGCGGCAAATATTGTGTCGTAATTCGTTCGTCCGACTTCGTCGGTAGCAATTGCGCCGTTGGGACCGGTTTCGATCCCGGCCTCTTCGTCAAGTTCAACGTTCGGCTGGATACCCGTGCCCACGTGGACTAGGTCCGTGGGATGCTTTTTTTCTTCGGAGACGACTACGGTGACGGTGCCGTCGGTTCCCGCCAGTTCGTCGACGCCGGCCTCCAGGTGGAGATCGATGCCGTTGTCCCGAAGGTGATCCTCGACGATTCGAGCCGTGGCTTCGCCGAAAGGACCCAGAACGTGAGGCATCATTTCGAAGAGCTCGACCTGGAGTCCACGTCCGCTGAGTGCTTCTGCCATCTCAAGTCCTATATAACCGCCACCGATCAACGTGGCTTTCGAGAGGTTCTCTCGGTCTATGAGGGATTTAATAGCCTGGCCATCGTCGAGGTTGTGCAGGGTAAACACCCTATCGAGGTTAAGACCCTCGATGGGCGGTTCCATGGCCCGAGCTCCCGTCGCAATCAGAAGCTGATCGTAGCGTTCTTCTTGCGTTGATTCGGGACCTTTTGCCGTGACGGTCTTGTTCTCCGGATCGATCTCGGTGACCTCCTGGTTCATACGCAGGTCCACGTCACGTTTCTCGATAAAGTCCTCGGGCGTAACGGCGACGAGATCCTCAATGTCTTTGATTTCGTCCTTGATGTAATACGGTAATCCACAGGCCCCGTAAGACACCCACTGACCACGTTCGAAGACGATCACATTCAGGTCCGGGTTTTCGCGTTTTGCCTTGCTGGCAGCACTCATGCCGGCGGCGTCACCACCGACCACAACGAATTGATCGGACATATTTGCTCACCCTCCAGGAGATAGATTCTTCAACTGTGCGCTACCGCCGTCCCGTCAATTTCCCATAAGGACGGTTTGTCGGAACAGGTTATTGGTGGTAATCACTTTTGAATCTTTGGCTTGAAGCTTTCGCTCGTTTATGCTTTCAAAAACCATACCGCAGCCGAGCAAAGGCCATATCGTGCTCCTCGAGGGCGCCGAATCGGGTGGTGGCGAACTCCCGTCCGTAGGTCAAAAATCCGGAGGAGAGGGTTATGGCGTCACTCCAGTCGTAGGTCGTTTGGGCCCGGGCATGCCAGTCCTCTTCGGTTAAGCCCACGAAACCCCGCAACTCCAGGGTCAGGCGGTCCGACCAGTAGTCACGGGTTGTGGCCACCTGGAGTCGATGGCGCACGCGATCGCTTTCCGGGTTGTCCGAGGGAAGTAGATCTCGATACTGTTCGGCATCCATCTGCCAGGATGATATGGCCTGGACCATGTAGGAAACGGTCCGGGTGGTACGGTAACGCAACCCGAGTCCCAGTTGAGCTCGATCGGTCGGAAGATTAACCGTGTCGCCGGCGAGGTCGTTGCGAATGTCGTTGAAGGAGCCCTCCATCCAGACAATGCTATCAAGCAGGGGACCTCGCAGGGAAAATCCGGCCGAGGCCAGTTCGGGGTAAAAAGTACTACTGCCGTTCCAGCCCTTGGGTTGGCCGACGAATCCCCGGTAGCCGTAAAGGGCCGTTTCCCATCGTCCGAAGGTCTGGTTGAGTCGCAGGTGGTATTCCCCTTCGGCCGGGGAATCATCGGGGGTTTGCACCGTCGGAGCATTGGAGGCGTTGACCAGTTGGCGTTGTCCCGGGTGATAGAGCGGAATCATTTGCCCCTGGGGGAGCCGGTCGGGCTCGAAGGCCGGGGACGCGACAAGATCGAGGTTGGCCCAATCCCCATAGTAGGAGAATTTTACGGCGTCGTTGGGGGCTTTCAGGAATTCTAAGTTCCGGCCGACGAAGAACGAGCGATAATCCTTCGCGAAGTGATCGTTGATAAACTCAAACTGTGAGGGTCCCCAACTGAGAACCTGTCGTCCAATTTTCATCTCAATGGATCGGCTGATGGGAAGAAACACGGATCCCGAGCGAAGTTCCACGTCCGATTGATTCGTGGCGTCGTTGGTCGTGGCAAGGACCTTGAGGTCAAGGGCCTCGCCCCCGTCGCCGTAGAATTTCTTCTCAATCATCAACCGGGTTTCCTGCATGACGTTCCGGTCGGTAATAGGACCCTCATCCGCGGATCGGACGCCGTAGGCCGGTTCCACGTAGCCGTTGACGTTCAGTCCCCGCTGGGCCTCGGCCCGGGGGACGACCAGCCCGAGGGTAAGAAGAACCAGAAGGATCGCTGGAGCGACGGAGCGTGATTGCAGTCTCATCGTCTGATCAACCTCGTTGAATCGAGATCAGGGTTTAATCCAGGGGGTGGGCGGACGCCGGAGGTAGCGTTTCTCGAAGACCCGTTCCGGAAGCCCGATGTCGTACTTCACCTCTTCCATCGTGGCGACCGACGTTGAGCCGGTCTGGTGATCAATCGCCTTCTGGACCACCGGAGTTTTGTAACCCTGGATGGTTTTCACTTCCTCAAGAGTTAGTGTCCGGTGTTTTTCACCCTGAGGCGTGTAAAAAACCGCGATCCAGGGAAGGTACGTTTCCTTGTCGATTTTGACTTCGTAGCGGGAGAATTCCACCAGGTCGGGGTTCTTCGGTTTGCCTTCGATGACGTGAACCTGGTTACCCTGATAGGAGTCTTCACCTAAGTACTCGAAGGTGTCATTGGCCGGATAACGTCCGGTCATGTCCTCATAAGTAAAGTCACTACCGGCAAAACTGTTGCGCTTCTGTGAACCCGTAATCCGTTGAACGACGTCGATCGACGGAAGGTACAACCACCGGTCGTCCTGTTCGTTGGCGTGGGTCCAGACCATAAAGACCATGTCGCGCAACCGGGGCGGCTCGTGGAAGTACGAGTAGTACTTCTGGTTTTTGTCGTCGATGTCCATCCGGAGCAGGGAAAGCTTTCGGGTCCGTGTCTGTCCCTTGTTGTTCGTGATTTCCATCGTGACACGGGCCTTGGCGTCATCCCCTTGAAAGTAGGCGGCCCGGTAGGATTTCCAGACGAGATCCTTCGTGTTCGGCGAGTCGTCGGCCGCGAGGAGCGGCTGACTGACAAGACCGAGGACAAGAAAACTCAAGAGAAGGTACGACAGTGGGCGTCTCATCGTTTCTCACTCCTTTCCGGTGATGAAAAAATTAAGCGGTTTTCGGCTGTTGCCCGTCGGATTCCGCCGAGGGCTTAACCTCGCAGGATTCCAGTCCGATAACCTCGTAGAAATACTTCGCCGGGCAGGCATTGGTGAAGGCGGACTGGATCAGGTTCAGGGCAACGAATCCCGTCAGCAAGAACCAGTACTCCGTGTGGTAAATCCCCAGCAGTAAACTGATACCAACAACGGTACCGGCGGTCAAACGCAGTGCTCGTTCAACAGTCATCTCAATCACTCCTTCGTAAAGGTAAGTACTGATGTAGCCATTCAACAACGGCGTTCAATCCAATAAGGGTCGCAATGCCCGAAAAGGACATAATCATCATCATAAAGACGCCCACCGTCAGGTAGGGGCGAAGCGGTGCAAACAGCAGCGGCGTGAATCCGACTGCAATAACGACGGCATTGCGTGCAATCGCCCGGGACGGTTCGCCCGCCACGTGTTCGCGGGCCTCCGGCCAGGAGCCGTGTTCGTCGATCAACTGGCGGCTACGCTGGATGAAGTGGATGGCGAAGTCCACCGCAATACCGATACTCAACGACGAAAGCACGGCGATTGGCATGTCGTAGGGTTTTCCAACCCATCCCACCAGTCCGTAGGCAAACACGAGAGTCACGGTCAGGGGGATAAGTGAAAGCAGTGCCCAGACGAAGCTCCTGAATAAAAGAAGCATCATTAAGAAGACAACCACGTAACCGCCGACGAGCGCCCAGGCCATGCCATGGACCATCACGTTCTGCCAGACGAGGTTTACGTAGGTAATACCGGCCCACTCGGGAGGCTTCGACAGTTCGAGTCCCGAATCATCCAGGAGCGCTTCGCTGCGTTCCTTGACCTGGGCCATGGCCTTATTGTCGCCGCTTTTCAGGTTGAACCAGATGTTGACTTGGTCGTAATTTTGCGTCACCAGACGGAAAAGGTCCTGAGGATTCCCGCTATTCTCGTACAGGAAGAGGTACTGACTTACCGCTCGCGGGGATGATGGCAGCGAGCCGGTCGCCCGGTCCATGAGAATTTCGTGGTGAATTTTCGAGACGAGGTCGTTCAGTGCCGTGGTCTTTCCGACCTGATCAATTGACTCAATTTTGTTCGTGAGGTTTTCGAGTTTTTTGAGTGACTCCGGCTCGGTCCAGGCGTTTTTTTCGTCCTTCGAGAGGACCATGTAGGCCGGGTAGGATCCGGCGAAGGTCTGGTTAATGTACTGGTCGGCCTGACGGATGGGATGATCCTCGAAGAACCACCGCGTCGGATTGTCGTTCACTTCGATCAGGGTCATTCCGTAAATGCCGACACCGAGCAGAACGATCAGGACCAGGACAACGGTTCGAGGGTAATCCCGGGAGAGACAAAATCCGTCGGGAGGACAGTTTAAAATTCTGGCCAGTAAGGTTCCTTCCCCCTCCTCCAGGGCTTGGGGCTCCCAGACGGAGGCACCGGCCGGAAGAACAACCAGCGTCAGCAGAAATGCCAGAAGAATTCCGAAGCCCACGGCGACACCGAAGACTTCAACGGGGGGGATGCCGGTGGCGAACAGGGAGATGAACCCGGAGGCCGAGGTGATACTCGTGAAGAGAATCGGGAAGAAAATGTCCTCGTAAACGCCGGCCATGACTCGCTTGGAACTTGCATCGGGTGTAAGTCGGTCGGTGAAGTCGCTAAGGATGTGAATACTGTCCACGACGGCGATCGGCATGAGAAAGATTGGAATCATCGAGCTCATAATATGTACCGGAAAGCCCAGTCCAATCAGCGAGCCCATCGTAATCACGACCGTAAAGACGGCCAGCAACAGCGACCAGAAAACCAGCGACAGGCTCTGGAAGAACCAGTACATCAAAATACCGATGACAACGAAGGCCAGGGGGGCCGAAATCGCCATCTGTTTGA
>JBDGPI010000051.1:5739-9393 GCA_042219765.1 Salsurabacterium abyssinicum (SeqCode)
CTCGGCAACGGGAAGGCCCGTAACGTGAAGCTTACCGAGACGGTCCGGAACCTCCGCCCAGAATTCTCGAGCGGCCGTCCGAACGTCGTAACTGTATTTTTTCTTCTCAACGGGCACGTAGACCGCGAGTCCCCCGGTCTCGGGGTTGTAGATCATACCCTTGAGAATGGGGTGGCTTTTCAAACGCTCCCGGACCTGATTGAGTTCCTTCTCGTTGGACGGAGGAGACCGTAGCATGCGGTCCACGTCAATACCTCCCGAGATACCCTCGATATCGTCGCTGGTGTAGAGGCTGATGATATCCTGGGAAATAACACCGTCCTGCTGTTTGATGTGTTCGATTAGTTGCTTGACCCGTTTCAAGCGGGCCAGGGACTTTTCCGTGGAGTTGTCCGGTGCTTCAATGGCAATGGCAACGATGTCGTTCAGGAAAAAATCTTTTTTGAGCTGGTCGTTCTGCACCCGGACGGGATGATCTTCGGGTAGCATGTCCTCGGGATCCGTATTAATTTTGATCCAGGGCATGGCGGCCACCGAAAGGACCATGGCCGCAACGACGATGCTGAAAATGACCCCCGGATGATCCATTGAGTACCGTGGCAGTTTACTTTTCCATGTTAGTTGATCCTCGTCCATGATCGGGACTCCTTTTTTGTCGTGTCGATTAATAACTACTAAGGAACGTCTAGTTAACTATGATTGAGTCGAGGCCGAGTTTCTATGACCTTCATCATTGCTACATATATAACTATATAGTTAAAAAGATATAAACCAAGGAGATCCCTTCCGAACGCACCAACCGTGTATCAGTTTTATTTATACGCTCGGTAAAGGTCGTAGCCTTCCGAGCTCCATTGCTGGACGGTGGTGTCCTCGAAGCCGGCGGATTCAAGCCAGTTCCGGATCGTCCCGGCGTCAAATCGGTGGTCCAGGGGCGGACCTTCGGGTGTTTCGGCCTGTCGCCACTCGAGGATGCCAAGCTGGCCGCCGGGTTTTAGAACCCGATGGATTTCGGATAACATTGGTTCGGGTTCGGAGAATTCATGGAGGCTCGAGACAATGAGAACGGTGTCCTGGGTTTCGTCGTGTGGTGATAGTTGATCGGGATCATTCCGGAGCAGTGTGACGTTCTGGAGTTTCTTTTCTTGCACGTACTCGCGCGTCATGTTAAGAATTTCAGTAGAAATGTCGGCGCCGATGACAACCCCTTCGGGAATCGCCGATGATAGCTGTGGAAGCAGGGCACCACTGCCGGTTCCCAAATCCAGTACGTGATCGGTTGGTTGTATCGATAGCGTTTGAAGCAACTCCGGAATTTTCAGGGCCTGGAGTCGGTCCGGTTCACGAAATTCCTCGGCCCGAGCCGGGTTAAACTGATGGTGGGCGTGTCCTTCGCCCGAAAGATGTTTGTCGGGTTTGGTTTGGTCGGACGTGGTCATTGCTTTCGGTCTCCTTATTTCGAGTATGAGTTAGGCAATTTTGGGCCTCTTGTTATTCTTTAATCGTTATATTACTATATTGTTAAATGAAAAAGAAAGTGGTGGATTAAATTTGAATGATTTTGATTACTCGGACGAGTTCCTCGAACACATCGCCGAAGTTTTCAAGGCGTTCGCTCACTTAACGCGACTCCAAATTCTCCGGGAATTGCACCGTGAAATGGCAGCCGGCGGCGACGGTGTCAGCGTGCAGGAATTACAGGAAGCCGTTGGTACGAGTCAGGCAAACATCTCCAAACACCTTAATTTCATGGCGGATCAAGGGTTGGTTGAAGCCCGCAAGGAAGGTACCTCCCGGAAGTACGTGATCGCGAGTGAGGACGTCATGATGATTTGCGATTACGTCTGCGGATACATGGAAAAACGATTTGACAATCTTGGATCCCTCCCGAACTCCACGAGTACGGAAGACCAATAGAAAGGACGATACCCGTGATATTCAAACGCTTTGTCGAGGACGGTCTCTCCCATTTTTCTTATGTCGTCGGTGATGAAGAGACAAAGGATGCCGTGGTGATCGATCCTCGCCGCGACACCGATAAATACGGGGAATGGATTGAGAAGAACGACTTAAACATGGATGGGGTCGTCGAAACTCACCTGCACGCGGATTACGCCTCGGGGGCCCATGAACTTGCCGAAACGGAAGGTGTACCGCATTACCTGAGCGCCTACGACGAGGACGAAAAGTACCAGGCGACGTACGATCGCGTTGCTCTCGAGGACGGTGATACACTTAACGTTGGATCGCTAATTCTCAAAACCGTCCATACGCCCGGCCATACCCCGGAACATTTGTCCTATCTGCTTTACCCCGATGGAAACGAGGGACAGCCAACGAAATTCTTCACCGGGGATTTTCTGTTCGTGGGTTCGCTCGGCCGTCCGGATTTAATTGGGGAGGATGTCAAGACTCCGCTGGCCGGAAAACTCTACGAAAGTGTCCAGAAAATAAAATCCATGGACCTCCCGGGTGAGTTGAGCATTCATCCCGCTCACGGTTCCGGTTCCCTCTGCGGTGCCGGGATGGACGACTCCCCGGAATCCACCCTTGAGCGAGAGCTGGAAAGCAATCGCTATTTTTCAATTGAATCAAAAGAGAAATTCGTTGAATCAGTTTTCGACGCGCTCGGTGACTTTCCACCCTACTACAAACGCATGAAAGCAACAAACAGTGAGGGGGCCGATCCGGTTCTTCCCATCCAGCCCCCGGAAGCCAAAATCGTCTCGACGTACCAGGAGCTCACGGGCGACAACAATGACGCCGTTCTGCTGGATCTAAGGGACCAGGAATCCTTCGGTAGCGGACACATCCCCGGTAGTTACGACATTGGTTTAACGCCCAAGCTCAATATGTGGGCACCGTGGGTGCTCCCGTACGATACTCCCATTTACCTGATCGGAGACGAATCAATGGGTGAGAATGAGATGGAGGTTGCCTACCGCAAGTTGATTCGGGTTGAACTCGACGAGGTTGCGGGTTACCTGGAGGGTGGATTTGAAGCCTGGACCAACCGTGGGTATCCCACCGAGACCGTCGAGCAGTTAACCTCCGATGAACTGGAAAAAAAAGGTCCTCAAGGCATGGTTATCGACGTTCGAACCGAACGGGAATACGCCGAGGGGCACGTGCCGGGAGCAATTAACCTTCCGGTTGGACGCCTTCCGGAAAAGGTCGAGGAAGTCAGCAAGGACGAACGAGAACCGATTTATACAGTTTGCGGAACGGGTTATCGTTCCTCCCTGGCCGCGAGTCTGCTCAAGAAAGCGGGGGTTGAGACAGTCGGTCACCTAAAAGACGGTTTCGGGCAATGGAAGCAAGCCGGAAAGACGATCGAAACTCAAAAAAAGATATAACAATATTGCCCTAGACGGTTGTGTTGTTGGATAACTTTTTTGGGTAGTCGGTAATTAGCACATCCCGAAATCACGGTCAGTATCTGACCCGGTATAACGGTTTTCTCACCTTCAATATGATCCATTAATGGTCCCATTTTGGTCCCGATCTGTCGATTTGGCTTCCACACCCCGCCGGGGGGTTATCTGTCGCCCCCCGACGGGGTTCCCTGCGGTCACGGATTCCCCCCAGCCGGGCCTGTGGCCAAAGGCCATTCCTTAGGGCCAGGGGTCATCCCCTGCGGAGCAAAGATCGCTC
>JBDGPI010000052.1:0-2956 GCA_042219765.1 Salsurabacterium abyssinicum (SeqCode)
GGATTCCTATAGTCTCAGTAAATTGAATTAAGAAAGGATCCAGATCATGGTGATAAATCCAGGTGGACATGATTACACACTCGACGGTAAAGGAATCAAAACCTGCGGTTATTGGTCGATGGATGACGACGGTAATCAACGACTAACTCCGGCATGGAGACACTGGAAGAAAAACCTCGTCCCTGAAGCTTACTATACGATAGCCGTTGTATCAGGATGTGCATGGGCTGGTGTGGTCACGTGTAAAACCTGGCCCTATTCAGGACTTCGCGTGGAGAACGAGGGCCTCAAATGTGCGTCCGTTCTCACTGTACCGTCTGCTGCTTTTGACCCGGTTCGAGAGTGATTGAACCCACTCCGGTTTTTCCTCACCGGGATAAACAATCAGGACCGGCCTGGTGTTTCCGAGATTTCTCTTCATCGATGGTGTCAGCGAAACCCCAAGATGGTCCCGGGCTCCGACAAAAAATTCGTTACTACCACCCTGATGATAGAACCGGGACGGAAAATACGTTTTCCCACTCGTGTGCAGGACAATCATGTCCCGATCAAGATTCCTGGTTATCCAGTCAGCCGTATCACGAGCGTACTGGTTGGGAGGATTGTTCTTGAGGTTGACCGTTTCAGTCACAAGGAGCAACCCCAGTAGACCGCAGCTAACCACAGCAACACGAAAGGGCATTAGATCGTAACCAACCACTAGTGGATACAGCAAAATTGGAAGCAGTGGAAAAAAGACCCGGTAGAGAAAAACGGATTGGCCGCTCAGGGAAACCATCACAGCAAGTGTTATCGGACCCAGCACAACCAGCCAGACCAGTCCCAGATCCGAGCGATCAATCCCCGAAAAGCTTAATGATAGTGGAAACAAAAAGCCTGCCACGGCCATCGACACAATCCCCCAGTAGTAAAGACCAGCCCCCTTCGGTCCGATATAGCCCGAAAACCAGAGTGCCAGCGTCCAGAGAAAATCCCACTGGAAGGGAGGCAACCAGTAATCCCCGGAAATTCTCAAAGCCTGACGGATCACGAAGATCCCCCAGGGTGCATATCCCAGGATTAGCACCAGCAGACTCCACAGAAACTTTTTGTATCGCCCCGTCTTAAATGATCGACCACCCAGCCAGAGGACGGAGAGTATAACCGGGAGTAGAGTAAACGAGTGGGTATAAACACAGACGAGACTTGCCAGGGTCCACCCCCAACAGTTTACGGTATCGCTACCCTGCCGACCTATCAGACGCACCGCGAAATACACCATGGCTGTTACCGCGAATGCCGCCAGGGCGTACATTCGAAGTTCAGTGCTGAAGTAAACGTGAAACGGGTGCAGAGCCAGTATACCGGCCCCGAATGTGGCCCAGCGCCAATCCCTCAAAACCTGTATCCAGCGGTAAACGATTCCAAGTCCGGCAAGTGCCACGAGAACATTCAGACCTTCAACGAAAGCCTGATGATAGGTCGGTCCCAGGCTCAGCCAGCCTTTTAGAAGTAGAAAAAAAAGAGGAGGATGATTAATTGGGCCCGCGGCGTAATGGAGGATCCAACCAGGATCCTGCGAGGCGTAATAGTGGGATAGTGCTTCATCGTGCCAGAGTCCTGGCGCCCCAAGACCCCAGCAACGCAAAAAAAGACCCAGACCGAGCGGTACTATCCAGGCCAGATGACGATAGCGTCCGATTGATACAACCCTTTCATCCAGGTTGGTTCATCCGTTCTCCTGAGCAACCAGTGTAAAGAGTAATCTTTGTTGAATTAACGGAGGCAAAGTTTGCCATAGGATAAGACGGAGAACAAACATGCCCTGCCGTAACGGTAATTACTCTCAAGCTGAATGTCACGGGGTGTTCAGCAGCAACAATCAGGTAGGAGTCAAGGCAAATTACGAATTCAAGCTGCCCGCTTTCAACTGTCTGCTTTGGGTCCATTCAAACTCCGGGGACTATAGGTTCTCTGGCTAAAAAGACACTGGGAACAAAGGAGAGTCAACCTTGAGTGACCCGTGGTCTTGTCCTCAGGTGTCTTCATCAGTCCGCTGGTCGCGCACCAGATCCTCCGGGGTAAGAATATCCATGTCGGTCCGCTGCGCCAGTGAATAGGCCTGACCCTTGATGGCTCTGGTCGTCACGATCAGCCCAGTGTCGGCCGGGGATTGACGAACGTTCATAATTAATTCATTCATCGTACGGGGGTCCCGGCACTCGGCGGCTGGATCGATTCGAACGTAATACACCTGATCCGTCTTATTTGCCAGGTAGTACCCTTCACCGGCTTCACTGAACTCGTAACCCTGGTCGGAAAGATGATCCCTTGCAAGTTCATGGAACTCCTCAACAGTGAGATCCTCAACCTGGCGTTCGGGAGTTTTACGGACGGCCGTGACCTTGTCGCTACCGGTGTTACTGCTCAAAAACAGGTAGACTCCAAGAAATACTGCAACAACAAGGACAGTAGTAAGAACGATCATCATGGGGTGGAATGACACCTGTGGATAGCCGCACGGAGCTGCTCGAGTCCGAACAGCTTAAGTTAGGACGAAAGCGATTGGGTAGCTTCCTGGATAAGGCTGGGGTCCAGGTTGAAGCGTTTCATGGCGTCGATAAATTCTTCAACATGTTCGTCCATGTCCTCCTCAACGTCCTCAATTCGCTGGTAGAGATAGGTTTTTCCGCTCTTGTCGATGGCTTCTCGGATGTATTCAAGAATCGTATGATAAACGAAATTGGCTTCTCCGGTCTCCATGTCGATGGCAATACGAAACGCGTCCTCCAGGGAAATATCCCCCTCACTGACACGTTCCTCGTAATTCTGAAGGTTATGGCAGGCGGAGGCGATTCGATCGGCGGACATTTCAGTGACGTCCTGCTGCATGTCAAGATTTTCGGCACAGAGTTTTTGCCCAAAGTTAACTCGAATATAATGCTCCCATTCCTCTTTGCTCGCCTCTTCCCAGAAA
>JBDGPI010000052.1:2971-7865 GCA_042219765.1 Salsurabacterium abyssinicum (SeqCode)
CCGAGACTGAACTGAGCGTAAATACGAGCGTTTGTTAATTCAATCTGTTTGCTTGCGTCAAAAAGTTCTTCTAATGTCAACTGAACCACCTCGTCAGCTATCGGCTCTAGGTTAGAGTGTGATAAACTTTTCGCCCAATGTACTAAGGAATTGCTTCAATATTAACTCACGTTCCGATTCCTGAAAGTCTACAATACTTTATGTCAAATTCGTTGAGGTCGTTTTAGTGCAAATTGTCGTCGACCATCTAACACGTCCGTGGGGACTGGATCTTCAGGTTGGCCTGACCGCCGGTTGGCTAAGCAGCCGCAACGAAGCAGTATCCGTGTATGCCACGGACTACGACGAAACGTTTTTTCCGGCAATAGAGAACCACGTAACCGTCTCATCCTCCCCTGGATCAAAACTCGACCCATCCGCACCAACCCTCTGTGGTCCCTACCCGGCTAACTACTGGCCCTATCAGGCCGGCGTGAACAATTACTCCGTCCTGATGCCCTACATTCCCTGGGACCTGTATCCGCGTAAAAAACGCAACTGGCTGGGACGGCTTCCGGCTTACCTCTCCGAGGATCGCAAACTCATTCTGGAAAGTCTGCTGGAACTATGCTACTACCCCTGGTACACGATCAGGAAGACTTACCAGCGGCTGCTTGACCGGAATGCGGTCGAAGGGGCCAAGGATATTTTTATCTATGACGACCGGCTGCGCAAACCCGTCCAGGACGTATACGGACGGGAGCCGACCCTGATAAGCCCCGTCGCTGCCATCGGAAGTGGAAAGACGTCCGATCCCGATCAAAAAATTGTTGCTATGGGACCTTATGAACCATTACAGAACGTCAAACGCCTGATAGACGCATTCTACCTCTTCGTAAATCTTTTAGGGACGCAGCGGCGGGAGGATTGGGACGGCCGCAATCCGATGCAAATGTGGCAGCCCGGGAATTTTACGCTTGAAATTTTCGGTAGAGGAGACGGTAAAAGTTACCTGGAAGAGTACGCCGAAAGTCAGCAACTCGGAGAGCAAATAGAGTTTAACGACTGGGTTCCCAGTGAAGATTACGATTCAACCATCGGGTCAGCCCTGGCTGTCATTGACATCCCGCTGGCCGGGGACGCTTCGACGCTTGTTTATCATGCGCTCGCGATGGGTGTACCGGCCGTACACACGCGCCACCATCGGGGTATCGACACCTTCCTCGAGGACTCGCCGCTCTCGATTAAGACAAGCAGTACTGATACAACCCAGATTGCCCAGGGCATCCTGGAGGCGGCTAAAGTACCTTCAAGTCAACGCATCCCTAACGACGACTTGAAAAAGGCCATGGACGTCGAATCCGGAGCAAAACACCTCAAGCAAGAAATAATCAATTAACCTGTTTAAGATTAGTCAAAATGCCTTCGAAACGTTACCGTGATTGAGTTTCTGTAATGCCCCTTAACTAACCCGAGCAGTTGGACGGAAATCCCGAAAAAAGTCCCTCAAGTGCTGCATTCAACGTTAACGCGGCTGTCGGAACCAACGGACGACCTAAACCTCAAAAAGCGCTGGTTAACTGTTCCCCACCGTCTCAGTCGAGTAAATAGTTCCTGGTAGTCCCAATCGATAGTTAAAAGCTTCTCGTATTCACCAGAGGACCAAGATTCCACGAAGACACCAAAAGAATCTACTTCATAAGACGTTAAAAAACACAAAAAAATTTCATTGAGGGGTGGATTAACGTGACATGAAGCATCATAGGTGTTGGGGGAAAGACTTAAATTGGTAGGTTAGAATTTCCGATAGCTCAAGTCAGATATCAATTGATTAGGAATAGTTTTTTGGTATTCGCTCCCCCATAGAAATGATGTCTTACCGGCTTCCCCGAGTATCCAGGGGACAACTGGGTTGTAACTGTCAGATCACCGGAACGCTGGAAGTCAGATTTGCCGGAGGCAGGAAATTAAGCCAAATTATCCAAAAGAATGACTGCGTTAATCAAAAAGACGATCCATGGGATTCGATGGAAATAAAAAAAATCCGGCAGGACGGAACAGATCGAGTATTACTTTTCCTGCTCCGTCCTGCCGAAAATTAGCCGAGTCTTATGCGAGTGTTACCACCAGGACGATGAATCATCGCAGCTGCTGGTACCTTCCCAGCTGTTGGCGGTAATCTCAATAGTCTGACCGGCGTCCACGGAATAACCGACTTTGACGTCAGTTCGTTCCGCGTCCTTGTCCTCACGGGTCCAGATCTTGTCACCGTTCGTGACCGAGATCGACGAACAGGTATTCAGTGACATGATCAGCTCACCGGAGGCCGGGGTTTTGAGGTTGTTCTCAACGGAGAACGTCTCCCGGGTAGCATTGTCCGTCACTTTCTGAACGTCGAGCATGTAGGACGGTGAGGAGTAGAGGCCGAGGTCCCGGAGCTCCTGGTCGATGGTCTGTCCCGTCAACCAGCTGAGGGTCTGGTTCTTCACGGCCTGGTTCCGGTGGGATTTGGTCATCGGGTAGCTCATGATAGACGGATCAATACCGCCTCGCTGATAACCGTACCACCAGGAGTAGTATCCGTCGTTCCGGTTCATCTCAACCATCCTCCAACCCCAATAATCACCTGTGGAGGAGGACACAGTCGTCGTCTTCACGAAGAGTGGACCGTTGTTGTAATCCCGTAAATCGCTTCGCAGCCGGGACTGATTGTCCTCGGAATTGTCCATGTCCTCGAGTTCCTTACATTTTTCAATGCTGCGATCATCGTTGAGATCGCCTTTCTCGGGATCAACTTCGGTCACGCAGTCGTTCTCCAACGTCAGTGCAAGCTTCCCGTACTGACTGCCGTCGTCGATGTAACGGGAGAGTTCGTCACCATGAATGTGACCGGCAAGGTGAGCGTCAACTTTGGCTTTGTTGAGAAGTTTCCTCAATTCCAGCCGGTTGTCACCACTCCAGCGTTGATCCTGAGGCATCTCGAGATCGATCAGCGAATCAAGGACAGTCGGCGATTGTTCCCACGAGGGATCGTGGTGCGCAAACGTGAGCAGCATGCCGTCCGGATTATTGGAACGCCAACTGGTCAAATCAGTCTCAAGCCAGTCGAGTTGCTTGTCGTTAACGGAACCGCCCCAGATTGTGGAGGCAACTCTAAGGGCCGTTCGCTCGAGGCTCGACCAATCAAAGGAATTTATGCTCGTGAGGTGAATGTCGGATCCAATGTCAACACTGTAATAGAGTGGCCCGAAGTACTTCTTCCACTTCTTCTGGCCGTCGGGGCCCAGAGCATGGTTGTAAGCATCGTGGTTACCGGGCGAAACGTAGGTGGGAACTTTAAACTGGTTCAGAAGGCGATAGGCATCCTCGAACTCGTAGCCGTACTCTACGCCCATCATCAAATCCCCGCTAAAGACAACGAAATCGGGGTCCTGAGCGCTGATTTCCTGAATTGTTTTCTGGAAAGCAGCCCAACGGTCACCAGGTGAAAGGTCACCAATGACCTCATCCCAGGTCATTTCAAAGACCTCGAGATCGCCATCGTTAAAGGTTTCCTTCGTGGCTTCGAGAAGTGCTCGTGGGTCACCAACCTGCGGATCACCGATTAATGCAACCTTAGGGTCATCCGGGTAGCTTTTGACGACATTAACGGCTCGCGGTTCTAAGTCCTTCTTGGTAATCAGACCCCAGTATTCCTTCCACTTAACGTGGACGTCGTAGAGTCCAGGCTTGAAATCACTGTTCAGGGAGGGAAGTTCGACTGTGACTTTCGTTACCTGACGGTTCGGCCAGAGATCACTGGGCTGATTGTTGGATATGTTCGTTACGTTGAGGTTAACCTTCTCTCGGGCTTCCCCGAAACTTGGCTTCAACCAAACGCTCAAGGGTTTGTCGATCGATGCCCCATCATCCAGTTCAATTGTCATGGTTTTGTCGGGTTTGGTGAAATTGGGAGCACCGGCGAGAGGACCTTCAATGATTTTGATCTTCTTACCGTCCGAGCCGAGATCTTCCTTTGGATTATTTATGTACTTGTAGTCAATAGCAAAGGCGCTGGATGTAGCAAAGAATGCAACCAAAACGAGAGCAACCACGAACGACTTTAACGATGCGCGTACGGGAAGCACTGTCAATCACAACCGTTTGAAAAGATAAGATCGTAGCTCGTTAGCACCATCAAACTAATTCAGTTCTCGTCACTCTGATTGCTACCAGGACGCTCCTCCACTGACGTAGCGGCAGTTTGGGGAGTCACATTGGCCCCAAGGGCCATCCAGTACAGTTAACCTGCAGCCCCCAATGACACTGCCGATAACCAGTGAGAATAAAAAGTGAAAGAGGAGAAGGAGTGTCCCGTTGCTTTACCTTCGTGTTAGTGCCTCTTGTGTTCACCTTCGTATTTATAAGCCACGTCCTGAGGGATGTCAAATTTTTTCTCAAAAACGTGGATCCAACCGTTCAATAGGTGTTTTTCGATGAAAATTGTTCCTATGACCGAACTTATTTGTTCAGCGGATACTGAGTGTCCGACTTTCCCCCGGTGAAAATGGAGCCAGTGAACGAATGTTAAATCGCTTGCCGCCGGATTCTAAGTCCCTGCGTATAATCAGATTGATGTCACGGTTCGGCGGTACGTACTCGAACGTTGAGGTTTTGAACTGAGAACTGAGCGTTTTCACCAGCGGAGTGGGGTACTCCCTGGGTCCTGGGGGATCCGCATCGGGATTTTCGATCCCAAAAGGAACCATCCCAATTCGTATCATGGAAAGTGATGATAGTGCCCCTGACGTAGTTTTCACTTTCAGCGTCCCGGCCTGGACGGGTTGAAACGTCAGTTCCTGTTCCTTTCCCGATCGCTCGACACGTTTGCTCTCAAGAAATGTGTATCGATGACGGTGGCTTTTAAGAGCACCAA
>JBDGPI010000052.1:7875-8471 GCA_042219765.1 Salsurabacterium abyssinicum (SeqCode)
TCCCCATATTTGACGTTGTGAGTCCGATCCAGGAGTTCCTTGCCGCCTGTTTCCCGGTACGAGATAACACTGGATTCTTTGTTCCAGAAGTTCACCTGAGCCCTGATAACATCATCGGCCGTCAGACCGTTCTGATCCGACTCATCCAGGTTAAGCAAAACGTTCTGGTAAGGACTTACGTCCTCCTTACTTTCCTGCACCTCAGCGTTCACCGTAATCTCGGGAAACTCATCGCGCCCGAATTCTACCTCACTGGGCGTAACACTGTATCCTTCCGGAACGTTCAGATCAATTTTTAACCGATGAGTGTTAGGGGGAACTACTCCCTCTACAACTCCGGGCTGGGGAATTTCGTTGACCTGAAGTCCGGGGGCAAGCCGTTTACCGGATTGGTCAAACGAACTGAAGAGCGGGCGTACCCGCCTCAGGGGTTTGCCGCTTGCTTTGTCGATGAACCGTACGGTAACTTGCTGACTTTTACTCGCCCGAAGTTCAACGGTCTTCGTCCGATCAGCACTGAGTTTTAAGGTCCTGGGTTTGGCCAGGTAATCGGACCGCATCAGCATGACCTGATACGGACCCGGTCGGAGGTTGTT
>JBDGPI010000052.1:8481-26083 GCA_042219765.1 Salsurabacterium abyssinicum (SeqCode)
CCCGTACCCCGAATTGATTCTACCCATCGGGTATTCAGTAGGACCTGCTGGTCGATTTCCATCAGAGGTGTGTCGGAAAACTTTTCCTTCAGGGGCGTGTTGTCCTTATACAGGGGCAACAAGTGAACGAGGCCCCTATCGACGGGATTCCCCTGTTGATCGACTACGTTGATCGTCACGGAGGCCTGGCCCGAGCTGGGAAGTGAAACGTCAATTGACCGCTCGTGATCGGGGCCAAGCGAGCCGATGGAAACAGTTTTAGACTGAAACCCCTCTTTGCTAATAGTAATTGGTCCGACCTTAACCCCGCTCGGAATATCGGATAATTCAAACCGTCCACTACCGTCGGTCCGAGTTCGAAGTGCAAGATTTTCCGCTTGCACGGTGGCTCCGGAAAGGGCAACACCGGATTGGTCGGTCACACGGCCCGACAATTCTACCAGGGGAGTAACGGACAACTCCATCGAAGGACTGGAACCGGTGGATTGATAAGACAGGCGCTCGGTTCTGCCACTCCAGTCATTTGATTTTACCCGCGCACCGTAAATTCCAGGAGGGACGTCCTCAAGGCGAAAGTTTCCGAGGGTATCGCTACGAACCGTCCGAGTCTGGCGGGATTGTTCCAAAAACTCACGGGTGATTTGAGTGGATTTTCGTTGGTTGAGCTCCTGAATGTAGAGTTTCACGGCTTCCTCGAAATTCAATTCGTCAAGTTTCGATTTTATGCTATCGGGAAGCGGAGTTTCGGTTTTGAAAAAGAAAACCTCAACCCGGAGAGGAACGGGTTTTTGTTCACCGGGAAAACGGAGCTTGCCATTGACCGGGAAAGTCGTACCAGCATTTGAAAGCTCCTGCTCGGGTGCCTCGGATTTCTGCGGTGATTCAGTATCAAGTTTTTGTTCCGGTTGATCTCCGGTGACTTCCCGACTGGTCTCTTCCTCGGGGGTTGGTCTGGACTGTTCCTCGGGGCCTCGATCCTGAAAGTAAAGGCCCGCCGCGATTACAAGAACTACCACGACCGAAATAACAAGGATCCGCTTAAAGTTAATATTCATGAATTACTCCCAATTTTGGAATAAAGACGTCTTCAGGCCTTCCGTTGACATATTAATCCCGATCGACGGCGTTTCCCGATCCAATCGGTACGAGGGTCAGGGATCCCGTCATACCCCGAAAAAAGGACGCAGTATCAGGAGGTATTCTTAAGGGATTCATCCTCCGGTTCCGAACCGTTTGTAGGAACTTCAACTGATGGATCATGGTCGATCTCCGCAGTTCCATTGGTGGAGGAGCTTTCAC
Organism: Salsurabacterium abyssinicum (SeqCode); assembly: GCA_042219765.1. Taxonomy (GTDB): domain Bacteria; phylum T1Sed10-126; class T1Sed10-126; order T1Sed10-126; family CAZEBV01; genus JBDGPI01. Next base: position 9,781 of record JBDGPI010000052.1, read on the forward strand.
CGGGCAAATCGACTTCATCGGGGGATTTTTCGTCGTCCGCCGGTTTCGAGCCGCCGGGACTGACCGTGAATACCTTGGAACTGTCGTTGAGCCAGCCCATTTTCCGGAACCATTCTATTGTGTCTTTAAGTCCTTCCTTAACGTCCGGGTAATTGTATTCGTAACCGGCCTCAAGCGTCTTGCGGTTGCTCAACCAGTAACTTGATACCATGTAGTTAATGGATTGGCTTTCGAATACCCTCGGTCTTGCAATACCAAAGTTTTTCTCAAGGGTCTGCCAGACACTCAAGGCTCCTTTGAGCAGTTTTTGAACCAGCGAATTCGAGACAAACGGAATGTCGCGCATTCGCCGGCCGCAGAGCAACGCTATGTAATGCAGAAACTCGTGGTAGGAAATAATACTGTTATCAACGACATTGTAATCTTCCCCGAGGCCTTCCTCCTGGTCGGCTATGTAACAGGCAAACCCGGCGATGTCCTCCACGTGGACGGAGGTTGTAATGTAATTTTTGCAGTCGGCCGGTATGGCGGGCACGTGGCCTTGTGCGATGCCAAGGATAATACCACCGTGTCCGTAGCTACTACCGGGACCATAGATAGGGGCCGGACGGACTACTGTCAGAGGGAGATCATTTTCCCGATAAGCCTGCCACATTAGTTTTTCCTGTTCCCACTTCGTAACGGAGTAATCGTTGACGAGTTCAGTCCCCTCCGGTCCGTCGGCTTCCGGGGGTGTATTCTTAGGACTTGAGGATTCCTCGTCGAAGGGAAGGTTATTCCTCTCGGCCCCTTCGGCAGCCGTATGGGGTTTGCCGAAAACGCCACAGGTACTCCAGTGAATGAATCGTTCCAGATCGGCTTCGATGGCAAGTGGAAGTAGGTTTTCGGTTCCCTCGACATTAACCTTTCGGAGGGTCTCGATGTCGGCGCTGTAATCGTAGAGCGAGGCCGGATTAAAGACGTGGGTCACGGAACGCTCGAAAAGCGGCTCGAGACTCTCGGGTTCCAGCAGGTTGGACGGTATCAGTTCGAGGTTAGGATGATTAAGATCCAGTCCAATGTTCGGGAAGACGTCACTTTCGTGAGCTTTTTCAATTTCGGACGGTAAATCAGTACCTATTACTTTCTGTCCGTCGTTAAGCAGTTTCCTCAACACGTAAGATCCGGTGAATCCAGTCGCTCCTGTCACCAAATTAAGTCGTTCGCTCATTGCTTACAACCGCCTTGTAAAGATGAAAATCAGTTGAAACTCATGCTGTTACGAACGTTTAGAACCATCGGGACTAACCACAAAGACCTGTTCGGCATTGTTCATCCATCCCATTTTGCGAAACCAGGCCGTCAGGTCCTTAAGACCGTCCTTAACGTCCAGGTAATTATAATCGAAACCCGTCTTGAGAGCCTTGCGATTACTGATCCAGTAACTGGAGCTCATGTAGACGGCGGATTGAATTTCAAACACACGTACCCGGGGAATATTATAGTTGTCCTCAAGCCAGTTCCAGATCCGAGCTGCCCGGGTGAAGATTGGCTTGATCATCGTGTTTTTGACGAAGGGAATATCATACATGTTCCGGCCGCATAACAGAGCAATAAAGTGCATGAACTCGTGGTAGGAAATTATGCTATTGTCGGCCAGATTATAATCCTCGCCGAGGCCCTCCTCCCGATCGGAAATAAAAATAGCAAACCGCGCAACGTCCTCGACGTGGACGGAGGTGGTTATGTAATTTTTAGAGTCCGCCGGAATGGCTGGGACCAGACCGTAGGATACCGCCAGAACAATGCCACCGTGACCGTAACTGCTGCCCGGGCCGTAAATGGGGGCCGGACGAATCACGGTTAGCGGGAGGTCATTCTCCCTGTGCTCCTTCCACATCATCTGTTCCTGTTCCCACTTCGTCACCGAATAATCGTTGACCAGTTTTGTGTCAGGGGGTGAGTCGTAGTCGAGTGGAGTATTCTTCGGTGAGGGATTTTCGCTCTCGGTAAAGGGTAAATTAGTGTCCTTGCTATCGGCGGCAGTTCTTGGTTTTCCGAACACCCCACAGGTGCTCCAGTGAACAAATCGCTCTATGTCCTCGTTCGAGAAGGCGTTGAGCAGGTTTCTTGTTCCTTCGACGTTAACTTTCCTCAGGGTCTCCATCGGTGCCGAGTAGTCGTACAGGGACGCCGGATGATATATGTGAGTAATTGGTCGCTCAAAAAGGGACGTCAGCGTGTCAGGGTCCAGCAGGTTGGACGGCACCAGTTCAAGGTTGGGATGATCGACATCGAGGCCGATACTGGCGAGGACATCGTTATCGGATGCTTCCTCGACCGCCGCTGGGAGATCCGTCCCCACGACATTATGACCACGGTCCAGTAATTCTCGTAATAAGTAGGAACCGGTAAAGCCCAGCGCTCCGGTGACCAGGTTCAGACGTTCAGCCATCGATATCGTACCGTCCCAGGAAATCTTGATGTCATTACTCCGACGATTTCAGACTGATTCCTTTGAGGAAGAAGGAAAGTTAGTCGCAGATTAAGAGTTTCCTAACGTAAGATTTAACTTTTCTTTATAGTAATTCCTCAAGAAGAGATTAACAAGTTCAGCCGATACCACCACTTTAATCATATCATCTTACCGCCGAACACGGCAGAGTGACTGGAGTGTATCGACATGATAGACGGCTTCAAGCGCAACTACAGCGGTCAATCTCCGTATTACGAAGTCTGGTACGGAAAAGTCGACATTGCTCCCGAGCAGGCCTTCTGGTTTCGCTATACCCTGCTGGACGGGAAGACACAGGAGGCTTCCTGCTGGGCCATACTCTTCGACAAAGGTGAAATTGTAGGAGATCGGGAAGTCTGGGATGTTTCGGACCTGGCGGTTGGCAACCAGGTGATTATACCGAGAACTGATGACATCGACCGTTTCCGCGGTCAGAACCAGGTCTTTCATCTCGGGGAATGTCACCTGGACGAATCCAATGCCCTCGGCTTTGCGGGTCCATTGAGCTGGGATTTAAGCTGGTCCAACAGCGGACGACAGTTTCGGTACGTCCCTCAATTGTTAAAAACCCTTGGACTGGCCGGCAGCACCTACAACTCGTGTCTGTTTGACTTTAGCGTCTCCGGGACAATCCAGAACGGAGACGACCAGTACGAGATCAATAACGCTTCCGGAATGGTCGGACACATAGAAGGAAAGAAAATCATCGGAAACTCCTGGGGATGGGCGCACTGCAACAACTTCGACAACCACCCGGACGCGGCCTTTGAGGGACTTTCGGCCCAGCTTCAGCTCGCGGGAACGGTTACCCCACCGTTATCGGCCTTCGTACTGTTCCTGGACGGTGAAAAATACACATTCCGCTCGCCGGTGAGTATCATTCGGTCTCAGTCGGGATTCAACCGGGAACAATGGACGTTCAAAACGTCCTCCGGTGGTGTTCAACTGGAGGGTCGAGCCGAGGCCCCCTCCGACGTCGCACTCGTTGAATACACCGACACCGACGACTCCAGACTCTGGTGCTACAACAGCAAACTCGCCGATCTAACACTAACTATCAGCGATGAATCCAGAGGACTCCAAAAAGAACTCACTAGCAGCGGACGGTCCGCTTACGAATGGGTCACCCGAACCCCACCCGAGGAATAAGTCTTGATTGATTAACTGACTTCCAGCCCTTTTTTGTTTAACCATTCGACGATTAACTGTTTCAGCGTACGGGCCACCTCCGGTTGCGTGGGGCTTTCGTGTATTCCCTCCTCGAGTATTTCGTGGTCGGCCTCGGGAAGTGCATTTTTGTACCGGACCCCGTGATTGACCGTTACCGTCTGGTCCTCCCGGTGGTTAATGACCAGAACGGGTACATCAATCTTCTCCAGTTCTTCCCTGGCCTCGGAAAGAGCCTCGGAAAGGGAGCTCAGGGAGTTTACTGGAATCGTTTTTTCCGTCTCTTCAAACCGATGGTACTGCTTGAGCCAATGGAGAACGGGAAGGAAGAATCGTCGCCAGTCCGGCATATAGAAGGGCGTATTTATGGTTACGATGGCGTCAAACATCTCCCAGTTCGCCAGGTTCAAAGCGCCTCCCATCGACAGGCCAATTCCTATCAGCTGACGTGAATGATCCTTCAGCCAGTGGAGTTCACGGTTGATGCCCCGTCGCCAATCACGGTGGTCAAAACGAGCAAAGTCCTCAGGGGGTAACCCATGACCCGGCAGAAGGGGAACGGCGTAACCGCTGGAGTGCGAATCAAACTCCTCGGCCAGCAACAACCAGTTATCGGGGTTCCCCGTGTAGCCGTGTGTCATTACCAGAACGGGGTCCTGCCCCGTGCGTCCGAATGCATGGCGATCGGGTTGATAATACGGGGGTGACTCCTCGCTGGTTTGAAGCCAGCCCCGGAAGGGGAGGGTATGAAGCGCCCGTAAAAAATAGTCCCCGGCCTTCCTTGCGTCACAGAAAACGAAATTATTCTTTTCCAGCAAAGCAAGGCAATACAGCATACCGTCGGTGGCTGGATCAATCAGCTGGGGGCTCTGATCACTGGTGCCCAACCCACGGGGATAAAGAGGATCCCAGTGTCTTTCCAGTGTTTCGGCCGGGTCGTCAGTCTCGAGATGATACCCCTTCCACCCCGCTGGTTCCCGGTCCGGTGGAGCCGATGCCAGGTTTACCTCAAATTCGGTCTCCTGGTCGGCAGAATCCGCCAGGTCGTCAAACCAGCGGCCCTCAAGAATCCGGCCCGGGGTTCCGGCCCGCCAGAAAGCAGGGCCCTGCACGGTCGTTAGCTACCGACCCGCATGAACGTCGGAATACTCAGGTCCTCTTCTTCGTCGTCCGGGGTAATTTCCTCGGGTTCGTCGGGATCATTCTCGGGGACTTCAACGTCAGTGGAATCATCCTGCTGAGGGTTTCGGGCGAACGCTGGGCTATCCTTCTTCGGACTGAGGATTTTGTCACGATCCGGCACGTTCTGCTGTTGTTTCTGATTCTGACCCGCCTGTCCGGCCGTCTGCTGACGCTGATTCCCTGAGGGAAAACCGGTGGCAATCACAGTGACCTGAACCCGGTCCTCCATGGTGGGATCGTAGACGGCGCCCTTAATGACTTCTGGTTCCTGTCCGGCCTTCTCGTTGATGTGCTGCGTTATTTTCTCGACGGCCTCAAGGGTCAGTGAATCGGCTCCGGCGACGTTAACCATGATCCCCTGTGCGCCCGTCACGTCATTGGTCTCGAGCAGAGGACAGTTGATGGCCCGTTCGGCGGCCTTCTCGGCGGCTTCCTCGCCGCTGGCTTCGCCAATCCCCATCAGTGCGTCTCCCTGTTTGCGCATAATCGTCTGAACGTCGGCAAAATCAAGGTTAACAAGCCCATCTTCGACAATAACCTCCGAAATACCGTGAACACCGTGCTTGAGTACTTCATCGGCAATTCGGAACGCCTCGGGAAGTGGGGTCGATGAGGAGTCAACAACGTCGAAGATCCTCTGGTTCGGAACGATAATGAGAGTATCAACGTGTTTGCGGAGAGCTTTTATTCCGGCTTCGGCCTTCTTGGCTCGTTTTTGCTTCTCGAAATCAAAGGGCCGGGTGACGACACCGATTGTAAGAATGTCCATTTCGTCCGCGATTTCGGCTATCACCGGACTGGCACCAGTGCCGGTTCCGCCTCCCATTCCAGCGGTAAGAAAGAGCATGTCAGTGCCTTCGATGGCGTTATGTATTTCGTCCCGACTCTCCTGAGCCGCCCGTTGTCCGACGTTGGGGTCGGCGCCCGACCCCAGGCCATTTGTAATTTCTTCTCCGATTTGAAGGGTCTGGTCGGCCGTGGAGTTCTTAAGATCCTGGACGTCCGTGTTAACCGCTATGAATTCAACCCCACGGATGCCTTCCTCATTCATTCGGGTAACGGCATTGTTACCGCCCCCACCGACACCTATGACTTTGATGTTCGTCGGATTTGTCTGTTCCTCTTCCTGAAATTCAAACAACTCATTCTCCATTGTTCAATTCCCTCCCATCGAGAAATAAAAACAAGCATAAATAAGACTGCACTCAATTGTCCGTTAAAAAGTCCAATTCTGGTTCAGCTGATAAAGGGTTAATCACCTCGAATTAATCCTGCCGTCGGTCGCTCCCTCAGCTGGCCGACGGAGAAAAAATGGACCCGACGTCACTGAACCACTGTTTCATCCGAGTCATAACGTCCTGGAAGACATTCCCGCCTGTTTCGAAGGAGCTGGTAGTATCCTTGTCCGACCGTTCGAAACCATAGAGGACCAGCCCAACACCGGTGGCGTATTTCGGGTTGCTGACGACATCAATGAGTCCGGAAACACCCCACGGTTCACCCATTCGAACCGGCATATCGAGTATGTCCTCCCCGAGTTCAACCGTTCCCTTCATCCCGGATGCTCCACCCGTACAGACCATACCGGCAATTATTTCGGAACTGTAGCCGGACTGTTTGATCTGGTGATCGATGAAGCGAAAGATTTCTTCCATGCGGGGCTCAATGATCTCACAGAGCCGGCGCCGTGGTAATTCCCGTGGCTCCCGACCACCGACGGACGGTACTTCAATAATTTCCTCCTCCGAGACCATGGAGGCCTGAGCACAACCATGGTTAATCTTGACGGTTTCAGCGTCGGCCGAGGAGGTACAGAGTCCTTTCATCACGTCCTGTGTAACGTGTTCACCGCCGATGGAGATGACCTCAGTATCGTAAATTGAACCGTTGGAGAAGATAGCAAGGTCGCTGGTTCCCCCACCAATATCCACCAGGGCCACGCCAAGTTCCTTTTCGTCCTCGTCAAGGACGGCGTAACTGGACGCAAGCGGTTCAAGCACAATATCCTCAACGTCGTACCCGGCCTTGTGAACGCTTTTGACAATGTTCTGGGCCGAGGTTACGGCTGCTGTTACGGCGTGAACCTCCGCTTCGAGACGAACGCCAGTCATCCCCACCGGATCTTTGATTCCGTCCTGTCCGTCCACGTAAAATTCCTGAGGTATGATGTGTATTAATTCCCGGTCGGGGGGGATTGAAACGGCAGTGGCCGCGTCGATAACCCTTTCGACGTCACGGGGAGTAATCTCCTGGCTTCCGTTGGAAACGGCAATAACGCCTTTGCTGTTTAAACTCTGGATGTGTCCCCCCGCCAGACCGACGTAGACGCCATTTATATCAACTCCTGCCATCAACTGCGCTTCTTCGAGGGCGTCGGAAATAGATCCAACTGTATCCTCAACGTTCGTGACCACGCCCTGGCGCAAGCCGTCGGATTCCGTCTCACCGACGCCAATAACCTCAATATCGCCGTCGGCGTTCTTTTCACCGATGATCGCACAAACTTTGGTCGTCCCTATATCAAGACCGGCTACAATATTACCCTCAGCCATGGCCTTCACCGTCCTTATGTCGTTCTAAAATTAGATCGTTCCCCTACTCCATTCCACATCATTCACACCATTTATCCTATCGATTTCACAGCAAAGATCTAGCGTCTTATCCGAGAAATAATCTAATCCTACCTAACCCTTACGTTATTGATCTCGGACAAGTTTACGTATTTTTTTATGTCGAGAAATTGGTTCGTCTGCATCATCTGCTTCAGTTTATCCAGTTTCTTGCCGTACTGAGCCTCCCCGAGCCGTACGTTTAATTTTTTCGGGTGATTGATACGGATCTTTACGTACCCACCGGGCCGAACTTGCACCCAATCAAGCAGGTGCCCCGAGAAACGTTTCCTGACGGAATCAATGACGTTCAAGGCCTTTTTCCAGCGCCGCTTGAAGGAGGTGGATCCCTGATCGAGCTGGGGAAATCCCTTCACGACCGGAACCGTTCCGGGCAGTTTTTCGACTTCCTCCTGAGTGGGACGAAACACAACCCCCTCACGGTCAACTGGAAGATAGACAGTCTCGTCGTTCCCCCTGTTCTTTCTCGCAAGCAGGGCAACCGGCCGGCGTTCCGTAACCGTAATCCGCAGCACGTCGGGATAATCCTTCCGGACACGCACGGTTTTCAATCGAGGGATTTCAGTCAGTAACTTCGACCGTACGTCCTGCACCGAGACCTGAAGAAGACTCTTAGGCCGGTCGGCGGTACCAACCCGGTCCTGAATGGAATCAAGAACGGATTCCCTGGATAAAGCCTCAAGCCCGTCGATTTTCACTCTCACCTGAAACTTCTCGCCGTTGAGAAGGTATTGTGAAAAATCGTAAGCAAAGTAGCCAACCATGAGAGCTACCAGAATAATCAAGCTCTCCTTGAGGTAGAAACGCTCGGGTAAAACCCCTTTGAACCAGCGGGAGATTCGCCATTCCTCGGAGTCCCGCTTGCTGGTATTTTTTGGTCCTACACCGCTTGACACTGCTGGCGCCTCCGGGCCTGTTCAATTAGTCCCCAAATCAGTTCATCGAACTCAATGCCGGCTTGACGGGCGGCCTTCGGCAGCAGCGAGGTCTGTGTTAGCCCCGGGATGGTATTGATCTCCAGCAATCGTGGAGTCCCATCCTCGTCCACAATGTAATCCACCCGGCAGAGCGACTCAGTACCGGCCGCACGGACGGCCGACTTCGTGTCCTCAAGGAGCCGGTCACGCTGATCCGGCGGAAGTTCCGCGGGAACGTCATATTCCGTTAACCCTTTTGTGTATTTTGTTTCGAAGTCAAAAAAATCATGTCCGGGCCGTATCCCCACCGGAGGAAGAACCGTTAGTTCATCGAATTGAACCACTCCGACTGTTACTTCGTAGCCCTCAACGTTTTCTTCAACAATGACGTCATCGGCGTACTCCCTGGCCGCCCGAACAGCCTCCTCCAGCTCATTTGGTTCCACGATGGACATTCCAATACTGCTTCCCTCGGCCCGAGGCTTGACCACAAGTTGCTCGAACCCTTTTTTGTTTCTGACCGGTTCGTCCTGTCGGAGGACGAACCAGTTCGGGGTCTCAACGCCAACCTGATCGAAGAACTGCCGTGTCATTAGTTTGTCCATGCAGAGGGCGCTCGCGGCTGTTCGCGGCCCCGTGTACGGTATGTCACGCCAGTCAAGCATCCCCTGAATGACGCCGTCTTCCCCCTCACTCCCATGAAGTGCAATGAAAACACAATCAACACCGTCCTCCTCGAGACGACTGCCCAGATCGGGCGAGGTATCGTATTCAAGAACCCGGCACGGTTTCTCCTCAAGTCCTTCCACAACGGCGCGGCCGGTTTTGAGAGATATTTCACGTTCCTCGGAGTCCCCGCCCCGGACAACCCCTACCGTAAGCCTATTATCGGATACTCCCCCGGGACTGTCTAGCTGCTTGTTGCTCATTGAACAACCCTTAATTCGAGGGGTAATTCGACGTCGAACTGGTTGAGAACACGGTCTCTCACACGATCAATCAAGCGTCTCATCTGTTCGTAAGTTCCTTCTCCGCGGTTGGTAAAATAGTTTGCGTGCTGTTCGGAGACCTCTATGGGACCCTCGGAGGCTCCTTTCAGGCCGGCACGGTCGATCAACTCCCCCGCACTATGACCGTTGGGATTCCTGAACACACAACCGGCACTCTTGGTTCCGACCGGCTGTTCGGCCCGACGGTCCTTCAGAAGATCCTTGGTTCGTTGCTGGATGTCGGGAGCTCGCCCGGGCTCCAGCTGGAAGATTGCACTGACTATCAAACCGTGGTCCCTGAGTTCACAGAACCGATAGCTGAAATTAATTTCATGAGTATGTAGATGCCTGTATACACCGTCAAAACTGAGGAAACCGACGGCTTCGAGAGCTTCCTGTGTTTCGGACTGAAACGCACCGGCGTTCATGGCGACGGCGCCACCGACACTTCCCGGAACTCCCGCGGCCCACTCAAGACCGGAGTAGCCCCGCCGTGCCGCTTCCAGAGCAACTTCCGGTAGAAAGACACCGGCCCCGGTGGTTACGGCCCCGTCGTGAAACGTGTACTCCTCGAACTGTCCCGACAATGTAACCAGTGGTCGATCTATGCCATCGTCCGGAAAAAGCATGTTACTACCCCGTCCCAGCACGATGGCGTCATCAAGGTTCTCGGCCTGATTCATCCACTCTGCCAGTTCACTTCGATTCTTGAGTTCGAAAACCTCACTGGTCCCTCCAATCCGGAGTGTCGTAAGATCGGAGAGGGATTTTTCCGTGGGTGTGATCATGTTCCGGCCGTCTCCTTTCGGGCGAAATCCAGTATCGGTTCGGCCAGATCAACGACGTCGCCGGCTCCCATCGTGAACAGCACCTGATCGGTGTCCGGTTCAATATTTTGTTTGGTCCAGTTAAGTATTTCCGTCTCGTCGGATCGAAACTCCGTGATATGTCCGTTTCGGTGAGGGTTTATCCGGTCGCGCAGGAAGTCAAGATCAATCCCTGGCAGAGGATCTTCCCCAGCGGGGTAAACGTCCGTCACGAGCAGCCGGTCGGCCTGTTTAAGGGCAGGTCCATACTCGTCCGCAAAATCCCTCGTCCGACTGTAGCGGTGAGGCTGGAAGATAACGATCAATTCCGAATCGAACCGTTCCTTCGCCGTCCTTAGCGTGGCTTCGATCTCAGTGGGGTGATGGGCGTAGTCATCGTAGACTTTTAATCCCCCGGCTTCCCCCTTGAAGTCGAAGCGGCGGGCAACCCCCTTAAAGTCCTCAAGGCCATGTTTAATTTGTTTGAAGGCAATCCCCTGTTCGAGAGCGATCGAAGCGGCTCCAAGAGCATTGAGTATGTTGTGTGACCCGGGAACCTGAAGATTGATTGTTCCAAGTTCCTCCCCCTCGTCCAGAACAGTAAATTTTGTCCCCTCCTGGCGAACCCGTCGATCCACGGCCCGCAGGGAATTTGACTCATCGAATCCGTACGTCCTGAATGGCTTTTTGACCTCGGGTAGCAGTGATGACAGCACTGGATCGTCTCCACACAGTCCGGTGAATCCGTAAAAGGGAACGGAATTGATAAAATCAAGAAAGGCTGACTTCAGGGCGGCAAGGTCATCGTAATAGTCCATGTGTTCGGCTTCAATATTGGTGACGACTCCCATTACCGGAGACAGTTTCAGGAAGGAACCGTCGGACTCGTCGGCTTCAACCACTATCTGATCGTCCGTGCCAAGCCTGGCACCGATACTGAGGTTATGCAATCGTCCCCCGACGACCACTGTGGGATCACAGTCACCCGCCTGCAGGGCTTTTGAAACCATAGCAGTGGTGGTAGTTTTGCCGTGGGTTCCGGCGACTGCTATTCCTTCCTGCAACCGCATCAGTTCAGCAAGCATTTCGGCCCGGGGGATAACGGGAATACTCCTATTTCGGGCTTCCTGGACCTCCGGATTACTTTCGTCCACCGCCGACGTCATTACAACGACGTCGGCCCCCTCGACGTTGGACGGGGCATGGCCGATCCTGACGTCGGCTCCTCGCCGTTCGAGGTTTCTGACACGTGCACTTTCCTTGATGTCGGATCCAGTTACCCGGTAACCGAGCGTCAGGAGGACCTCGGCAATACCACTCATGCCGATTCCCCCTATCCCGACGAAATGTACGTGACGTGTTCGCTTAAACATTTTTGTGTCTCCCCCTGGAAATATTTAGCAAAAGCCCAACCGCGGTCATGTTAACCAGCAGCGCTGAACCCCCGTAACTGATAAATGGCATGGAAATCCCCGTCGTCGGAATTAAGCCGGTAACGACACTTAGATTGAGCAGAGCCTGTAACCCGATAAAGGAGGAAATACCCAGACCGACCAATTGCTGGAAGGTGTCAGTTGCCCGTAAGCTTACCGAGAATCCCTTGTAGGTCAGGTATACAAGAAGCCCGATAAGTACAGTAATCCCGATAAGCCCAAGTTCTTCTCCCATTACGGCAACGATGGAATCGGTGTATGGTTCCGGTAGGTACCCCTTCTTCCGAACACTCTCCCCAATTCCGCGTCCGGTTAACCCCCCTGCAGCAAGTGCATTAAAAGATTGTATTATATGATAACCCTTATCGTAGGGATCTGACCAAGGATTTAAATAGGCTACGACGCGCTCAGTCCTGTAGCCACTCGAGAAAATTGTAATTGCACCGACTGGAATTGAAAGGATTCCAATCGTTATTAGATGTGAAACCGGAAAACCGGCCAGAAAAAGCATTATGAGTGTTATAAGACCAATCTGAATAGCAGTTCCCAGGTCAGGTTGTAGAGCGATCAAGAAACAGTACAGGAATGTCAGAGAAAGAACTACTACCAAGTGCTTCACACGGAGATTCGGTTTCAGATCCACCGCCGTCAAATAGTAGGCACACATCAGGATGATAGAGAGTTTGGCCGGAGCGCTGGGCTGGATCCCAACAACACCGAGGTCAATCCATCGCCATGCTCCGCTGGCCTCTCGACCCAGGGCCGGAACCAGAACGACGCCCAGCAAAGCAAGTACGCCAAGATAGAAAGCGGGACTCAGGGTCCGTATTGTCTCGAAGGATACATAGCAGGCGACAAAGCAGGTTCCCAGACCCAGCAGACTCCAGATCAATTGCCGCAGGAAGAAGTACTGAGTCTGACCGACCAGTTCGTAAGCCGAAACGGCACTTGAACTATATATCATTACCAGGCCAGTCACTGTTAGGAGAAGCATCACGACAAAGAGATCCCAATCCACCTTCAGACTCACGACTGATCCGCCTCCCGTATCCAGCGGTCAAATTGCTCGCCGCGATCCTTGTAATTCTCGAAGGCGTCAAAACTGGTGCCGCCCGGGGACAACAGCAGAGTTTCACCGTCACGGGTCCGGTCATAGGCCTGTTTTACGGCGGTTTCCCAGTCGGTCACCCAGGTGTAACTAACGGACTCGGATTCGAGCAGGTCCGATAACTCTCCGGTGGTGGATCCCTCACCGGCAAGCGTCAGGGAGCGAACGTCACTGTCACGAACTGCCCCGATAAGCCGACCGTAGTCAACCTCTTTGGCCTCACCGCCCAGTACAAGATGAACGGGTCCCTCACGCCGGTTTAGCTGTTCAATAACAGCGCTGGGGTTGGTTCCCTTTGAATCGTTAATGACCAGTTTTCCATTGGACGTATCAACCGGTTCACCCCGGTAGGGAAGCGGCTCAAAGACGTCGAGGGCCCGCCGGATACGATCGGCCGTCAAACGGTCCCGCAACGCTGTCACGGCCAGCAGCAAGTTCTCCGGGAACTCCCTCAGCGGAAGTGGAATTTCGGAGGGGGCAATTTCGGAATCTCCAAACGTCAGACCGGTCTCGGGATCCCACGCAACAGGTCCGGCGGCCATAGCATTTTCGTCAACCGTTCGACGTTCAACCCCCTCACTCGGGGATCGATCGGCTTCCGACTCCGGAACCACCACCGTTCCATCGGTCCGGACCCGCCTGAGAAGTTCCAGCTTCAAACCATGGTATTCACGTATCGACCGATGATAATCCATGTGATCTTCACCAAGGTTCGTCAGAAGCCCCACGTCCGGACTGAACGTCTCCATGTTCTCGACCTGGAAGCTGCTGACCTCCACCACGTAGTGTTGTATTTGATTCGCGTCAAAAACCTTTGAAATGAGCGGTTGCCCCCGGTTTCCACAGACGGCGACTGAGGATTGATCAAAGACCTCTCCGAGCAAGCAACCAAGCAACTCGGTACAGGTACTCTTTCCATTTGTTCCCGTAACGGCCCAGATGGATTCGTTTCCCAACAAACGGTAGGAGAGCTCAAGGTCTCCCCAGACGGGTATGTTAAATTCTCGAGCCTGCCGCAGAATGGGATGATCCCCGGGGATGCCCGGACTTACGAAAAGATAGTCCAGGTCTTCCTGGAGGGCTTTGGGGGAAAAAACCCACTGGATCGATTCCTGAAGCGGGCCGGATTTGATTTCGGATGGCCGACAGTCATCGTAGACAATGATCTCACCGACGCGTCCGGAGAGTTCCTCCGCCAGGCATCGTCCGGTGTTACCGTAACCGTAAATACCGACGGTTGAAGTACTTAACTCCTGGAGCAAAGTCTCGTTAACCATGGTTACCTCAATTTCAGGGTGCTGAGTGCCAGTAATGCCAGAGCAATCGAAACAATCCAGAACCGGATCGTTATTTTTGACTCGTTTAATCCTTTAAGTTCGAAATGGTGGTGAAGCGGTGCCATTTCAAAGAGCCGGTTACCGGTCAGCTTGTAGCTAAAAACCTGAAGCATCACCGAAAGAGCCTCCGCCACAAAAATTCCCCCGACCAGTACCAGCAACAATTCCTGTTTAATTAAAACGGCAACAGTGGCAATGGCGCCTCCAAGCGGTAGAGACCCTGCGTCCCCCATAAAAATCTGAGCCGGATAAGCGTTGTACCAGAGAAATCCCAGTCCGGCCCCAATGATACTGGCAACGAAGGGAACCAGTTCCGCCGTCCCCTTTATATTGGGTACCCGGAGGTAGCGACTGAACTGATAGTGCCCCGTTATATAAGCCATTGAGCCATACGCCACGGCCACGAAAATTATACAACCTACCGCAAGTCCGTCTAGACCGTCGGTCAGGTTCACCGCGTTCGACCCTCCAATCACGACGAGCATCACGAAGGGTATGTAAAACGTACCCAGAGGAATCCAGGTCGATTTCAAAAACGGTAAAAAGAGGGACTGTGACAGTTCGTACCGGAACTGATCCCCCATCCAGAGCAAGCGGATCTTCAGGGGTTCCTGGATGATCCAGACACCGAGAACGAAAGCAATTGTCAGTTGAGCAAGGATCTTGGTCCGGGCCGACAATCCCGTCCGGTCCGTGTAATGCATCTGAATCCAATCATCGAGGGCCCCCATGATTCCCAGACTCAACAAAACGAAAAGACTCATCAGCACGAAGCGGTTCGTGAGATCAGCCCAGAACAGGCAGGAGAACAATATTGAAATTACAATAAACAACCCGCCCATGGTTGGGGTTCCCGTCTTATCCTGCTGGAAATCCAGTTCGGCCCGGGATTGTCTCTGAGCTAAGTTCCAGCGTCGAAACATCGGGATCAAGTAGCGTCCCAGTAACCAGCATAGCACCCCACTGGTCACGGAAGCATAGGCCGTCCGAAATGTTATGTACCGGAAAACCCGGGTGAAGGAGAAAAAACCCTCCGGATCGTAGAGGTACTGGTACAGGGCATACATCATGATTGATCGGTCCATCGGTTCAGTAATTGGTCCAACCCAACAGCCCTCGACGCTTTCAGGAGCACGGAACGGTAATCCCCAAAGGACACACCGTTCAGTTCCTGGACGTCGCTGACCCCCCGGTAGCGTCCGGTATGATTTTCCAGCCCTTCTCTGAATGCAGGTTCGAAGGATCCAACGTAGACAAGATCAACCCCGTCAAGATCCGAGGCATAGGACGCAAGGTCCCGGTGGTACTGTTCGGCACTGTCACCAAGTTCCTTCATGTCCCCGAGTACCGCCAGTCTCGGTGGCGGGAATCCGGCCAGGCGGTCCAGGGCGTCTCGCATTGAATCGGGGTTGGCGTTATACGTTCCATCGATGACCTTAGTCCCGTCAATTTCACGGGTCTCTCCCCGCCCGGACAACGGCTCAAATGATTCCAGGGAGTTCTTGATTTGTTCAGGTGCAACCCCCAGCATTAAGCCTGCGGCGGCGGCTAAAACAGCATCACGGACGAGACCCGTCGCTCCAAAATCAAGGTTTACGTCAGTCTCCTCGACCCGCAGGAGAGCCGTTTGATCAAAAGTCTCCCATTCAAGCGAACCGACATCCCCGACGGACCGGGGAAGGACAGCCGATTTACGGACGATTGTTTGCCGGCAACGAAGCCACTCGGGCACCAGAGCAATTCCATCCTCGGATAGTTCGGCCAGAAGATCGCTTTTTTCCCTGGCGACTTTCTCGACACTTTCGAGCCCCTGCAGATGAGCGGGGCCGATGTGGGTAATAATTCCCATGTCCGGCTTAACCCAGCGGGACAGTTGACCGATTTCACCGGGAGCGTTGGTGGCAACTTCCGCCACCAGGATTTCATTATCCGCCTCGTTTAAGATTGTCAGTGGAACACCAAGCTGGTTGTTGAAGTTACCGGGGGTCCGGCCCACCGTGTGATTCGTCTCAAGAACGTCGGCCAGCATGGTCTTCAGGGTTGTTTTTCCACAGGAACCGGTTACGCCAATAACGTACGGATCCACGACTCGATCACGATAAATCCGAGCCATGGTCTGAAGGGCCCGGGCGGAGTCGTCCGAAACAAATTGGGGAAGATCGATTGGTTGTTTTTCCTCCACGATGGCACCCGAAGCCCCGCGATCCACCGCATCCTCAATAAACTCATGCCCGTGTGTT
>JBDGPI010000053.1:0-8878 GCA_042219765.1 Salsurabacterium abyssinicum (SeqCode)
CGCTCTGGCTGGCTCGCCACGACATGGTCCGACGCATGCTATTCATGCCGGGAGAACGGGGCTACACGGGCTGGTGTCTCTTTACTGGATACGTCTGGCTTGGGTTGGGGGGGTTGCTCGGAATTCTGTATCCGGCAGTACCATCCGGGTTTCTCTACGATGCTTTTTTGCACTCCGTCTTTGTCGGGTTCGTCTTTGCCATGATATTCGGTCATGCTTTCATGATTATGCCCGGCGTTCTAAAAGTGAATTTGAATTTCCACGCGGGGTTTTATCTACCATTCATTTTGCTTGAGGTGGGCCTGGTTATTCGATTGACCGGGGATTTCTTCTTTCAAACCGCCGTTCGCCAGGCTGGAGCCACACTCAACGCAGTTGCTATCGTGTTCTTTTTCGTGTTATTGATTCAATCCGCCCTCAGTACAGCTCCGGAGGATGCTGAACCGGTTCACACCCAAACGACACCGTGATCCAGAGGCCGGACCCAGTCCGGGTACGACACTGGGGTCAAGCTCGCATCCTAATTACCTTCTACGCTTCGGCAGCCAACCACTTCATGCTAAGATTTTGCACCAATCGGAAGAGTGGCTTTCTTGAATCCTGCTTACCGCAGTAATCCTTACGACGTATTCAAAGGATGAATTAATTCACCTCCGGAGTAACTTGAGGGAGTTGTCCAATGGGCAAGACCGATATCTACGATCTTTCCGTTGAGTGGGACAAGCGAGACGAGGGAAGCGACGAACTACTGGATGCCGTGCCGACCGAGCTTATTGAGGAAGGGGACGTTCTCTACCAGCAGGGGAACAAGCCCGTGGAATTCTCCCTGGTCCGACACGGTAAAGTCGAAGTCGCCAAGCAGGCTCCGGATGGTTCAAAATCGATACTGGAAATTCTGGGACCGGGTGAGCCCGTGGGGGCCATGGCAGTCATTAACAACTTCCCGTACCCGGCAACCGTCAAAGCACTCCAGGATACCATCGTCTACCGGTTTTCGGCCGATCTGGTTGAGGACATCCAGCAACAAGCTCCTATCTGGTGGTCCGATTGTCTCGGGACGGCCGCCGAACGCATCACTGATCTGGCGGATCGCCTTGAATCAATTAACACCCAGGACATTGCTCAGCGGTTAAGTGCTCAGTTATGCGACCTGGCGGAGGATTACGGAAAACGCAACGATGGGATCAAAATTGACACGAAACTCACCCGTCAGATGCTGGCGGACATGATTGGATGCCGGGTGGAATCCGCCATCCGCAAGATGAGTGAATGGGAGAAGAAGGGAATTATCCAGACGGAGGAAAGTTTTATTACCCTCAAGAAACCCCAGAAACTCTATTCACTGGCCGATAGATCTCCGCCACAGGATTTCTGATGCCTCCTTCCAAGGGTTATTCCTTCGGCTCTGTTCTGCTGCCTTTTTTTACCCCGAGAGACATTTTCGTGGTTCTAAACATTTCTTTCTAATGAGTGATGAACTTAGACTCCACGGGCCTTCAGCAAACTGGTTTCGTTAACTGGAAAGGGTTTAGTGATGAACGAATTTTTCACAGGAACCCCGTACATTATTTTTCTGATATTTGCCGCAGTCGGTATTGCTGAAATAGTGATATTTCTCGTAGCTCTCTACCGTTACTCCAGCCGTAAGGAAAGACTCAATCGCCTAAAAAAACACCTGGAAGACGGTTACGCGGAGGATGAAGTGACGGAAGAATTTTACGATCGGTATCGAAAGATTCTACGGGAATTTTAAATAATCATTCGTATTAACCTGTCGAGTTTAGCTAAATTGTAATAACCATCTCTCTAACCATTCGCGGCTGCCTGGACTTCAGTCCTATAAGTTTTAAACGGTAAACCATCATTACGACGGTTTCCTCTTGACTCATCACCGGGCTAGTTTGAACTGGTTTCGTAGACCTGTCGGTTTAGTCGCACCGGTAAGTTAATCGCCCTTATGAAAATAGTGCCAGATGAATATGTCTTCCAGAATATTCTACTGGATGATTATATTTTTTCGTGAAGGCGAGCCAACTACCAGTATCCGGTGTGGTGGGAACTCATTACACTTTCTCGGTGAGTGTTTGTCAGGAATAAGAGCGTTCTGCATGGCGAACCCCCAAGGACTATGAATAATTTCATAAGTCAATACCCTACGGTCGAAGTTCAAGAAAACAGATGTTAACGATCCATCCACTCCTGCAGAGTTGAATAAACTCTCTCGTTCCGCATGGCCTCAATGTGTCCCATTCCTTTTAGGTGTTTCCGGTTAACGTCCTGAAAAAGAGAATTTAACAAATCTTCGTCGTCCCTGGCCCATGAACTATCAAGGGGAACCATACCGTCCCCGATGGGAGTTTCTGCACTTAAATCGGACAAACTTACCCCGAGCAGTAGCAATCGTCCCACTGTTTCTTTATTGAAATCCTCGGAGTGTGGATCGATCGAATCAGGTAAGATATCACCCTCGCGCAATTCCCGTAGGCCAGTACTTCGAATCAGACCGAGGTCCATGAATGGCTCCGTGAAGGGAATTAACCCCAGGAGTGAATTTGCGGTATGTCCTATCTTTTCGAGTGGGGCTCCGTTGAAAGGACTCGAAATCGTGACGATGTCCTTGAGGTGTGTCAGCCAGGAAGCCGATTCATGTTGGGCTTGAACGTAAGAACTTACGGCTACCAGACCCCCCATGCTGTGACCGACCAGGGAAAGTGAGGTTGTTTCGGATACTGATGAAACCAGCGTTTTGAGTTTTTTATTTAATAGACGTCCATTGACCGGTATCGAACGCCCGGAGTTGTAGTGCAATTTAAGAACTTTATAACCGTTGTTTTCAAGATCATCGGCAAAGTTTTTGAACGATCTGCTATCCCAATCGGTAGCATTCATACAGAGACCATGTATGAACACAATAATTCCTTCAGTCTCCTCCGAAATAGTTTCCTCTGTCGTTGCTTTCTCATCATTTCGGTGGTATAGCTGAAAGGGGGTAGCAAGCGGATTATCCCACCGTTCCAGACGATCCCCCAGAATACCATTGATCACCCCGGTGAGACGTATCAGGGGGTTATCGAACGTTCCAATCGGTTCAATTTTACTCGTATTCAATCCCTCAGCACCATTTTTCAGGACTCGGAAAACTTCATGCACGACACGATAAGGCAACGGCGCGTATTCAATCGATGGTTCCACGGGAGTCTCCGAGAACCAGGGTAAATGGGAAAAGTGAAGATGGACCCGGGCCGCAAGTTCCGTAATACCTTCACCCGACCTGAAGACCAAGCCAGATAAGCCGTGAATTGTTTTGAGAATTAAATTTTTCCGGGGATTGCTCATATGCGTTAAACTTCCTTTGACTCAAATTCAGTTTGATGAACGAGACAGAGTGATAAAACTCTCTTCATGAAGAACGGCTGGGGAATTTACTGACGTCAATGTAAGCGGACATTTTATTCATTTCGACGGTCCTAGTTTAATCCAACCTCCGTTTTTACTGTTCAACATCGCCTCTCAAGACGAATTTTATAGGCTATATCCATAGCGATGATCCACGTTCGCATGCGCACGTGTAACATGATGGGACTATATAATGGTTGTATTTATTAAACCTAGCTCCAATTAACCGCTAAGAAAACGTCTCTTCAGTTTCAGTCTGCCCCCCGATAGTCTGTGTTCAGTGTTTTAAACGTTCGCATGATAGATGTTCGAAAGCAGGAAAAGCACTCGGCTGGACATTCCGAGGTTTTCCCTGGCCGGGGAACAGCAATGAATAGCGGAGTATACTTTCTCTCTCAGCGTTTGGGATCAAAGGTCTTACCAACTACTAAGAAAACCATTGTTCCCAATAAACCAATGAGACTAGCCAGGGTAAAGGATAGTTTAGGGGATATTTCGAAAAGAATACCACCGATGGCGGGAGCCGGTACGCGAAGAATGTTTCTAATCAGGTAGTAAACGCCGGTTGTTCGTCCACCCTTTCCCGACTCGGCGGGACCGACAATCATGGCTTTGTGTCCGGGCATACCCGCAAAACGCAGTCCGGAAAAGGCGAAGAGAAGTATCATGATTACCGGGTCGGCCGGTGCCAGGATAAGTAACAGTGGAAAGATACCGTAAACGAAAAAACCAACCGCCACGACCGGTTTCAGGCCCAGTTCATCGGCGAGCCTGGAGGCAGGAATCATGCTTATTAAAGCGATCGTCATCTCGACACCAAGGAGGAGACCGAAGAATGACGGTGGGTCGAGCCTGAAGCCGAATATGCTCCAGCCGACCTCGTGATAGCGAGTAATGACTAAGACAAAGAAAACATAAACCATACCATTGCCGAATCTGATGAGACTATCGGCCGCAAGCAGGACCTGTAATTCGTCGGGTAGTTCGAGGAAGTCATTCACGATACCCTGAAGCAGACTCGCTGAGGTTACCGCTTGGCTTTCGGGGTTCAGATCGGCGTATTCTTCCGCTGCCCGATAACCCCTGTACTGTCCGTAGGTCGCCAGCAAGCAGACGGTAATTGCAAGAAATAAAAGAACCTGGTATCCCGAGAGAAAGTCCGAGTAAGCGGCGAGAACGGCGGATGCCGTTATGGGACCAACCAGGTAGCCGATTCGACGTAAAACCTCCGTGCTGGCGAACCCCCTGGCAAGGCGATCGGATCGAACGGCGTCCTTAACGAGCGCAAACGTAGCCCCCAGTCCAAGTTCCTTCCAGGCAAGCACAAAAACTGTACCCAAAAAAATCCAGATCCAGCCTGGTACGACCACCGGGCCCAGCGGAATTGGTCCGAGCGTCGGAACCAGACTCCATAGGATAAATCCAAGGGAGGTGATCAGACCGAAACTGACCAGTACGCCTCGACTCCCAAATCGGTCCGAAAGGATTCCTCCGGGATAAGGGTAGGAGGCGTTTAGAAGTTCCTTGAAGGTTCCGTAAAAACCGACAACGACGGAGCCGGCGCCCAGTACCGATAAATACTCCGGGATAAACCGTTCCGTCATCTGAAGGGCCAGACTGAATACCATCAGGGACCCTGATAGTGTCAGGACATCCGGGTCGAGGGAAGCCCATTTACGCACTTGATTCAAAAGTGACGTTTGGTCGGGTTCTTCAGCGTCCACGCCGGTTGCAATTATCCTTTCGTTGTAACGATGGAGATTCAGGAACCTAAGCGAATAGTGTTAGGGAAATCCCGTATCCGAAAATACATCAAATACCACTCGGTCCGAGGTACTAATTGAGTGTTGAGGCGAAGCCAATTGCTGGTCCACCAGTGATTCTAGATAAAGTCGTAAAACCAATGACTTCCGGTTGACGGAAAAGCGGTTTTCAAGGAAACGGTACGGGATTACTGCTTAAGAAATTTAGTGACAGTCTCCATGAATTCCTGGAGTTTTTCTTGCTCCTCGTACGGGTTGTCGGAATTGACCGCCTCCGAGACACAATTTCTCAGATGGTTGTCCATGATTTCCGCGGCGGCCCCCTGAAGGGCTTTTTCAACGGAGTGGATCTGGTTAATGAGATCAATGCAGTAGGCGTCGTCTTCGACCATTTCTTTCAGTCCTCCAACCTGGCCCTCAATCCGGGAAAACCTGTTTAAGAGTGCTTCCCTGTCCTGGGGAGAACCGGACTGAGTCTCAGGTGGAGAGTCATTTTTGTCGGGCATGAGATCACCTCTTTCCCTTGAATAAGTTCAAGTAGCTACTGCAATAATAGTACAGCGACCACCTGATGAAACAAAGGGTAGGGGGGAACTGTATAAACAAATACAATTACGACCAGGGGGTTACAATCATGATTCCCATCAGTTTACGGCTATCGATTTTTAATCTTTCTAAGATCCAACGTTTATTGACCAGTTATGGCCTCCGGTTTGAGGATTCAATAAGACTCTTTGTACCAGGGCGTAACTGTGCCTGTTTCAAAGACGATCCGGATGTGACATCGTATTAAAGGACTCACCCGTACTTCCCGTAAGTCTACCGGATGCTCCTCGGGGGCCTGATAGTTTTCATTCCGGAGGGGAAACAATCGACTTCAATAGACGATAAATCAGCAATATTTAAAACTGGTGATGGTCCTGAGAGAAAGTCTTTTTTTGCATTTTACCGCTTTTTGGTGTATATTAGGGCCATCAACCAGGAGGCTGACACCATGAGACGGCGACCAATTAGTAAAATTGAACCGGGGACCAAACTTGGTTCCACACTTAAAATTCCTTCCCCACATCCCGATGTCCACTACAAACTCAAACTTGATGAAGGAACTGTACTTACCGAAAAGCACCTCAAGCGTTTGAACAAACTCAACATTTCAAAGGTTCCCGTGGAGGATTCTCGGACCGACGATCTGGATCCATTCATTTACGACAAAAAAGTGTCCGAAGCCGAGGACGAAGTCATTGAGGAGTTCTCGGAGTTAACAACGAAATTCGAGAAAGATTCCCTCAGTGCGAAGGACGTTAACCGATTGAATGAAGCGGTTGATTCCCTCATTGAAGCCCTCAAGGGATCAGAATTAATGGCTGCGTTTACAACACTGAAAACTCACGACTCCTACACCGCCCGACATTCCCTGGACGTAGCCAAAATAGCGATTCAGCTCGTGCTGGAATTCGAAGAGGAACTCAAGAAACAACTGCACGAGGAAAGTGGCGCCAGCATGCAGTACATTTACAACAACATGATTCAGGATCTTGGTGTTGGGGCCATGCTGCACGACATCGGAAAACGTCACGTGGCCGACAATATTCTCAATAAGTCGGCGGAATTAAATGACGAAGAGTGGAACAAAATGCAGAAGCATACCGTTAAGGGCCACTCGGACCTGCAGCAACTCAACAGTAGTATAAATGCACCGGTCAAGGTTCCCTCCGTACAGCACCACGAGAAGTTCGATGGTTCGGGGTATCCTCGCGGCCTGGAAGGCAAGGACATTCACCTCTTCGGTCGCATCTGTGCACCGGCTGATGTTTATTCGGCCCTTACGTCAAGCCGGCCGTATCGTGAGGGGAAACCCCCAGCAGTCGCCCTGGAGATCATGGAGTCAATGCAGGATGA
Organism: Salsurabacterium abyssinicum (SeqCode); assembly: GCA_042219765.1. Lineage (GTDB taxonomy): Bacteria > T1Sed10-126 > T1Sed10-126 > T1Sed10-126 > CAZEBV01 > JBDGPI01. The sequence goes on from JBDGPI010000053.1 coordinate 7,059, forward strand.
GGGTCCGCATTTTGATCCGGAAATTTACGAGAAATTCCGGAAATTGGTTTTCCCTTATCCAGCAGGAATGGAAGTCACGTTGAGTGACGGCAGTCAGGGGGTTGTTTGCGACGTCGATGAGGAGAACCCCAGCCAGCCCACTGTAAGAATTTTGAGCCGGAACGGCAGTCAACTGCAACAGCCAGTTGAGGTAAAAGTCCCCAATCGACCGGGTGAACTGAAAATTACCGAACCAGCAGTGGAATCCGATCAGTTACTAACCGCTTAGAACCAACCTGAGGCATTCTTCTCTACAGTCACCTAACTCTACTCTGCATCACTCGTTGGCTCTTAGGACCATGCTGGCGTTGTGTCCCCCGAATCCGAAGGCGTTGTTAATCCCCCGAGAAAGCGCTTCGTTTCGGCCCTCGTTTTGAACAATTTCGAATTCAGGAACCGGTTCAGGATTGTCGCAGTTAATGGTCGGTGGGGCAAAATCATCCATTAAGGATTTGAGGCAGATGATTGCTTCCAGGGACCCCGCTCCACCAAGTAAGTGACCGGTCATGGACTTCGTCGCCGTGACGGAGGGTTTCGAGGTATCGGCAAAAACCGACTCAATAGCCCGAACTTCAGCTGCGTCGCCGGTGGGTGTCGATGTGGCGTGAGCGTTGATGTGGTCGACGTCGCCGAGAGTAACTTCGGCGTCCTTCAGGGCCCCTTCCATGGCCCGGGCGGCTCCTTCACCGTCGTCCGGGGGGGAGGTTTCGTGGTGAGCGTCGTTCGTCTGCGCGTAACCTTCAATCCAGCCGTGGACGTCCGCTCCACGTTCTTGAGCCTGTTCGGGATCCTCTAAAACAAGCATGCCTGCCCCGGCTCCCATAACAAAACCTTCCCTGTCCTTGTCAAAGGGGCGGGAGGCCTGTTCAGGGCTTTCGGGACGTTCGGCCAGTGCCTTCAGTGCTTTAAATCCCGCAATTGGAAGCGGAGTTATGCTTTCCTCGGCTCCGCCCACAATCACAGTATCCGCCCGACCGGATCGAATCCACTGCAACCCCAATCCAATGCTGTCAAGGGAGGTTGCACAGGCGGTTACGATTGCGGAGCTTGGTCCCTTGAAGCCGTGGGCCTTAGCGATCTGTCCGGAGAGCATGTTGATAAGTTGTCGGGGCACGGTCATGGGGGAGACTCGCTTGGCTCCTCGGTCCATGAGACGCTTGTGCTGGTCCTCGGTTGTATGGATGCCACCAATACCGGAACCGGCCACAACCCCGACTCGTTCCGCGTCCCAGGGAGGATTCTCCTCGTCGTATCCGGCGTCTTTCAGAGCTTCCCGGACGGCAATTAGACCGTACTGCGTGTAGGGATCGAGGCGTTTCTGGCGTCGACCGTCGAAATGCGCGTCGGGGTCGTATCCCTTGACGGGAGCGGCAATCGTATTTTCAAGTCCGTCGGCCTCAAGGTCTTCTACCCTGACAACCCCGGAAGCCCCATCTTTTAGATTCGTCCAGGTCGTTTCCAAATCCGATCCGAGAGGGGAAATCGTTCCCATTCCCGTTACGGCAGCAGGTTTGGATAGCTGTTCGGTGGATGTACGGTCAGTAGTAATTGGTGACCCTCCAAAAATATTTGCTGATAAGGATCTTTTTGAATGCTTGGTTTGTTCAATTTTAAATAGGATAGCAGTGACTATTTCATTGTAATGGTAATCGAATCCAGAATGACGCCGACCGGACATGGCTATACAAGCGCTCAATCACAATTTTTGAGTGTGAGTGGAACGTTTTTAACGGTTTCCAGGGTACGGGATAGTCGATCGAAGTTAAATGATTCACACAGTG
>JBDGPI010000053.1:8936-13910 GCA_042219765.1 Salsurabacterium abyssinicum (SeqCode)
CTAAACCTAGGTTGTTGTAAAAGTTGGTTCACCCGAATGGCACCAGTGTCCTCCGTTTAAATGCTAGCACAGGTGGTAAATCTATCTGATATAACCGGTAAATTCACCTAAAAAGTAACACAGTTTTAACGAATCTGCAGTGATCTCAGAATGTTTAGAAACTGATGCACCACGGTTTTCGAGTTGGTGTTAACTGGCACCTCAGGAAGAAGCGAGTCGATTGAAACGTCTGACTTTATGAAGGAAAACCTCAGTTCCTGAGGCTTCCGGTGAAGGACTGGACAATCAGGCCTCTGAGTCCGGGGGTTCAGGGACTTGCTTTGCCATGGGATGATGAGGGTTCAGGTCTGATGGGATTTGTTTATATTCTAAATAAGATCAGGATGGATCGGATACGAGCAAAAAGTGTGATCTCCCGGGTTGGATTTTTAAAACACGTCACGTTAACGGAGGATAATTATGGTTGATTCATATGACGCAATTATTGTTGGTTCCGGACAGGGAGGCTCACCGCTGGCGGTAAACCTGGCCGAGGAAGGCTGGGAAACGGCCCTGGTTGAAAAGGCTGAACTCGGAGGGACCTGTGTCAACGTTGGGTGTACTCCGACAAAAACGATGGTGGCGAGTGCCAGGACCGCGCATGTAGCTGAAACGGGGGGGCATCTCGGAGTTGATTGTGACGTATCGATTAACTTTGGACGAATCATGGAGCGGAAAAATCAAATAGTATCGTCGTTCCGCAGCGGTAAAGAGGCCAGCATGGACCTTGGAAACCTTGACGTTATCAGGGGACAGGCTGAATTCACCAACGATAGAACCCTGAATGTTGCCGGTCGAACCCTGCAGTCGGAAAGAATAGTTTTGAACGTTGGTCTGCGTCCGGCGATCCCACCAATTTCAGGTCTCGAGGACGTGGATTACCTGACGTCCTCGGATTTGCTAGATATCGATTACGTACCGGACCATCTACTGGTGATAGGAGGAGGGGACGTCGGATGTGAATTTGCGCAGATGTTCTCCCGCTTCGGGAGTAAGGTGACAATTTTTCAGGGAGGAGATCGACTGCTTGATCGTGAAGACAAAGACATTACGGATGAAGTTGAAGTAGTCTTTGAGGAGGAAGGGATTACCATTGAAACTGGTGCCAGGGTCAATTCCGTTACGGAGAAAAACGGCCGACTTGAGGTGGAAGCCGACGGTATAAAACACAAGGGGGATGAGGTACTGGTCGCCGCTGGCAGACGTCCCAACACCGATAAACTAAGCCTCGAAAATACTGCCCTCGACCTGGATGAAAACGGTTTTTTGCCGGTCGATGACCATCTTCGGACCGGAGTTGAAGGCATCTGGGCAATCGGAGACGTGACCGGCAATGCCCCGTTCACAAACGTCTCATACCATGATCATCAGATCCTCTACGAAGACTGGAACGAAGGGGGGAGTGATCGAACCCGTCCAGGGGAAAGGAATGTTACTTACGCTGTCTTTATCGATCCCCCAGTAGCCGGGGTCGGCTTGAACGAACGTGATGCTCAGGAGAGAGGGATTGATTACGAGGTTGCCAAAACTCCAATGAGTCATGTGGCTCGGGGGATCGAAGCGGGTGAAACCGAGGGACTTCTCAAAGTGCTTGCGGATCCTGAGACCAGTCAAATCCTTGGCGCGTCGGTCATGGGGATGCGAGCGGACGATATCATCCATGTTTTTACCACTCTCATGGACGCCGGAGCCGACTACAGTGTCCTCGAAGACATGGTCTGTACCCATCCTGCCGTGGCAGAGGCACTACCGGTCCTCGTTAGGAAACTGGACTCGTAAGGGGGGATTGCACTGATTTCGGTCAATTCTTTTCCGTCACCATTGATCTTGTTCAGTCAAGGATCTATTCGGGTTTACGAATCCGGTAAAGCCCGCGGATATAAGAGTGTTTTATAATAATTATGGTTCATGACTGCTGGGAGTCCTGGTCTATTGTTTCCGGGGGTTGAATTAAACTGATGCTTTCAGGTGTAAGGATTGCACAATTTTCATGAGTTGATTTTGAGTTAGAGCATTTTACTGAACGCCATTTTGCTTCTGTTAAAAAAGGTATGAGGGATGGGTTAAACGTTTATGTCCAGTCCAGAAATTGACATTCTTATGGCTTCAAAGCGCAACGAACTTGCAGCAAAATGTCGATCGACCATTAATTCGCAATTTCGAATTAATTTCATTACCGCGTCCACTCCTCAGGAACTGCGGCAGGGATTGTACGCCACTGATCCGGACCTACTCATATTTGAGGAGGGGTCGCTTCGTGAATTGATCCGAGAGGGTCATCTGGGACGGGATTCCAATCAGGACATTATTGGCCGGCGGTTTGTTCTGACGCTCGGAGAAGACCCCGGTGAGGATTTTCCCGTAAGCGACGAGCATCACATCAACCTCGCTAAGCATCCCGAAGAAGACGAACTGATTGAATCGGTGGACCACGCCGCCGAGGAATTAGGGTACATGACGGCCCAGGGGGACGTTGATCAGCGATTAGTTCAACGACACCTTGATGTACTTGTCAAAGTTAACGGTGGAGAAATGACTGGATACACCACCGGTATTAACCTGAATGGTTGCGGGGTCCAGGTAGTGTCACTGATTGACGGTCTGGAAAGCGGAGATGAGTGTCGGGTTCAGATCGACGAGGCCGATTTTCAGGGATTCCTTCCCGCCGGCGGCGAGATTATCGAAGTCGCCGAGAGCTGGGAAGATAAAGCCGAAGGATTTTTGCGAATTCGCTTTACCGGAGAGGGCTTCCCAAGCAATGACGTCGCCCGGGAGGTCTTGGAGGATATGATCAACCGGCAGGACGACGAAAGCGTTAGTTGGTCGTAGCAAGACCAGGTTTTCTGGAGCTCGGAGCAACAAGACGAGTGACCTGTCTGGTTACCGCTCCGAACACGGCTTTCTAATCCGGACGGTCTAACGTCAGTTCCTTTCGACCGGGTAGTCCTGTAACACGTACAGTTCGATCTCTTCAGTTTTACCCCTGGGTTTCACGGTTGACGTAGCCTCAAAGAGCTGCTGGGTGACCGGGGCCAGTTTTTCGTACACCTTCCCCGAAATTGTCATGACCGAATCAAGTTCCTTGTTCAAGGATTCCAGCCGACTGCAGGTATTCACCGTATCACCGATAACAGTGTATTCCATTTTTTTCTTGGAACCGATGTTTCCCGCAATTAGTTCTCCCGTGTGGATACCGATACCGATTTCCAGCGTGGGATCCCCTATATTAGTCTGTGTTTCGTTAAATGTTTCCAGGTTTTTTAACATTGACAATCCCCCCTGGACTGCCCGACTTTCACGATTTTCTCCTGACATCGGGATACCCCAGACTGCGAGCAGACCGTCCCCGAGGAATTTATCCGGAATTCCTTCGTGCTCGGTAATTCCCTCAACCATTAGATCAAAGTATTCGTTCAGGAGCTTTACGACGTCCTCGGGTTCCATCTCCTCGGTTAACCCGGTGAAATTGCGGATGTCCGCAAATAAAACGGTTGCTCTCTGGCGTTTACCCCCTAATTCAACATCACCATCGAGAATTTCTTCGAGGACTTCCTGGCTCATGTAGCGTCCGAAGGTCCTCTGGAGGAAATCTCGTTCGTGAATCGATCGCATGAGATCGTCAAACATTTCGGCGAATCGGCCCAGGTCGTCGGCCCGGTAAATACTGATGTTCCGTTTAAGGGGTCTACCGGTCTGAAAGCGCTCAAATTCCGATGCAATTTGACCTATCGGGGCGGATATTGACCGTAGGATATAAATACCCTGTAAAACGGCTACAGCCACTATGCCTGCAATAAAGTACACAAGTACCCTCGTGGTTGCGTCTCCAAGGTAATGAAGGCCGAGTAGATGCAGCATTGGAAACACTGCGGTGGTGAGTACCAGGAAGGTGATGCGAAACCAGGTTGGTACGGGAATCACACCATCCAGCGACGAAACGTCGTCACCCTGCATCAGGAAGGGATATACGTTCCAGGCAAACAGTGATTCCGTGATATAAAAGACGCCAATACCCGTAATCAACCCGGTGTAAAGGGTGCCCAGAAGGATATGTAAGAACCAGTCCAGGTAGTTCGCCAGACCACTTAAATACATCCCGTAGGCACCAATTGAGCCAAAAATAAACCAGTTTCCGAATATGATAAACGCCATGAAAACAGGAAAATTCAGTGCGGTACGCCTGATTGAATCCTGGTTGTCCGGTCGGATGTCGGATTTGTCTCCACTAACAAAGCATCTAAGTAGCGGTTTTATTAACCAGAGGGCGATCAAAATACCACTGAGAAAGGACAGGCCGGTAATGGTTAGGTCGATTCTAAAAACACTACCCATTTGTCCCTGACCAAAAACAATGCTGAGGTACGTTGTTAAAGCCATCATCCCGACTATGTTGGCCAGTAACGCCACGACAAGACCAATTAAAAAATCACGTTTGGCCCGGTGGTAGGACGCTTCGGAGACGGCCGGTCGATCGAGGTAAATATCCGGATCGCGCTCAAACTGCCGACGGCAAATCTGAGAGCAGAAATGATAAGTCTCCCCGTCGTGGTCAAGAGTGATATCGGAATCGGCTGCTTCCGTACCGCAGACAGGGTCACGGGTCTTATCGTCGGGGAGAGTCATCGGTGAGTCAGCCATGAGAGAATCCTGTCTGTGCAGATTTTAGGTGGGCCATTGGAGGTTACTATCCTTCGGGAAGTCAGTCGCCGGACCTTATTTTTTCAGGCCCACTCAGCGGTAATGGTACTGGCCCACCGCGTTAGTCGTTTGACGGTAACCTGAGCTGGTGGACCAATTTTCCTGAGTGTTATCCGGACAGTGTCCGAAGAGTACAAAAACCGGACAACAAGTTAGCACATAATACCAGAGTATCGTTCATACTGATTGTATGAAAGAGCGCAGCACCTCACTTAGTTTGTAGTGAGGTGCACTATT
>JBDGPI010000054.1:0-4156 GCA_042219765.1 Salsurabacterium abyssinicum (SeqCode)
TTAGTGGACGTGTTTAGTTCCATTGCGTGAAGGACCTCCCGAAGTGAGTGGTCCTAATTTTACAGGTCTCTGCCAAAAATAACAGTCGGAACCAGAGACATTTTCAATTGATCGGAGGGAACCGCGGAGGTGCTACACTCTGTTCCTGAAACTAAGTAAAAATAACGAAGGGGTCTCCTTTTTCGGGACTATCGTAGACAGCGAATCCCTTTGAATCCACCCCCAGAACAGTAACTCTCACGGATCCAGGAGCCTAAATCCGGCTTCCGTTTGGACTCAAAGGACGGCTATGGATTTTGAAATGGTCGATCCGATCACTTACGTTAGGAGTGTCCACCGAACCCTCACCGGGAGGTCTTTCATGAGTCCGAAATCGCGGCAGCTCGAATTCCCCGACAAAGACGAACCCCTCAGGGAGGACGTGAGCTTTTTAGGAGAGTCCCTGGGAGAAAGTATCCGGACCCTTGCCGGCGATGAAGTGTATCAGGACGTTGAACACATTCGACAGCAGTGCATTGAACTTCGCGAAGAGTACAACCAGACAACTCACGACGAACTTCTCGACTTTATCCGTGATAAATCAACGGAACGGTTGCTAAAAATACTCAAAGCGTTTTCCCTTTACTTTCAGTTAATCAATATTGCGGAAGACAATCACCGTATTCGCAGAAACCGCTCCGCCGAAATGGATCCGTCTCAGCCACACGACCGATCACTCCCCTGGCTTATTAAAACACTCCGTCAGGAGGATACCCCACCCAAAAGGGTTCAGGAATTACTGAACCGCCTCGATATCCAACTCGTTTTCACGTCCCATCCAACGGAAATTAAGCGGAAAAACATTATTAACAAACTAAGATTGCTGGCGGATGAACTTTTCCGGCGCGACAACGTCCAGCTTACCCCCTTCGAGAAAAAACAATCCGACCGGTCAATACAATCCGTGATTAATTCATTGTGGCAAACCCGGGACCGACGAACCCAAGCGGTTGAAGTTCTCGATGAAGTGGACAATATCCTGCTTTATTTTTCGGAGACAGTTTTTGACGTTGTACCGGAACTGCACCGGCGCCTGGAATCTGCCCTGAGTGAATACTATCCCGGCTACGATTTTGAACTGCCCAATTTTCTGCGCTTCGGATCCTGGGCCGGCGGCGATCGGGATGGAAACCCGAACGTCCAACCTGAAACCACTCTGAAAACGTTGAACCGAGGCAAGACGTTGATAATTAACCATTACCTGAATAGCCTCGATAACCTGTTGAAAAAATTGTCGCACTCATCGGTTCTCACTTCATTCAGCCGGGACCTGCGGGAATCCCTGGAGAACGATCGAAGTGATTTCCCTGACGGACCATCCGACGACGACCGTGAGACCACCGAACTTTATCGAGAAAAATTACGCTACATGAAACGCCGGTTGGAACTCACCCTGGCTGGTGATCAAAACCAACTTACCGGTTCGGACGACCGAGCCTACCAGAACAGCGAGGAGTTTAAATCCGATCTTGTGTTGATAAGAGAGTCCCTTCGACAGCAGTCGGATCACGTTAACGCCAACGAAGCTCTGGCTGATTTGTCCCGCAGTGTCGAGGTTTTCGGATTCTACTCCGCTCAACTTGACGTTAGGGATCACCGGTCGAAGATCGAAACTTGTGCCGAAGAAATACTTGCTCAACTCGGTGTTACGGAACCCCCCTTTGAGGACCTTGAAAAATCAAAAAAAATTAGTCTGATCAGTGATCGAATTTGCGGTGAGACTGAACGACCGGATCTCGACGAACTCGAGATGTCCGACACGACTCAGGACGTGGTTGATACGTTTCGAGTCATAGCTCACGCCCAGGAACAACTCGAACCAGCCTGCATACAGTCCTTTATTCTCTCGATGACCCATCACCCTATCGACATGGTTTATTGTCTTTTTCTTGCCTATCTTACCGGGCTGGTTGAAACCGACGGAGGCCGAATAACGGACGCGTCAATCCAGCTGGTACCACTCGTCGAAACAGTGGAGGATCTGGAGGGTGTTGATCGTTTCCTCGACGAACTGTTCTCCGTCGAAGCCTACGATCAGTACCTTGACACCATGGATCGTTTCCAGGAGATCATGTTCGGATACAGTGACAGTAACAAGGATGGTGGCATCACTGCCTCAAACTGGATGCTGCATCAGGCTCAGAGAAAGGCCAGCAGGACCTGCCGGACCCACAATGTAACGTTTCAGTTCTTCCACGGTCGGGGCGGTACAATTGCACGGGGTGGTGGACCGACGTATCGAGCAATCCTTGCTCAACCCCTGGAAGCCAGAAATGGTAGGGTTAAAATAACCGAACAGGGCGAGGTTATTTTCTTTCGCTACTTCAATCGCTCCATCGCCCGCCGGGAACTCGAACAGGTTATATCGGCCGTCACGATGGGGATGAGTCGGCAAAATCAGGAAAACTATCAACCGGACTGGAGTTTTTCTAAAATTGCCGAGCGATCACTCAAAACTTACAGACGTCTCGTTCACGAAAGTGAGGCTTTCGAGGAATATTTTCTTCAGGCGACTCCCATTGAGGAACTGCAGTGGGTAAGTATTGGATCACGGCCCAAATCCCGAACGGGTAGTCTGGCCGTGAACGATTTACGCGCTATCACCTGGAATTTCTCCTGGATGCAGAACCGGCACATACTTCCCGGCTGGTACGGTCTGGGGAGTTCCTTCCAGTCGGCGGTTGAAGACGGACTGGTTGACTGGTCGGATCTGCAATCGGCGTACAAGGACTGGGGGTTTTTCACGTCACTGATCAACAACGTCCAGATGAGCATGGCCAAAGCGGACATGGAAATTGCCAGAAACTATTCCGAACTGGCGATCAACCACCGTGACGTTTTTCAAACCATCCGGGACGAATACGAGCGGAGTCGGGAGGTGATCCTTCGAGTCTCGGAGCAGGACAAGCTTCTGGAAAACAACCCGACGCTCAGGCGGTCAATTGAACTGCGAAACCCTTACGTGGACCCCTTGAATTTCATCCAGCACGATCTTCTGGGAACCATACGGGAGTCCGACGATCAGACTGATCTTGACGATACGTTACTGGAGGCTTTTGTACTGTCCGTAAATGGAATTGCGGCAGGGTTAAAGAACACCGGTTAACGGTTACTCAACACGTCCGAAACATCAACACTGAATCGAACAAGTTCACCCCGAAACCCTTTCCCATCCAGAGTTCCTTCCGTTAAACGAACGGATTCACCCAGAACCTGCTGGGTTTCGTAAACCCTTGGGGAGGTAATCAACCAGGAGAGTGGAAATTTACCAATTTTTAGTTCACTGATCCGAACGGTAACGCCGTCGGTCGAAAACTCCATGGTTCCCCGGTAATCAAGGCGATAGTACAGGCCGATGGGCCCCTGCGCAACTGCCAGCACACGGATTAAATCCCCCGAACTCTCCAGGTAGGCATCAATGATTCGAAAACGGCCCCACCGAAAATCCGTTGGGATCGTCTCTACGAGAAAGGATGTTTCCTGGGGAGATAACGCAACACTGGCGGGAGTTTCCGGGCTGGCATCCCTGAGCTGTTTTAGGGAGTACACGTAAGTGTCAAGCTGAAGACCACTTAAGTTGGTTTCGGGAAGTGCGGGGGGGTTGGTATGAACTGAACCATAAATAACCACCCCCAGCAGGAATGCAACGACCAGACAAACTGCCATAAAAGCAGTCTTGATTGTTTGAAACATGCGCGGAAACCCTCTCGTAGGACTTTAGTGCTGACACATCGAGGTTGTGGAAAATTGGAAAGAGCATAACAAGAACCTGAAGATTTTCGATCCCGACCCTGGGTAAACACGATCGCTGATGTCGTTAAGACCCATATCCGTCCAGAAGACCTCCTGGGACGGGTCCGCTCGGCGGAAAACTGATTCTCCCGAAGGGATGCCATGGTTCGTGACGGTCAGGGGTCAAAGAAGGGCTCAAAGTCACGGATTTTCCCGAGCCATGGGACCAGTAAAACAGTAGGAAACCATCGGGAAAAACTACATCCCCGGTCCGGAGGGAAATCCGGAATTGGCCTCCCGGGCCAGAACTGACCGGCCCGGGAGGATTATATCGTTCGTTAGGTGACCGGTGCCGCCGGTTCCGTTTCAGTTGTCCCGGCGGAAA
>JBDGPI010000055.1:0-5757 GCA_042219765.1 Salsurabacterium abyssinicum (SeqCode)
TCTTGTTACTATTTCGTCGCAAATCGATGTCTCATTAAGGGTTTCAACGGAGCAACTCTAATCGGTCTTGAAGGCGTAACGGTGAGAAATGAAATTCCTATTTTGTTTCTCACTGTGTGAGCACAACTTCAGGCATCCACGACCGGGATTTGTGCTCTTTTCATCGCACTTTAAACCGGAGACCGTAATTGAGTCACAACCGCTCTAGCCCACTTCGATCCCCCCGGCTTTCGCCGCAATTTCCCGCTGACATAAAAACGATTCGTATCGATAGGGAGCTGGTTCGTTGAAGCGTTTGAACGGAATTGTTAGATTTACTTTAGCTGCCTGATCAACTCCAAACGGAACTCTGGAGAGGTTTACTGGCAGTTTTTGATGTTCCGGAGCTGACAGATGACCGAACGGAAAGACGATTCCCCGGCCCCACCGTCCCCCGAAAGTTCTTTCTCGACCCCCGAAAACTTCAATCCACCTGCAAACGAACTCCGCCGGATTGCTGAGCTTGCGACTCGATTACTGGACGTTCCGCTCGCCGGAATTTTTATTAGGAACAACGGTAATACCGTTCATCTTTCAGCGGATCCCGACGGTGACCGCCCCTGGGATTCGCTGCCTTTAATTGAATCCACGCTCTCCGATCCCACTAAACCCACCATCGTGGAAAACACAACCAACGATACCCGAATCGACGAGGACGGTATTACGGTAAGCGAAGACACCTACCGAACTTACGCGGGCTTCCCGTTCAAAACTGATGAATGCGGAAACGGAGTCGTTTACGTCATGGGCCGGACCCCGAAGGAATTCTCCAGTGACGAGCGAAACAACCTACAGTTACTGTCACAACAGGCCCGTGACCTACTTGCGATCGCCCGGAACGAAAACGAGCCCGAAACGTCCCCGAGGACCCCGCGACCACGAGAAGAGTTAAAAAAAACCAAACGGAAATTTAGGGATCTGATCGAGCAGGCCCCCCTGGCCTTTCTGTTGAGCAACGAGGAGTTCGAAATCACACAGGTCAATCAAATAGCCTGCGAAAAACTCGGCTACGACCGGGAGGAATTACTGGGTAAAACCCTTGTGGACATCAACCCGAATTATGACTCGAAGCAGGATATTCACGACGTTGTGGATGATATGGAGCCCGGTGAAATTGATTCGTTCGAGTCGACTCACCAGCGGAAGGACGGCACTATTTTTCCGGTCTCTATTCACACCCGGGTAACACGACCCGAGATGGACGGTCGGTTAATGTGCTGGGTTCGTGACATCTCCGGTATCCGGGACCGCGAAAAAACACTGCGAAAAACACGAAACCGCCTTCGAAAAATCATTAAAACCGCTCCAGTCGCCATCACCGGAATTAACCCGGACGGCGTCGTCGAGGTCTGGAATCCGGCCGCGGAGGAACTTTTCGGGTGGTCCCGGGACGAAGCCATCGGACGGAACCTGCCCATCGTCCCCGACGATCTGAAGGACGAACACGAAACGCTTCGACAAAAGGCCATCGAGGGGGAAGGCGTCGAGAACATTGAAACCCGCCGGCGGACCAAAAGTGGCGACGAGATCGACGTTTTACTTTCAACGGCTACGGTAAAGGACCGGGAGGCGAATCCCGAAATCGCGCTGGGAATCATTCAGGATATTTCGGAACTCAAGAACACTCAGCAGCAACTGGAACAGGCCCTGGACGAAAAGGCCAACCTGCTCCGGGAAGTTCACCACCGGGTCAAGAATAACCTCCAGATCATCAAAAGCATGATCAACCTTCACGAACGTCAGGACGAAAGTAAACCGAAAAATATCATGGACGAATGCCGTGACCGAATTCAGACCATGGCCATGATTCACGACATGCTCTATCAGTCCGAGGATCTGGCACGGCTTCCGTTCCCGGGGTACGTCGACGAACTCGTCTCGACGATTCTTAGACTCAACGATTACACGAGCGCATCAACCGAAGTCGACCTGGACATTGAACCCTCCATCGAACTTCCCCTTTCGGAGGCTTTTCCCTGTGGGTTGATCATTCACGAACTTGTTTCGAATTCCTGCAAACATGCCTTCAGCGATGACGGAGTCAACAAGTTGAGACTTCAGCTCGACAAAACCAATGGCAATCTCCTTCTCCGCGTCAGCGACAATGGTCCTGGCTTCCCCGAGGATTTTGATCCGAACAGCATCGATTCCGTCGGCTTCGATATCTTAACCTCACTGGTCGAGTACGAGCTCGGCGGCACCATTGAAATATCAAACGACGAGATGACAACTGTTGAAATACGGTTTGAACTGGATGAGGAGACTCCCTGAAACGAGGCCGACAGCATACCAAAAGCACCATTTCGTATCACTCTATCTCTTAAGCGCAATCCTCTCATTCTACCTCGTCAGCTAACCAGTGACGGAAAACCTTTTATGCTGTGAATAGTCTTTAGAGGCTGAAATGGTATAATAACTGTTGAAAAGTAATGGTTGTTTGGCGATGGAGAAAGCGGTAAGAATGAAAAGAAAATAGTTGATCGAGCGGGTATCGAAGTAATAAGATCCGCTTTAAAAGTTTTCCGTTACTAATATTTTTTTGGTACTCAATTTTTCGTCGACATTACCGATCGTATTTGAAGGACTTGGACCTGGACAGCACTGAAGCTCTACGGTCTGTGGGATGATCAATCCGAAAAATTAGGATTCCTCGACGTTCTCGTCTGTTTGCTCCGGCCAGGGTTGTAGCTCGAGAAGGTCCTGGATTTGAGCCTCGCCCTCGTCGAGTTGGCCGCTTTTGGCGTCGGCGATTCGCCAGTGCAGCGATTGTTTCAGCAGCGGCTGGCTTTCCACGAAGATACAGCGCAGTTCCCCTTCCTCGAAATTACATTCTTCTTGCAGAGTTCGAAGAAGTTCCTCGTCGTGCAGGTGCCCGGCGCCGAAGTTCCATCCCACTGTCATACCGGCAATGAGTTCACCTTCCATGATTTTATAATCGTCGACGTTATCGACAGCCCTGGGAAGTAACTCCTGGAGGGTGCGCCCGTGAAGGTGCATGGACCGAAAGGCCGATAACTTGCTCAGGGTCGCAGCGACCGTTTCCTCCTCGTAGAACATCCGAAGCTGATCCGGAGGCCAGCGGGACGGATTGATCAGGTTCTCGTCCAGCTTCCTCCAGGGTTCGGATTCCTTCTCGAACAGCCAGATACTGAAGGGCCAGTTGCCGGCGTAATAGCGCATGGCGACAAGGAAGGAAACCTGCGACGGGAAGAGGTGTCCGAAGAGGGGTAAGGCCACAAGAACGACGACGAGGAACACCGCCAGTAGAGGGGAGTCGATGTTCCAGAAGAAGACGTCACTGTGGTAGCCGAACAGGAATAGTCCGCCGTAGACCATATGTACGTTCCATTCCACGGGGATCCCGACCGGGAAGTTTGAAGTAATGTAGATGTGAAAGAGCACCATTAGCGTAAGACCAACCGTTGTTATCCATCCTCCCGTGCCGATGACCAGCAGGATCGGGAAGCCGACCTCCAGAGCCCGTGCTCCGGTGGCCAGGGCGTAAGCGAACCGGGAGGGACGCAGGTCGTCGGGGTAACTCCGGTAGAAGAGTTTTCGGAACGAGGGCCACGGCTTGACGGGGCTATTGCTGGTCATGACCCCGAGGACGTAGGGGTAATGGTGGTAGAGTTTGGCGACTCCCGCCCAGATCCAGAGAAGGGCGTAGAGGCCGACGTCCAGGAACGAGCGGTGATCGTCGCCGAATACCGGAATGCCTTTGAAGAGTGGCCGCTTGATTGTCCCCGGGCGCAGGAAATAGAGGAATCCACCAAAAATTGGGTGATAGCGGCCGGTCAGGGGACCGCTTCCACAACCGAGTCCAAGTCCCTCGAAAGCCATGCTCCAGAGGATGGCCTTCTTGAATGCCGTCGGGTGGTACCACCAGGATGAAATGGTCCGAGGATCGCCCAGGCCGGAAAAAACACCAGGCCGCGATGTAAAAACCGATTTTGAGAAGGTAGAAGAAGTAAACGGAGGTCGGAGCACCGTATCCCTGAATGGCCCAGGCCTTGCAGGACTCTTCGAGCCGTTTCTGCCACGGCTTGTCTCGCCATTCCATCGGATCATACGGAGGGTCTTCCGGTTCGATAAAGCCCATGGGACGAAATCAATCAGACTCCGTAAGTTAATTGATTTTGCTCTAGGTCCTGCCGTAACCGGTTCCGGGATTCAACCTCGTAATTGATCTATCGTTTTATTGAGCAGATGGAACTGTTATCTCACCGCTGGAGCAATAATAGGCGATTAAAAACGGTCGTACAATAACCGTCGATCGACGAACCCGGTCCTGGATTCTCTCAGGTTGGGTGGGCGAACATCTTACCAGGGTGAAACGTTAAAATTTCCGGTCTTCTTACAAAAATGACACAGGTTTTGACGAAACACAGATGCTTGAAGCGATTCACTGTTGTGAGGGGAACCGTTTTTGATGATCGGGGGGGCCAAATTTGATGATTCCACCTGCTGGAGGCTTCTTCTATAATCTAAGGCTTCGTTGAAAGTCTTTTAGCATTTTTAACTGAATTCACTCAAAAGGACTGTCCTCCAAGGCATCATGAGTGTTTACGAGCCCGATGCTACTACTTCCACCAGTGCGGACGACCTCCCGGAATGGATCGATTGCCACGTCCATCTTTATCCCGAACGAATGAGGCGTGCCGTTAAGAACTGGTTCGAATCCTACACCGACTGGGAGCAGCCCTACCTCGAGGAGGATTCCCGGGCCCTTATCGAGCGGCTGAAGCATTGGGGGGTTAAGGAAATTTACAGCCTCCATTACGCACACGAACCTAACATCTCCCTCGAACTTAACCGCTGGGTTCAGGATTTTATCGAGGAGACGGAGGATATGATCATTCATCCCTTCGGGGCGGTGCATCCGGAGGATGATGACCTGGACCGCACAATTACCGAAACGCTGGATACGATGGGGTTTCCCGGCTTTAAAATCCAGTGCAGTGTCATGGGCATCACTGCCGACGACCCCCGGTTTGATCCTATTGCGGAGGCACTGATTGAGCGCAACAAGGGACTTGTGATTCATACCGGAACGGCTCCCGAGGAGGATGGAACCGGAGGCATCAAATACTTCCGCCCGCTGATGCAGAAGTACCCGAACTTAAAGGTACTCGTTCCGCACCTCGGGATGATGGAATTTGAGGGATTCGCGACTCTTTTGCCGGAGTACGATAAGCTTTACTTCGATGTATCGGCAACGCTTAACCCCCGTTACGACTTCCCATGGGAGCGGTTCGAATCCTACCTTCGGGACTTTCCGGATCGTTTCCTGTTTGGCACGGACATTCCCCTGAATGAGACCCGGCCACCCCGGTTGGTCCAGCGGTTAGTGGAACGAAATTGGGACCAGGACACTTACGATCGACTGCTCAGACAAAACGCCCGGGAATTTCTACGAACGTAAATTTCAGCCCCACAGCTACAAAAAAGCCCTATCAGTTCCTACCTCACCGAATCCACCATCGACCCTCTTCCATCACACCGTTCTGACTCTACAGGAAACCTAACTGGAAACATCTCAAAATATTTTGAGATGTTTCTGATACCCAACGTCTGAAACCCTTTAGGGGGATTAACGAGAAGAATCCGTCCGACAGTCAGACCACGATGTTGATGAGTTTGTCGGGGACGACGATGGTTTTCTTGGGGTCGTCGCCGTTGAGGTACTTCTGGATCTTCTCCCGCTGGGTAGCTTTTTCT
>JBDGPI010000055.1:5811-12288 GCA_042219765.1 Salsurabacterium abyssinicum (SeqCode)
GAGTGTTTCCTCGTCAGTTCCGGCGGGCACGGTGATGTGGTCACGGACCTCGCCGTTGACCTGGACGGCCATCTCGATCTCGTCGGCCTCGGTGGCCTCCTCGTCGTACGGCGGCCAGGCACGTTCGGCCGGTAGTTCGTCCTGGTCCAGTTTTTCGGCGACCTCGTTGCAGAAGTGCGGTGTGATCGGGGCCAGCAGGTCAAGCAGAATCGAGTAAGCCCACCCGGCCACGCGATTTTCCGAGGGATCGGTACCCTTAATTTCATTGAAGAGCTCCATGCAGGCGGCGATAGCCGTGTTCAGCTGAAATTTATCCTCCAGATCTTCGGTGACGTCTCGGATGGTGCGGTGGGTTTCCCGGTGCAGGTCGGACTCGTCATCGTTGAGGTCGTCTGTCGTGGGTTCCTCAAAACCGACATCCTGCAGCTGCTCCTCCCACGATTCGCCGTAATCCCAGAGGCGGTTCAGGAAACGGAAGCTGCCCTGAACGCCGTCCTCGTCCCACTCGAGGTCCTTCTGCGGTGGGGCGGCAAAGAGAGTGAACATGCGGACGGTATCCGCACCGTATTTTTCAATCATTTCGTTGGGGTCGACCACGTTGCCGAGGCTCTTGCTCATCTTGGTGCCGTCCTTGAGCACCATCCCCTGGGTCAGCAGGTTCTCGAAGGGCTCGTCGCTGTTGAGACGGTTGGTGTCACGGAGTGCCTTATGAATGAACCGTGCGTACAACAGGTGCATGCACGCGTGCTCAATACCACCAATGTACTGGTCGACGGGCAGCCAGCGGTCGGCATGGTCTTCGTCGAAGGAGGCCTTGTCGTAGTCCGGATCGAGGTACCGGGCGTAGTACCACGAGGAGTCGACGAAGGTGTCCATCGTGTCGGTTTCCCGGCGGGCGGTCCGACCGCAGGAGGGGCAGTCCGTTTCACCGAAGCTCTCGGAGTTCTCGATCGGGTTTCCCGTCGGTTCGAAGTCGACGTCATCCGGTAGTTCGACGGGGAGCTCGTCCTCGGGAACGGGGACGGTTCCGCAATCGTCACAATAGACCACCGGAATTGGGGTCCCCCAGTAGCGCTGGCGGGAAATCCCCCAGTCACGAAGACGATACGTCGTGGTTGCTTCGCCCTGACCCCTGTCCTCGAGCCACTCGGCAATTGCTTTGCGGGCCTCGGCGCTTGCGAGGCCGGTATGATCACCCGAATTAATGAGTGTTCCATCCTCGGTGAAGGCTTCTTCCATTGGTTCGGACAGCTGGCCGTCCTCGGGAGCAACAACCGGTTTGATTTCAATGTCGTGGTGACGGGCGAACTGGAAGTCCCGCTCGTCGTGGGCGGGCACGGACATGATCGCACCGGTCCCGTACTCCATGAGCACGTAGTCTGCCAGGTGTATTGGTATGTCCTCGCCGGTGGCCGGGTTCGTCGCGTAGCGGCCGGTAAAGACACCGTCGGTGGTTTCCGTTTCATCCTCGGTCTCGAGCATGTCGTAAAATTCCTCGACGGCACCCTCCTGGTCAGTGCCCTCGGCAAGCTCGCCGGCCAGCTCGTGTTCCGGTGAGAGCGCCATGTAGGTAGCACCGTAGAGGGTATCGGGTCGGGTGGTGAAGACTTCCAGGGACTCGTCGGAGTCGACCACGTCGAACTCGATTCGGGCGCCCTGTGAGGATCCGATCCAGTTTCTTTGCTGTTCCAGGACCCGGTCCGGCCAGCCGTCCAGCTGCTCCATGTCATCGAGTAGCTGCTGGGCGTAATCGGTGATACGCAGGAACCATCCGTACTGTTGTTTGTCCTGGACCTCCGAGTCACAGCGCCAGCAGAGGCCCTCGTGGACCTGTTCGTTAGCCAGTACGGTCTCACAGCTCGGACACCAGTTGACCACGGTGCTGTCCCGGTAGGCCAGGTCCTTGTCCACCAGATCGAGAAATATTTCCTGGTTCCACCGGTAATAGTCGGGTTCGCTGGTCTGAATTTCACGGTCCCAGTCGTAGGAGAGTCCCATCCGCTTGAGTTCGTCCTTCATGTCGGCGATGTTTTCCTCGGTCCACTCACCGGGAGGAATGTTTCGATCGATGGCGGCGTTTTCGGCCGGCATACCAAAAGCGTCCCATCCCATCGGATGCAGGACATTGTCACCTTGTTTGCGGTAGTAACGGGCGATGGCGTCGCCGATGGTGTAATTACGAACGTGCCCCATATGGATACTACCGGACGGATACGGGAACATCTCAAGCACATAGCGGGGATTTTCGGCGTCTGAGTCAACGGAGTACTCGTTGTTGTTGCTCCACTTTTCCTGCCATTTGTTTTCGACGTCTTCAAAGGGGTAACTATTTTCCAATGTAATCAGCTCCGGGGCGTTATCAGTCTGGGTTTTTTAGTTTCCAGGGGAATTCTACTTAAAAAATGAGTCCAACGGATGCAGACGGTCAGAAAACCAATCCAGTTCCACAGGAAAGCTAGGTCCTTTCACTGGTGACGTCAAGAAAGTGAATTTCAACTAAAACCCGAAAACTCTATACCTTATATATTTTAAGGGAGGATGGGTTCTTATGGTCGTACTGATTGATCCTCGCATCATCAGGGAGGGTTCAACCGCAAACAAGCCTCTTTCGGGTAGTATGACACGTTACTTAACGGACTGTCAGGGATCAATCTTTGCTGACATCCGAGGTTGGACTTACTGTTAAGCTGAAACCTCAGGGTCGGATGTTAATAATGGTCATGACTCCGTCGTCGTTCTTGTAGCGGAAGAAGATTTCGTTTCGATCCTCGAAGGTTCGGAATGAATCCTGAACTGAATTCACCCACTCCCGAACCCTCTCGGACGGCAGGCCATCCGCTTTTCGTACTGCTTCCTTACCGGAGAAATAGGCTCCAAGAGTGAGCGATAAATTACCATCGAACACGAAGAATAAATCCGCAAGATGCCGGCTTCCGGCAATTATATTTTTCCTGGGATTGCTGACAGCCGTATCGGACAGTTTCAACAGGAGCGGTTCGGGCAGACCCATAATACCGCCGGGGCGGTTGCGACTGTTTCGAATGATGGAAAAAATCAGCGATTTTGGAAGCCCAAACCGGCCTGAAGCTTCGTCGACTGCCTGATCAATCTTGCTGATTTCTTCCTTTGATTTACTGCCAACGATTAGCCGGAATCCTTTTTCGCTGGGTTGGTTGGAGAGGGAGAAAACACCAGTATCGCTGATTTTAAGGTATATTCCGGCTGTTACTGGCTGGCTGATAAAGAGAACCGTCAGACAGAGTAGAGGGACCCAGTATCGTCTCAAATACACTCACCATAAGATGCTCAATTACCAGGTGGTAGTTGAGCAGTATGTTCTTGTCCGTACCGCTTTGTAGTGGTGTCATCCGCGATGCCAGTTCTTCAATTCCAGTAGCCGGTATTCGGTGTTACGCCGTTAGTCTCCCCTTGAGTTAAGTAAGTCGACTGGCCTGGTTTAAACAAGACAATCAGTGGATGTTCGTAACCGTTAGAACACCGTTTTCATCACGATAAGTATACACCATGTCGCCTTCGGATTTGAAGCGCTTGAATTGGGTACGGACCCGTTGAACGAATGCCTGAGTTTCCCTGTAGGGTGGGATCCCGTTGTGTTTTTCGACGGCTGACGGACCGGCGTTGTAAGCCCCAAGCGCCCGATCGAGGTCCCCGTCGAACCGCCTGAGAAGCCAGCCCAGGTACCGGGTTCCCCCGAAGACGTTTTGCCTGGGGTCGTAGGGGTCCTCGACCCCCATGTCCTCGGCGGTTTCCGGCATCAGTTGCATTAGTCCCACGGCCCCCGCCGAGCTCTCGGACGCCGTGTCACCGTCCGACTCGACCTCGATGACGGCGTATATGAGCGCTTCCGGGATAGCGTACTGTTCCGAGGCCCGGGCTACAATTTTTTTGAGTGCCCCAGCGTTAGGAATATTTGCCGACTTTTCGATTTCTGAGTCAATAAGAACTTCGTAAGTCCGTGATTTTGCGGGGACATCGTTTGTTAGAAGAAGTGTTCCGGTGTCCGTCTTACTAAGGTACATGTCGGCTCCTGCGGGCGAGGGTGACGTTGCTATCCAGGTTAATGCGACAATTAGGGCACCGCCCAAGAAGCGACATTTTTTAACCATTTCGGTCAGATCGGTCTCCTGCCGCTGGTGCCGGAGACGAGAAAACGCCGGAAGCTCTCAACGATAAGCCATCCCACCATTGAGAGTAGAAACAGAAGGTAAATGCCCGTGTTGCCGGCGCGGTAAAACAGGATAAACCAGGCCGTCATTCCGGCGATCCAGGGCCAGTGTCTTGGACGGTTGACGGCGGTAATTAACGAAACCACCGCCGGGAGCAGGGTGATGCTCAGCCAGGCCGGAGTGAGGGAGGCCAGCTGGTACTGATTGAGTCCCGTGACGGACAAAACAAGTAAACCGAGTCCGAGGGCGATCACGTCTCCGTAGGTGGGGTTTTTTCTAATTCGGTCCGTCCAGCCGGACAACGTTGTCAGAAGACCAAGGAGGAAACCGGTCCAGAAATGATAAATCCCGTGGAAAGGGTCCATCAGGTACGGTTGAAACGTAAAGGCATACGCGGCCGTCCCCGCCAGCACGAACCAGGGTACCGAAGCTCCCCGCAGACGGAGGCCAAACTGAAGGAGGCCGGATGTAATTAGGCCGGCCAGGAACAGGTGCCAGTTCGGAGCTACAAGAAAACCCAGCCCCCCGATAAATGCCCACAGGCCCCATCTCAATGGGTAGCCTCGCATTATTAAGCCAAGAAACCCCAGGGCGGCCATTGCGATGGGCAAGGCGTAGAGGTAAATTCTCCGTTCCGGGGGTTTGAGCAGTCCCTGAAACCAGTCGACCGGGGGAGACGATAGTGAAGGAAGATCCGCTGGCAGGAGGACGAGTTTGTGTTGTTGAAGGTTCAAATCGGGACCAAACGTAACGGCGTTTTTGCCCAGTATGGAAAACGAATTACTGTTGCGGAGGAATTTGGAGGCGCCCGGGTACTTGTTCATGACGTTAGTAGCAGGCAGCAGGAGGTTAAGTTTTTCGGAGGGCTCGTGACGTTTGATGAACCGCTTGAAGGATTCACCGTCACGAAACAGTAAGTAAACTTCACTGTCCAGCGAGTCAGTTTTGGGGTACTGAAGGGGTATCTTTCGGATTTTTTCAACAGGAAGTGGAGATTCCAGGACCATGGCATTGGGGAGTAGAACTCCGTTGAAGGTTCCCCGGTGATTACTAAAGACCCTGGCGGAATTGATCAGGGATTTTGCCTTTTCGAACTCCGAGCGCTCCGAAAATATCAGGTACGTTGACGTTGGTTTTATACCGTGCTGGGAGAGTGGGGCCGAGAGGTGGGGGTTGATAGGGATCTGGGCCCGAAGAACGTCGAATATTTCACGTCCCTGCAGCAGTGTAAGGCGTCCCTCGTCGGAGATGTCACCAATGGTCTGTGGCTTAAGAATGCTGTTCTCGTTGTTGAGGCGAAGCGAGTCCGTCGAACGGCCCTGTTTCGTTAAAAGAAGCCGGTACCCGAGTCCGATGGCGACAGTCGTGAGGATAACGGCAAGTGCCAGGAAAAGGGAAAGTCGTCTCAATCCGATGATTGATTCTCCGACGAAGCGAGGTAGGCGTCGACAAATTCGTCGATTTCACCGTCGAGGACGGCGTCGAAATCGTTAATTTCAAGTTCCGTCCGGTGGTCGGTTACTTTCTGGTAGGGGTGGTTAACGTAGGACCGGATCTGATTGCCCCACTCAATTTTCTTCTCATCACCCGTGATCTGGTCAACTTCTTGCTTTTGTTGTTCGATCTTGTGGTCCAGTAACCGGGACTGGAGAATTTGCATGGCCATTTCCCGGTTGCGGTGCTGACTGCGTTCGTTCTGACAGCTGACGGTAATGCCGGTTGGTTCGTGGGTCATTCGGACGGCACTGTCCGTCACGTTGACGTGCTGTCCGCCGGGGCCGCTCGCCTTGAAGGTTTCAACCGTGAGATCATTCTCGTTCAGCTGTACCTCTTCGTCGAAGTCAATCTCCGGTGTTACCTGGACGGCGGCGAAGGAAGTATGGCGCCGGTCGCCGGAGTCAAAGGGTGATATTCGGACGAGACGGTGAACTCCGGATTCGCTCTTGAGCCGACCGTACGCGTAATCGTCCTTCACGAGCAGAGTGGCATTGTTAATTCCGGCTTCCTCGGCCTGAATATAATTCATCAGTAATCGATGTCGTGATTCTCACACCAGCGGCTGTACATCCGGTAGAGCATTTCCGCCCAGTCGTGAGCATCCGTTCCGCCGGCGCCAGGGTTTATACTTAGGATGGCGTTACGGTCGTCGTACTCCCCCGAGAGGTAATGCTGCCGGCGTAGAGCATCCATCATCCGGCGCGCACGGTTCAGTTCGCTGTGGATTTCCTCGTCGAGGGACGAACTATCCTCTTCCTCGGCCAATTCAACCATGGCTTCCGCATCGTTAAGT
>JBDGPI010000055.1:12359-14756 GCA_042219765.1 Salsurabacterium abyssinicum (SeqCode)
GGTCGAGCCGTTTGGAGGTTTTGCGGGCCTGCTGGGGGTTATCCCAGAAGTCCGGCTGAGACATAGTCGCCTCGAGTTCTTTTTTCTCCTCTTTTAACTCCGCCAGGTCAAACGTAATCACCGAGTTCGTTTAATTCTTCCCGAATTTCCTGAATGCGTTCAACTGCCTGATCCGTGTCCAGCGTACTCATCCTACTCACCGTCCGGTGGAAAATTCGACTGGAGCGACTCCGATTTTGAACTCAAGAAACCGGCGCCGAACAGAAGAATAATACTCGTCAGAGATATCCAGAAATTCCACTTAACTATATATGACTTCTTCAAGGGTTTTAATGGTTGGTCCCGGACGACCCCTTTTTCGAAGGGCTTCAGGAGGCTGGTTGTCCGACCGAGGGGATTAATCAAAGCCGTAATGCCTGTATTGCCATTGCGGAGCAGTGACCGCCCCGTTTCGATAGCCCGCAGCCGGGCCCTGTAGAAGTGCTGCCAGTGCGCCGCACTGCTTCGGGACCAGCTGTCGTTGGAGATGTTGACCAGAAGGTCGGCGCCCTTCCTTACCTGTGAGTGGACGTACCCGGGGAAGACGTCCTCGTAGCAGATCTGCACGGCAGTTTTAATTGGCTGGTTTTCCGGGGGCAACCTCATAAGCCCACCACGTTCGCCGGAACGATAGCCGAGGGTTCCAACCAGCCGGCCAAATTTTTCTATCAGTTCGTACTGTCCCATGCCGGGGATGTACTCCCCGAAGGGAACCATAATACGCTTCGTGTAGAGTCCCGAGGGCCTCCCGTCGGGTTCAAGCAGCACAGCCCCATTCAGGTAGGCCAGTTTGTTAGGATGGGGATCGTAGAACCGGGTTCCGGTCAGAAGGTAGTTGTTGTTTTCGACGTAGTGACGAAGGCGCCGTCGGTCGGCGTCGGTCCGATAGGTCAGCTGGCTATGACCGGAGAACTCGAGGGGAAACCCCATCAGGGCAGTCTCCGGCCAGATGACAACGTCCCCGGGATTGGCTTCTCGCCGGGTGAGTGAGCGAAGGTTCTTCAACTGCATTCCGCTCTGGTTCGTTGCACTGAAAGTGGACATGACATTTGGTTGAACCAGAAGTACGTCTTGATTGAAGGGGGTTAGCTCGGTGGTTTGCATCCGGTAGGTACCGGCTCCGATAAGACCCAGTACCAGCACGGCCGAGACGAAAACCCTCCACGTGAATCTGTTATCGCGTAGAACCTGACCGAGGGAGTAGCATAAAAAAACTACCAGTCCACCCCAGGCCAGTTCGCCCGTCCAGCGAACAGGTTGAACAAGAACGGGTTGTGCCGCCAGTGCCGTAGACACCCGGCTCCAGGGAAATGCCAGGAAACCGGAACCGGTGACCAGTTGAAGCAGCATCCAGCCACCGGAAACCGTCCAGGCCGAGACTCCGGTCCAGGAGAGCAGATACCCCCATAGTGCGAAGTAAATACTCAGCACTAGCAGCACCATTGGGAGGGCCGCCAGGTGGAAATTAATGAACCAGTAGACGTGAAGGGCGTAGAAAACAAACCCGATGGTGGCGGTGGAACGGACAAGGGACCACCGGGATTGTCCGGGCAGGACGAATGGAAGGAGGGCGAATCCCACCGGAAGAAAAAAGACGAGATGATACGGAGGAAAACTCAGAGCCAGGGCCAGTCCGGCCAGCAGACTCAGGGACAGGCGTGAGTTCCACGGGACCGCATCGACGAGCCATTGATCCATCGGGTTAATCATTCCCGGTGCCGTTAGAATCTTGCCAATGATTCATTAAAACGGTTCCAATCAAAGGAGATTTTCGTACCCTTTAGTCGGTTACGGACGGATATCAATCGTGTTTTATTGACGGTTAGTGCACGTTCCCCTATTACTTTCAAATACCACCAGCCAGAGGTTGAACACTCCTCGGGAAGCGTCCGTATACCAGACTTCAATTAATTTTAACGAGAAAGTCGGGTCGACACTTATGAACCTTCAGCTGGAATGGGTTGAAACCCCCCGCCCGGACTGGGTCGAGGACATCGAGTCCATGGCGGAAGGGTATCCTTTCGAGAAAAGAAAAAAAGACATCAAGGACGAGGACTCCGTTGGCCGGTGCCGGGCGACCTGGGGTGACCAGTCACCGTCCGGTGAATTCCTCGCCGCTTACTTTGAGGCCAAACTCGTCGGCTGGATCAAACTCCACAAGTCCGACGATATAAGCCGTTATTTCGACCATCCGTACCGGATAGCGGAGTGGGAGTTAATTCAGCGAAACCGGGACGACATCCGGGGTCAGTTACTCGATGCCATCCGGCGGCGATACCCCGATTCGATCATTGAGTTCTCTCAACCATCTCAGAATCGCACGGGACGAAACTTCTACCTGAAGCAGCCCGACGTCCG
>JBDGPI010000056.1:0-1179 GCA_042219765.1 Salsurabacterium abyssinicum (SeqCode)
GTCGATCCGGGTGATACCGTTAAGGTCGATGTCGGTACCTACGGGGAAACCGTTTCAATTCCTGTTAATGATCTCGCCCTGGTCGGTGCGGACTCGGCTGCCACCGTATTCGATGTGCCAGCTTCCGCACACAAGGGATTAACCGCTATAAGCCAAAGTGGTCTTTCTCTCAGCCATTTCCAAGTTAGGAACTCATCCGATACCGGTATCTACCTGGATCAAGTTGATTCCTCCGAGTTTGTCTCACTGGCTGTAAAAGATAATTTCGTGGGTCTTCTTGCCAAAAATTCCTCGGGGGATACGGTTACAGGTATTACCGCTGAACAAAATACGGGCGTGGGTGTAGCACTGGTGAACTCGACCTCCGCACGAATTGCCTACAATGACTTTGATAAGAACCAGAAAGCACTCTACCTGAAGGAATCAAACTCCAATACAATCCTCGATAATAAATTCACCAGTGATACCTACGGGATAGGAATTAATACATCAAACAACAATCTCGTAAAGGAAAACACCATTTTGTCCAGCAAGAAGAGTGCCGTACTTTTCCAGAACTTTTCACCCGGAAATACTAATAATCGGCTTGTCCATAACACGATTGAGCTCAGCTCCGTAGGCATTCACATTCATAATGTCGGTTCAGCGGATAGTCCAAACCGGGTGCTGATGAATGATATCAGTAGTAACGATACTGCCATCTACGTTGAAAGTTCGCCCGATTCAACCGGTTTACTGATAGCCGATAACAACATTCATACTGAAGGACAGTTGTTCTTCTCCGAGGCGGCTTTGCCCGGGTCATTTGATTTCCGAAACAATTTCTGGAACACGACGGATGAGGCCGTTCTTGAGTCAAGTGTCAGGGGAACCGACTCCGATTCGGTCCTGGTTAGTCCCTACCGATTGGGACTTGCTGACACCGGCGTCGGAGCCGATACTGTGGCTCCCGACACGACGGATTTCATTTCGGTTTCGGCGGGGGATGAGACCGTTGCACTCGAGTGGAATGAGGTTACGAGCAACGAGGACGGAAGCGCACTCAATGACTTCTTCGAGTACCGTATCTACCGGGATACCGCTCCCATCGACTCGGCGGCCGGGCCCTCCGGCCTCTCCCCGCTCGATTCGACGCGGGCCGGCACAACCTCCTTCGTGGACACCGCCGTCGCGTCAGGC
>JBDGPI010000056.1:1189-1549 GCA_042219765.1 Salsurabacterium abyssinicum (SeqCode)
TCTACCGGGATACCAACCCGCTGCTGTCGGACTGGAAGGATAGCTCGACGCTCGTAACGACCATTGGTAGCCGGTCCGACACGGACTACACCGACAACAACGTGCTAAACGGGGATACTTATTACTACCGGATAACGGTAGTCGACGATCCGGCCGTTGACGGTGGGGACGGCGTCGCCGACTACGAAAACGAGTCCTTCTTCAGTGATACCTCCGGCGCTCAACCCGCCAACAGCGGTCCGACCTGGTTCGTGAACAAGACCGTGGACGACGCCGACAGCTTCACGACGGCGGCGGGTTACGACACGAACACCGGTAGTTCCTACGAACCCTTTGCCCGGATCAGTCAGGCCATACGGA
>JBDGPI010000056.1:1656-3313 GCA_042219765.1 Salsurabacterium abyssinicum (SeqCode)
GAAAGTTGAAGCCGGAGACACCGTAAAAATTGATGCCAATACCTACAGTGAAACCGTTGCGATTCCCGTCGATAACCTGGCCATGCTGGGAGTAGACTCGGGACCTACAGGCACGAAGCTTGATTATGGCGATAGTTCTGCTTCAACGGGAGCGATTGGAGTCTACTCCGACACTCAAACTGGGCTCTATTTGACGGATCTTCAACTTAGAAACTACTACAAGGCGGTCTACTTTGAGAATATCGACCAATCCACCGTCAAAAACCTGAGGATGGTCTACAGCGGGGATAACGCCATCGAAACTATAAGAAGTAATCGCAATAGCTTCAGTGGCAATCATTTCGTTAGAAATGATTCGGCTGGAATTTTACTCGCCCATTCCAGTAAGTACAACGAAGTTTTCGATAACACAGCCGACAGCGGCGGTTCCTTCGGTCTGAACAGTTCCAACAGCAGTGGGAACCGCTTCGAGAACAATCAACTGGATAGCAACGACGGTGGTATAAGGATTACGGGTGCCAGCCGGGGAAATACCGTTGCTAACAATATCGTCAGAAGCAGTGAGTTTTCTCCTGGAATAAGTATCACCGGTAACGCCGCTTTGAATAAAATAGCAAACAATGAAATTCGCGATGGAAATGACGAGGGTATCAAAATTACAACTGACACTAACACCATCAAGAATAATCTCACGAGAAATAATGGACTGGATGGAATTCAGCTAAACGGTGACAACAACACTCTCGTCTCGAATCATAGTTATTTAAACATTGATGGGTTCGAGATTGATGCCAACCGAAATACGCTTAAGGACAATCGTAGTGATACGAATACCGATAACGGCTTCGAAATCGCCGGTAACAGGAACGTTCTCCGCAGTGATAGTGCCTCAAACAATTCCGCTGGTTTTGAGTTAGCATCAGCTCAAAGTAATAAAATTATTCAGGTTTATAGCGACAATAACACTGGTAAAGGATTTCGATTGGCCGGTGCCGTCAATAACCGGTTCATCAGTAACGAAGTCACCGGTAATGATGAATCGGGGATTTATATGACCGCCGATTCATCTGGTAATCCGGCTGAAGGAAACTATTTTGCCCAAAATGACATCATCGGTAATGGAAATTATGAGGTTCACCTGGTCGATAACAAAGGGGATACGTTTAACAAGAACCTGATGAGCTTTTACGGTGATACCACCGTGCGAAATGACAATGGTTCCGGTAGGACGTTCGACTTTACCCGGAATGATTGGAATACAACTAATGAGAACTCTATTGCCGGTGACATTACCGGTACGTACGACGAAAACGTGGATTTCAAACCCTTCAGGCTGACGGAGGTTAAATTATCCCCTGGTGCCGATACGATAGCGCCCAATGATCCTACCATCAAACAAGCTAAAGCTGTCCCCGGGGGAATTAAAGTGACCTGGTACGATGTCGACTACGACGAGAACTTCGACCCTCTGAATGATTTCGGTAAGTACAACGTCTATGGGTTGGATGACTCTCAGCTACCCACATCTGACTGGAAACAGACAGCTGAATCCAATGGGTTTGATACCACCGTCGAAAGTCGTACCGATACGTCCGTTATTCACTACGACAACGTACACAGAAGTTATTCTTACAGGGTGACTGCCGAGGATAACTCG
>JBDGPI010000056.1:3323-20664 GCA_042219765.1 Salsurabacterium abyssinicum (SeqCode)
AGTTCGCCGGTCAACGAATCCTATTACAGCGATTCCGTTACCAACAGTCCTGCCCCGGTGCTGACGAAGTACGATGAACCAATGGGAGCAGATTCCGGTGTGAAAGATTCCGCAATTTCCTGGGCGGACATGGACGAAGACGGAGATCATGACATGGTTGTAACCGGGTACACCGGAAGTAGTAAGGTATTCGATACCTACAAATGGTACTTTGGAAGTCTTAATTTAGATCAGTCCTTTACGGGAAAAATCCTTTCGTCCGCCGCCTGGGCCGATATCGATGGCGACGGTGATCCTGATTTATCAGTTACTGGAGCCTCCGGTGTCTTCAATTCGGTTTCCAGTGATCTCTACGAGACAACCTCCGGAGATACCCTTAGCCAAATTGATTCACTATCACCCGGCCTGGAAAATTCATCCGGCAAGTATGCTGATATCGATGGCGACGGCGACCAGGACCTGGCCTTAATCGGTTACGACGGTAGTGATCCCCGTTTTGTCATTTACAAAAATGATGGGACGGGCACGTTCAACAAATACGATCAACCGATGGGTAGCACTTCCGGACTTCGCTATGGTTCCATTGACTGGGCCGATATTGACAACGACGGTGACTCGGACCTTGCCGTCACCGGGTTTGATGGGACTTATCGGCGGTTCATCGTTTATGAAAACGACGGAAGCGGTAATCTGAGTGTTTTAAGCCAGCCGATGGGATCAACGTACGGGTTGGAGGAGTCCTCAATACAGTGGGCGGATATGAATCAGGATGGCTATCAGGATTTGCTTGTGACAGGTTACGATGGGTCCGAGGCAAGGCTAATTGTCTATCATAATGACGGTACGGGAGGGCTGAACAACGTCAACGAACGGCCGGGAGTCTATCAATCATCAATTGATTTTGCCGATGCCGAGGGTGACGGTTACCCTGACCTTATGGTGTCGGGGCTTGATGATGGCGGTGCCCGACATCTCCATCTCTTTAGAAACGACGGTGACGGGACATTCAGCTTCTGGCAAACAAAGTCTGGAGTAGAATTAGTTCCTGTTAATAAATCAAGCATAAAATGGGCCGACATGGAGGGTGACGGTGATCCGGACCTGGCCGTCACGGGTACGGACGGTTCCAATCCCCGATTTATTATCTACGAAAATCAAATTCAGTAACGAGTAGGTACCCTTTGATTTGTCTGCCTCATTTAGACTAAGAACGCAATCTTTACCTGCCTTTATCCTTTTTCTTTGTGTTATTTCAACGACCATTCATGCTTCTACTCAATTTCGGGAGATTTCCAATAAGGCCGGGTTTAAGTACTACCCTGATATTGGTGAAAAAAATGTACCGCCCCTGGCCCGGAATATCTTCGATAATCAGGGCCTCTACGCCGCCGACATCAATAACGACAACTGGACCGATCTGCTTGCTATCGGTGGCAAGCATCCATCACTTTTTATCAACGAGGAGGGTACTTTCCGGCGAGTAAATCCCTTTGGTCAACTGGCGGACACGAAGGTCAACGGAGCTCTATTCGTTGATGTCAATCACGACGAGTGGACCGACCTGGTTATGGTTCCTCAGCGGGGAAGCCCCGTCGTATACGAGAATAAGCAGGGGACTTTGCGGTTCCGACGGAAACTGAAGTCCGTAACGTTAGACGCTGGAATTGGTGCCACGGCGGCTGATTACAACGGGGATGGCTGTGTTGATATCTACCTCTACCAGTATGGTCCCTGGCGCCAACGCAAACCCCGAAGAGGTCAGCGGTACCGGTTGGGAAAATCCCTTGAATTTCGTGATGACAACGGCCTTCCCAACTATCTTCTGACCGGTGATTGTGAGACGTTAACGGAAAGTCGACTATTGAATGGGGATCAGGCTCACTGGTCGCTGGCCGCAAGTTCGGTTGATTTTAACGGTGATGGTCTGATTGATATTCACGTTGCAAACGATTTTTACTACGATTCGCTTTACCTGAACCAGGGCGACGGTCATTTTCAGTACCGGCGAATGGATGAAGTAACCGACCGAAATGGGATGGCGTCCGAACCGGTTTACTTCAATAATGACGGCAAAGTCGATCTCTTTGTTTCCAACATCCGAAAGGTCTTTGACCAACCGTACTTAAAATCGGACTACATCAATAATATATTCACCTCGAAAGCTTACGGATCCAACCTTCTTATTAACCGTGGTGACGGAGTCTTCGAGGACTTATCCGATACCTATGGACTTACGGGCTACGGTTGGGCGTGGTCGGTGTCAATCCGGGACTTTGATTTCGATCAGGATCTTGAAGTCATTCAGGCCCAACAAGATTTCTCCGACTCCCGGCGCGTGCTCGGGCTCAACCGGAAGCAACTGGGATTGATCAAGGATTTTCGTGTTCCGGAATCTCTGTCGGTGAACGACGACCAGTTCGTCAGGTTGCTTATGCTGGCCGGGATTCCAAGTTTCTGGGATAAGCATAACGGGAACCGGTACAACGCCCTTGATCCTCGAAACTCGGGCATTACCATCAGGGATGCTCGTGGTCTTATTAGTTTGGATTACGACCGGGACGGTGATCTTGATCTTGCCGCCATTAGTTACACGGACCCGTACCGTTTGTTCGAGAACAAGCTCTGTGATCGACGGGAGTGTGAATGGTTGAGGCTTCGGGTGCCTAAAGCCGTCACGGTGGGAGGACAGGTGACCGCAAAAATTGGAGAGCGAACCATTCGCCAGCCGCTCTCGGATCAATCCGACTACCGGTCCCAGGAATCACCGTTTTACCACCTCGGAGCGTCAGGGCCCGATACCATAAGGAATATTACGGTTGAGTGGAACAACGGACGCCGGACAAGGGTTAACGATCCGCCAGATAGCGGAGTGCTGAGAATACCTTATCCCGATGAGCCATAATGTCGATTCCGGAATGTGAATTCAACCGGCAATCACAACTAATGGAGAGTCATTATGAATTGATTGATGCCTTGGTAATTTCGCTCTATCCTCGTTCGCTGCGTGCAATATTTGAGTTTTTTAAAAAGCCACATAATTCATCAGTGAAGGGGAACAAATCATGAACGGTGGTCTTCCATTCCGACATGTGTCTTTAATGGTGTGTGTGGCGTCACTTCTCCTGATAGTGAATAACACCGCTGTACCGGGGGCGTCCGGGAACATTGGCTTCCAGTACTCGTACGTTCAGTACACCGAGCCGGACATAGAAATGTCCGGTGCGTTACCGGGGTTCAAAGGGGATGTCAAAGTACTGGAGACCGATCCGGTCAGCCTCACTATTCGGGGCCGGGTGTCGTCCGGGGAACTAACCTACGACGGTCAGACCCTCGAGACGGATCCGAAGCCGGTAAAGTCGACCAGCGATGATTTTTTGAGTAACCTCGAGATGTACCTGGTCCTCGACAGGGAGTTAGTAGAAGGACGCGCCAGCCCCTTTTTAGGGATTGGTCACAGGAAGTGGGACAACCGCCTCCAGGACTCCAACAACGTTGCTGGATTCTTGCGTGAGGTCGAATATTTATACCTTCCTATTGGGCTTCGTTATCCCTACGGTGAGGGGGATCACTGGTCCGGGGAGTTCAACCTATCGTACCGGTTTTTTGTTGAAGGTAGCGTGACGTCACACCTCTCGGAGGTTCGGTCCGACTTTCCGGACGTTACGAATACCCAGGACCGGGGGGACGGCGTTATGGTGGGATATCAGTACCACCGTTCCGCGCCTCACGGCGGTGATTACAACCTGGAAGCCTTCCTCAAAATTTGGGATGTCAGCCGGTCGGACCTGGTCGCCACCAATGCTGACATTGACGGTGACGGGTCTGATGATGCGGTTTTCGAGCCCCGGAATGAGACGCTCGAACTCGGCGGTCGCCTGACGGTGGCTTTTTGAATTAACCGGGGTACGGTGAACGTGAACCTTGGAGTGAACCTCCGGATAAGGAAAAACCTTATTAAAAAAACTTTTTAAAAAACCTTCGGAGGTATAATAAATTTAAATTTATTATACCTCCGAAGGTAGGCTAAAGGTAAGCTGGCGAGCTATACTATATATCTCCGAAGGTGAGCTAGTGCCACCGACGGTAAGTTTTACCGAAGATAAGCTAGCGGTTTAATCTCTCCGAAGATTTATTAGGGAGACCATTGGATTTCAAATAAGGCTAACTCTAAAGATACTTCCCCGATCCTTTTATAATAAAACTCACTATCTCTGTCCGAGGGGCTATCCAACTCGTGAACAAGTCGGAACTGGCTTACCAGCTTCACCGGTACATCAATGCCGCGCGTCACGAGGAACCCCCGGACCAGCCGTCCTTCGGTGAATCGATGCCCGAGGAGAGTCAGACGGACGAAGGTACTTCGAGCACAGACCCCGAGGAGACGGTTACTGAAGACGATCAGCCCTCCCCCGAAGAGCGACTTGGCGACCTCGAAGACGAGGCAGAGGGATGTCCCAAATGCCGTCTTTCGGAGAACCGCACGCAGGTCGTTTTCGGGGAAGGTACGGTTGAAGCCCGCATCATGGTGATTGGTGAAGGCCCGGGAGCCGACGAGGACCGGGAAGGGTACCCCTTCGTCGGACGGTGGTTTTGAAAAAGTCGGCCTACCGAAGGAAAAAATTTACATAACGAACACCGTTAAATGCCGCCCTCCCGACAACAGGAACCCGCGTCAGGACGAACTCGAGGCCTGCCGTCCTTACCTCGACCAGCAGATTGACATTATTGATCCGGACGTGATTCTGACGCTCGGAAATTTTGCGCTCCAGTACTGTCTCGGGGACGATCGCCGTATTACCCAGTCACGGGGACAGGTCTACGACTGGAATGACCGGGACCTGGTCCCCACGTTTCATCCGGCCTACATTCTCCGTAATCAGAACGAGGCTCAGACCTTCATTAACGACCTCAAGCTGGCCTCCGATCAATTTCAGAGCTAATCACGGGATAGCACTCTTATGACGATATCCTTGAAACTTGACTTACATATCCACTCCGAGGCCTCGTCCGATGGTCTGACGTCGGTCGACAGAATACTTCGAACCGCGGAGAGACGTGAGCTGGACGGTTTTAGCATAACGGACCACAATTACTTCGATCCGGACCGCCACAGGCGGCTCCAGGAGAAGACCGATCGGCTAATTATTCCTGGTGAAGAAGTTAGTACCGACCAGGGTCACGTCCTGGCTTATTTCATTGAAAGCGAAATTGAGGGGTTCCGTGACGCCTCATCCGTCATCCAGGACATTCACGATCAGAACGGCCTTGCCGTGATGGCCCATCCCTTCCGGCTCCGACAGAATTACCCGGACGATTATTTCAATCAATTTGATGGGGTTGAACTGTTCAACGCCCGCTCCGGGGATCCATCCCGGAAGGAAACACCGAACTTTTACACGAAACAGGTGCTTGAACACGCCGGCATAACCTCCGTAACGGGGGGATCGGACTCCCACGTTTACTGGACGATCGGTAACGGAATTACCGAAGTAACGGCCCGTCCCTCCGAGGATTCCCTAAAGAAAGCAATACGCAGTGGAAAAACGGATGTATACGGTACGCCGAGTTACGAGTTCAACCGGGCCATCAGCCGGGCCGTCTACCTTTCCAACAATCCTGATTTCGGCGACTGGATGAATTATTTCCCACAGGCCGCCCGCTGGGTGGGTCGGGATTGTTCGTCCCTGCTCGGTTTTGGATAATCCTGCCACTAAGAACCTACACGGGGGACTCTGACGGATGAGCGAATCCGAAACAGTTGAGGTCGTGTTCCTGAAGCGGGACATTAACGAAGCCTTCAGTTACGAACTTCTCCCAGAGGATCGACCGGACGGTGGTGTGCTGGGCTATCCAGTCGTGGTCCCACTGGGACCAAATTTAACCGTTGGTCTCGTGGTCGATGTGAGTACGACGACGAACGGTGACTCGGACCTCAAACCGGTCCGGGACGTGCTTACGTCCTTTGACCCGTTACCGGCGGACCTGGTTGACCTGGGGAAGTGGGTCGCCTCCTATTACCTGGCTCCTACCAACGCCGTGTTCCGCTCGATATTCCCACCACGGTACCTTCCTGAGCCGTCCACGGCCTGGAAACTTAACGGTGAGATAGACGAGAATGGTCCTCCCGTGGCCATAACCGAAATATTACGGGATTCCTCGAGGGTGAAACTCGATGAGTTGAAGGAGTCCGGTTTCCGGATTTCCGAAATTAACGAAGTCATGGAGGAATTATGTTCCGAGGGGGTTGCTAAGGAAACGCTGGAGCTTAGTCCACCCGAGGTAAAACCCCGGAAATACAATTTCGTGAAACTGCTGAAGCCGGAGGAGTCGATCAAACTCGAGGACTTCAGTCCGAAGCAAGTTGAGTTAATTCAACACCTCGATGAACACGGCAACCAGTTCCAGAAGGATTTACCGGAGTCCCTCAGGCGCACCGACCTGTTGCGGCGTCTGGAGGAAAACGACGTCATCGAGCGAACCGAACGGGTCGAACGCAGGGTCCCGCTACCGGACTCGAACAACCCCGACGAGATTCCCGATTTTGAATTGACCGACGAGCAGGAAGCAACCCGGGCTTCCGTCGAGGAATCGATGGATAAGAATCGATTCCGGGCTCACCTGGTCCACGGCGTCACCGGGAGCGGCAAGACCGAAGTCTATTTTCGCCTGGCCCGGAAGGCCTTATCGAACGACAAAACCATCCTTGTGCTGGTACCCGAAATTACCCTGGCGGCCTTCATGATTTCGCGGTTCCGGAACCGGTTCGGGGACGACCTGGCCCTGCTGCACAGCGGACTGTCCCAGGGGGAGCGGCTTGACGAATGGCAGCGGGTCCAGCGTGGCGAGGCCCGGGTGGTTCTGGGTGTACAGTCGGCGGTCTTTGCTCCACTGGAGGACCCCGGGTTGATTGTGGTGGACGAAGAGCACGATAGTTCATACAAGTCGGGGCAGACCCCCCGGTACCATGCCAGGGACGTTGCTATTTACCGGGCTCGGCAGAATGACATACCGGTGGTTCTGGGTAGTGCGACGCCCAGTCTCGAATCCTACGCCAACGCCCTGCGTGACCGCTACCAGTTGCACGAAATGAAGACCCGTCCCCTAGAAGGGGAACTCCCCGAGACGAAAGTCACCGATCTCCGGGGGAAGGACGACCTGTTGACGCCGACCCTGCTTAAGGAAACGGGAGCGGCCCTCGAACGGAACCACAAAGCCATCTGGTTCTACAACCGGAGGGGAATGTCGAATTTTCTGCTCTGCTCCGAGTGTGGGGAAACGCTGAAATGCCAGCAGTGTGACGTCTCCATGACGCTTCATTCGAAACCGGAACAGCTTCGTTGCCATTACTGTGGCTTCAACCGGGAGGCCCCCGAGGTCTGTCAGAACTGCGGGGCCGATGAGCTTGAACCGGTTGGTTCGGGGACCCAGCAGCTGGCGGAGGACGCAGGAGAGCATTTTCCGGGGGCTGACATAATCAGGATGGACCGGGATACCGTAACGAAGAAGCAGGCCCGGTACGAGAAATTGCAGCAGTTCGATCAGCCCGGCGCCCGGTTGTTGATCGGGACCCAGATGGTGACCAAGGGCCTTGATTTTGAGGACGTTGATTTCGTCGGTGTAGTGCTTGCGGATACGGGACTTCAGTTTCCCGACTTTCGCTCAGGCGAACGGACGTTCCAGCAACTGGTTCAGGTCTGTGGCCGGGCCGGCCGGAAGAAGGCCGATGCCGAGGTCCACATTCAGACCTACAACCCCGGTCATTACGCGATACTGAACGGGAAAAACACCGATTACGAGGGGTTCGTTTCCAGCGAACTCCAGGCACGTAAGGAACTTACGTATCCTCCCTTCGGACGGCTTATAAATGTTATTGGCCGGTCCAAAGCCGAGTCGGACGTAAGCAGGAGCCTGAACAGCATCCTCCGGAGTATGCCCGATCAGGATGACGTGGAGTGGCTGGGGCCCGCCCCCTGTGGTCTCAGCTACATCAAGGGAAACCACCGGTGGCACCTGATGGCCCGGGGGACCTTTAGCTCATCCTGGAAGGCAAAACTACGGAAGGCCGTCAGGGAACACCAGGAGAACATTCGTATTACGATCGACGTTGATCCGATGGACGTGATGTAGGTGGGGGATTAGGATAAACCGCTTGAGTGAAAAGAGTTTAAAAGGTTTCGGAGGTATAATGAATTTGTATCATAATATATTAAGGTTTCGGAGGTACAATAAATTGAGATTTATTGTACCTCCGAAACCCTTCTCATGAGCTAACTTAAATACCTCCTAAACCCTGACATCTGTGTACCTCCGAAACCTTTATTACCTCTACCTCCGAAATCCTTTGTAAATTATTCAGTGGTTATGAGCTATTATTGATAGACCTAAGTGTGATACTGTTATACTTCTGACGGAATCAGTTTCTACTTATCCCAAAAGGAGAGCCCGAGAATGACCCGAGACCTAGAGCTTTACCCGGGTGAGGTCCTTGAGCAAGAATGCCGTCCGGTGGACAACCCCGGTGAGTGGGACGGGTTGATTGGCGACATGGAGACCGTTCTCTACGAACACGATGGAATTGGTCTGGCGGCGCCTCAGGTCGGCGAGACCATTCAGTTATTTCTGCTCCGGCTGGATGCCGAAAAACGGCTGCACGAAGCCTACTTTAACCCTGAAATTTTGGACCTCGAAACGGAGGAAACACTCGTCGAGGGCTGTCTGAGTTTTCCGAACATTGAAGTGAAGATTGACCGTGCGACCCGGGTCAAATTCACGGCGGAAACTCCGGCCGGTGAAGAGGTAACACGAACTGTGGAAGGACTTCAGGCACAGTGTGTGCAACACGAGATCGATCACTTACACGGTAAAACGCTCCTGGACAACTGTGACTTAACGCAGACGATGAGGATCCAGGATAAACTGAACATGCTCGAAAACGGTAAAATTCCTCCCCGTGACAAGGAACAGCAGTTTCAGTCCCCCAGCGAATCGCACGTCGATTCGTAAAACGGGACCAATACTCTTTTGAGAATGGACGATTTGCCTTGAGTTTTAACGTTGTCTTTCTTGGTACGGCTCCCTTCGGCTTCCCGGTGATGCGGGCTCTTCGGAGAGAGGATCGTGTTTCGGTCCAGGGGGTTATCACCCAGCCGGACCGCGAACGCGGTCGTGGCCGTGAGACTCAGTCACCCCCGGTGGCCGACTTCGCACGAGAATTGGACCTCCCCCTTTATCAACCCGAAGACATTAACGACGACGGTCTTGACCAGTGTGAACCGATTGATTTCGGTATTGTCATAGCGTACGGACAGATTTTATCCTCCGAGGTGCTGGAGGTGCCGGAGCGCGGTTTTTATAACTTTCACGCAAGCCTACTGCCGCGCTGGCGGGGGGCATCA
Source organism: Salsurabacterium abyssinicum (SeqCode) (assembly GCA_042219765.1). Classification (GTDB taxonomy): domain Bacteria; phylum T1Sed10-126; class T1Sed10-126; order T1Sed10-126; family CAZEBV01; genus JBDGPI01. The sequence continues at coordinate 12,719 of JBDGPI010000056.1, forward strand.
CCTATCCGGCACGCACTGATGGCCGGAGATACTAAAACGGGAACAACCGTTTTCCAGGTCGAGGAGGACCTCGACACCGGGCCGGTCTGTGTGCGGCTTGAAACGCCCGTGCGAAGTGGTGAAACGTACGGTGAATTATACGAACGACTCAGCCAGATTAACGTCGGTGCCCTGAATGTTCTACTGTCCGACCTGGAGTCCGGCAACATCAGTTTTCGACCACAGGAGGGAGAGGTGAGCTACGCCCCACAAATCGACTCGGACGAGGCTCGAATTCAGTGGGACCAGGATGCCGAATCGATCTCAAATACTATCAGGGCATTCTGTCCGGATCCGGGAGCTTATACTTTTTTCCAGGACGACCGAATAAAAATTTACGAGGCAGTACCCTATCCAGGGGAGTCCAGTAAGGCCACCCCCGGGGAGATTGTCCAGGTTGATGCCAGCGAGATTCACGTTGCCGCCGGTTCCGGGACCGTCGGCGTCGGAGAGGTACAGAAGGCCGGTTCCCGCCGGATGGACGTTGAGGCCTTTCTGGCCGGCCATTCGGACCTGGACGTCGGCGAACGGTTCGAGTCCCAGAAAACTGCAACAAGCTGACGGTGTTACGGTCTTTCACCGATATTAAATACTCAAGTACAGCCAGAGGATGTTTCGCAAGACTGACCTGATCACCAGTATGGAGGGTTCACCGTGCTTAACGAAAACAAAATTCCCGACGGAATTCCCGATCCGCCCAGTTCCCTTGAGGAACTTGGTTTGCCCGAGGGGTTTCTGCTGGAACTGACCCTCAAGACGATCTATACGCAGGGGACCATGGAAGGAAAAGACATAGCCAGGAGGATGAAGATCCCCTTCGGAAACGTGCTCACCGACATCCTCGATCAGCTCGAGGACGAGGCTTACGTGGAAGTTATGGGTGGAGGTCAGTTTGCCGATCAGTGGGATTACAAAATAACCGACGAGGGACGGACTCGGGTCCGGGAACTGTTTGACGAAAACCGTTACATCGGTCCCGCACCGGTTCCCCTCGATCAATACGACGAAGTCACGTCCCGGTTTGCGGTCAGTGAGGAGCACATCGATCGGGCCGATCTCGCCCGGGCCTTCGAGGACCTCATTGTCCCGGAGGAATACTTTGAAATCTTTGGTGCCGCCGTCAACAGTGGGCGCTCCGTGTTTGTCTACGGGCGGCCCGGTAACGGTAAAACAGCCATGTGCGAGCGGGTCATTGAATCCTTCAGTGACTACGTTGGCATCCCGAACGCTATTTTTGCCGGCGGAACGGTCATCAAGGTCTACGACGAACACTACCACGACGACCGGGAGGTCCCCGAACAGACCATAGACGAACGATGGCGGGTCTGTAAGCGGCCATTCGTTAGTGTTGGCGGTGACCTGACCATGGAGGAGCTTGATTTAATGTACAACCCGGACATCGGGTTTTACGAAGCTCCCTTTCAGATGAAAGCCAACACCGGGCTCCTGCTGGTCGACGACTTCGGTCGTCAGCAGATGGATCCCGAGGACCTGCTGAACCGCTGGATTGTGCCCCTGGAAAAACGCCGGGACTTCCTGACGTTACACACCGGGCAGAAAATTGATGTCCCCTTTGAGGTCCTGATGTTCTACAGCACGAACCTGGATCCGGAGGAACTCGTCGACGAGGCCTTTCTCCGTCGCCTGCGCTACAAGGTCAAGGCCGAGGACCCCGACGAGGAGGAATTTCGGGAACTGTTCCTGCACGAATGTGACAAGCACGACCTTAACTGCAGCGACGACGTACTGGATTACCTGGTTCAGAATCACTACCAGCAGACAAAACGAAAAATGCGGCGGTGTCATCCCCGGGATCTAATTGAAACCATCGGGGATTTCTGTACCTACCGCGGTGAGGAGCGACACATAAACAAGGATTTGCTTGACGAGGCGGCCGACACGTACTTCCCCGATAACGTCGTGAGTAACTGATCCCGTGAACTGGCTCGACTTCGTGATTCTGGCCGCCCTCGTGGCGGGGTTTTTCTGGAGCTTCCGACACGGCTTCATTATGGAAGTCATTTACTTTGTCGCCGCTCTCGGTGGCCTGCTCGGTGCGTTTGTCTTTTATCCGTTCCTTGAGCCGCTGATGAAGTTAGTCATTCAACACGAGAAAGGAGCCGCCGGGCTTGCGTTTGCACTCCTGTTTGTCTTTCTGGTCGGTCTGATCAGCATTGCGGGTCTGTTGCTGCATAAATTTATCCATATGATTCACCTGGGAATGTTCGACCGTCTCCTGGGTGGAGTGTTCGGCATGGTTAAGGCCTCAATCCTGGTTAGCGTGGTGCTGGTTATGCTGGTCGGTTTCCAGGGCGAGGATCAGCCGGAGTACCTGGAGAATTCGCTGATCTGTAAACCCCTTGTAACGACCTCGACGGCAGTCTTTCAGTCCGTTCCTCCGATATTTAAAACGTTTCACGAGGATTATGGTCAGGTTGCCATGAAGTGGGTTGAGAAAACCCGCGAACAAATTAATGGGGAAAAATAACAGTATGTGGTTGGTGCAGAGTTGGGTTAGTGTTACAATGCTTCGCTTTTACGCCGGTTCTTTCCCCAAACGTTCGTCATCCGGGACAGACCGATGACGACGGCGATCCGCCGGGACGTGGAGGACGCCCTTTCCCAGGAGGATCTGAACGAAGCCGTCCGATTGCTGAAACAGGGGCTCCGACGGGAACCGTACTGGGAGTGGGGACATAGGGTGCTCGGGGATATTTACCTCAAGGGCATTGATCATTCGTCCTACGCACTGGTGGAATACCGCAAGTTGAGGCAAACGGCCGACACTTTCGCCCCCGCGGATAAACTCCGGCTGATATGGGCGTACCTTGAGCGGGGGTTCGAGGATAAAGCCCTGGAGGTCCTCAAGGACCTCGACGACGATGAACTACCGGAAACAATCGATATCTTGAAGGAAAATTACGATACCAAACAGCTTCTCGATAAGTTTACTCGGCAAATCGATACGACGGTCGAAGAAGAGTCCGAGGAGTTTTTCGAGAAATACCGGCGTGACGGTACGGAACACCGCCGGGCCGGAAATATGTACCAGGCACAACAAGCTTTTGAAAAAGCGCTCGACTATTGTCAGGACCCAACTACTAAACTTGATTTGGCACGCTGCTTGATACAGCGTTCGAAGTATCCCGAAGCTCTGGAGTACCTGAAGTCCATTCAGGACACCGACGAGGTCGCCGAGGACGTTGATGAACTGATTACGGACGTTTATCAGCGTCTCGGGTTGCATGACCTTTTCAAGGATAAACAGGACCATGACGACCGGGATGAGAACGCGTCTCGAAAGGCGTCTTAATCACTCAGGGAGTGTTTGTTAGCAATGTCACCAACGCGAGAGTCCTATCTTTTTACGTCCGAATCCGTTACGGAAGGACACCCGGATAAGATTGCGGACCAGATCAGTGATGCCGTTCTTGATGCACACCTCGAACAGGATCCCAGCTGCCGGGTTGCCTGTGAAACGTCCGTTTCGACCGGGATGGTACTTCTGACCGGCGAAATTACCAGCGACGCTGACGTCGATCACAACCAGGTTGTTCGGGACGTTATTCGTGACATCGGATACACGAGCAGTGAACTTGGTTTCGACGCCGAAACCTGTTCGGTGATGGTCGCCCTCGACGAACAATCCGAGGACATAGCCCAGGGTGTTAACCCCGGCGGAGCCGGTGACCAGGGACTGATGTTTGGTTACGCCAACACCGAAACCGAGGAGTACATGCCAGCCCCGATCATGCTGTCACACCGGTTGACGAAGGGATTAGCCGAACTTCGGAAGAACGGTGAAATTGATTACCTGCGTCCGGACGGCAAAAGTCAGGTGACGATTCGTTACGAGAACGATCAACCGGTCGAGGTCGATACCGCGGTCGTTTCCACACAGCACGACCCGGACGTATCACAGGACCGAATCAAAGAGGACGTTATAGAGGCCCTGATTCGGGACCGTATCCCGGATGATCTGATCACTGACGACACGGAGTACCTCGTCAATCCCACCGGTCGATTTGTTCGCGGTGGCCCCTACGGTGACGCCGGACTAACGGGTCGAAAAATAATTGTTGATACTTACGGTGGAACGTGCAGTCACGGTGGTGGTGCCTTCTCGGGCAAAGACTCCACGAAGGTTGACCGCAGTGCCACCTACGGCGCCCGTTACGTCGCCAAAAACATGGTCGCCGCAGGGTTTGCCGAAAAATGTACCGTTCAGCTTGCCTACGCTATCGGTGTTGAGGATCCGGTTTCCATCCTCGTCGATGCACACGGGACGAGCGATTACTCCCCGTCGGAGCTTCAGGAAGCCGCCCGTGAAACCTTCGAACTGTCGCCCAACGGCTTGATTGAATCACTCGGCCTCCGCGAACCGATCTTTCAGCCGACGGCGGCGTACGGTCACTTCGGGCGCCAGAGTGACTCGAGCTTCACCTGGGAGAAGACGGACAAAGTTGACGTTCTCAAGGAAACGCTCTCAAGCTCGACGACACCTGTTGCTTAAAACCGTTTTACCCACCATTTGGCGCTTTCTTCCCGGTTTCTGTGTTCCTGGCCGGGAAACACCGTTAACGTGACCCTGTTGTCTCCGTCAGCCAGTCCCGGGAGGTAGTCCGTTTTGGATTTTCATGCTCTTTCCGGCATGCGGGATTACATTGGATCCGCCCGTGAGGACTTAAGTCATCTCGTCTCCGAGGCGAACGACGTGTTTGGTTCCGCGGGCTACCGTCAAATTGAAACCCCCGTCCTGGAGGATGCTCGCCTCTTCGACCGGTCCCTCGGGGAGGAGACCGACATCGTCTCCAAGGAAATGTATACCATTGAGCAATCCGGGGACCGGATTATAGCTATGCGCCCCGAGAACACCGCAGGGGTCGCTCGTGCCGTAATAGAAAACGATTTAATGGCTCAACGCAATCAGCTTAAATTAAACTACGCTGGCTCAATGTTTCGCCACGAGCGCCCGCAGAGCGGTCGCCAGCGCGAATTTCATCAGGTTGGGGTTGAATTATTCGGACGGTCCGATCCCTTTGCGGACGCCGAAGTGATTCAACTCGGCCAGGAATACCTCCGGAGGGTGGACGTTGAGTCTCCGGTACTGCTTCTAAACTCCATCGGTTGTCCGAAATGCCGTCCGGGTTACTTGGAGGACTTAACGGAGATCCTCGAGGAACACCGGGAAGAACTCTGCGAAAATTGTCAGCGCCGAATCGACACCAATCCCCTCCGGGTCCTGGACTGCAAGAATGAAACCTGTCAGTCCATTTACCAGACCCACGTCCCGTCCATTCTCGAGGCCCTCTGCGAGGACTGTGATGAGCATTTCGACAGGGTCAAGGGACACCTCGATCGTATGGGGATTGAATTCGAACTAGATCCCTTCCTCGTGCGCGGGTTGGATTATTACCGGCGCACGGCCTTTGAGTTCGTTGCCGGTGACCTCGGTAGTCAGGACGCCGTGCTGGCCGGTGGCCGCTACGACGGTCTCGTGGAGGAACTCGGGGGCGACCACACACCCGCCGTGGGATTTGCCGCTGGCCTCGAGCGGTTGATGATTCTCCGGGGCACCCACGAAACGGATGACGTTGATGCGCGAGCTGATTGTTACGTCGTATCCTTCGACGACGAGACGCTGAGTGAACTTCTACCGGTTGTTACCGAACTGCGGCGTCAGTCCTTCCCCGGTTCCGATCGTCCGGTGAGGGTTGAAGTCGGCAACCCCGACGACAGCGTGAAGTCACAGTTCCGTCGGGCCGACCGTTACAACGCCCGGGCAGTTTTCCTCATGGGGGAGGACGAGCGATCCGAGGGTGTATTGAACGTTAAACGAATGGACACTGGGGAACAGAAGAGTTTTGAGTTCGAGGGTAACGATATGCTTGTGCAATCGTTGTTGACCTTGCTGGACGATATAGATCCCTCCGAAATATAATTTTGCGTCGATTCAAACCGACTTTTCCCAAGGAATGAGTGAAATTATGACCGCCGAAACTGAGACGCCGAACGATCAATTTCGCACCGATTATTGCACGGATGTTACGGCCGACGACGTCGGTGAAACAATTACCCTTTCAGGATGGGTTGACCGTCGCCGGGACCACGGCGGACTTATTTTTATTGACCTCCGCGACCGAACCGGTCTCATTCAACTGGTTTTCGACAAGGACGTAAACGAATCGGCTCACCAGAGGGCCGGAGACCTCAGGAAAGAGTACGTCATTTCGGTGCAGGGAGCCGTTCGGGAACGATCGGAGGAAACGGTAAATCCTGACCTCAAGACCGGCGAGTTCGAGGTGGAAGTCGATTCGATCGACGTTCTCAACAAGTCCGAGACACCGCCTTTTGAACTCGAAAACGCCGAGAAGACACGGGAATCCCTCAGGCTCGAACACCGGTACCTGGACCTGAGGCGACCGTCCATGCAATCCAACCTGCAGGCCCGGCATGACGTGGCTCAGACGGTTCGGCGACACCTTGACGAGGAAGGGTACCTTGAAGTTGAAACACCCGTCCTGACACGGTCAACGCCCGAGGGAGCTCGGGATTACGTCGTTCCCAGCAGAGTTCACCCGGGCGAGTTCTACGCACTACCGCAGTCACCGCAACTGTTCAAACAGCTGCTGATGTGTTCCGGACTAGACCGATACTTCCAGATCGTTAAATGCTTCCGTGACGAGGACCTCCGTGCCGACCGCCAGCCGGAGTTCACTCAAATTGATATAGAGGCCAGTTTCATTACACAGGAGGATATTTACGAACTCTGTGAAGAAATGGTGGTCCGGATGTTCGAGTCGGTCGGCAAGGAAAGCCCCGATCGACCGTTTAACCGGTTGACGTACGACGAAGCAATCGAGCGGTACGGTGTGGACGACCCCGACACTCGCTTCGGTCTGGAGTTTCAAACGGTTACGGAAATCTTCGAGGAGACGGAACTGAATGTCTTCCGGTCAGTTATCGAGGACGATGGTATAATTAAGGCGATCGTGGCACCGGGTGGTGCCGAATGGTCCCGGTCCCGGCTCGACGGTTACGAGGACCAGGCGAAATCCCTCGGGGCCGGTGGGTTAGCCTGGATTAAAATTAACGAGGACGGGTGGCAGTCGCCTATTGAGAGTTTCCTGAGCCAGCAGGAGAAGGATGACTTAACCCGTGAGACCGGACTGGAACCCGGTGATTGTATCTTGTTCATGGCGGATACACCGACGGTTGTTAACAGGGTGCTTGCGGACCTCCGAACAACGATAGCGGAGGACGATAACCTGATTCCGGAGGACCGGGATGACTTAGTCTGGGTTACTGACTTTCCCATGGTTGAGTACGACAACGAGAGCGGACGGTACGTTGCCATGCACCATCCGTTTACCGCTCCGACGGAGGATTCCCTGAAACACCTCCCGGACGAACCGGAAAAGGCTTACTCGAAGAGTTACGACCTGGTCTGGAACGGTGTGGAAATCGGCGGAGGAAGTCTCCGTAATCACCGTCTTGAAACCCAGAAGACAATATTCGACACTTTGGGTATAACGGAGGAGGAAGCCGAGGAGAAGTTCGGGTTCCTGCTTGAGGCGCTCCAGTACGGTGCACCACCACACGGTGGTATCGCCTTTGGCTTCGATCGGTTGTTAATGCTGTTGACGGGATCAACGTCGATACGGGACGTCATCGCGTTTCCAAAAACCCAGCAGGCCGTCGATCCACTGACTGATGCTCCGGCGTCGATTGATCGTGACCAGCTTGAGGAACTTCACCTGGAGGTTCTCGAACCGAATGAGTAAAGAAGTAATGCTGCGCAACGAGCAAGAGAGTCTTGCTGTATGCGGGCCAAGGGACGAGAACATTGACGTTCTTGAGAATGAACTTTCCGTGACGATAATCCCCCGGGGGAATCAGCTAATCAT
>JBDGPI010000056.1:20687-35209 GCA_042219765.1 Salsurabacterium abyssinicum (SeqCode)
AGGTTATCCAGGATTACCTGGATGTTTTCCGGAGCGGTAAAAACGGTGCCGACATGAAGGACTTCCTGAACGCCTGGCTTGAAGACAGCCAGGCTTCGACCGAAATGGCCGAGGAAACCATAATGGTTTCCAAGCAGGGAACCCCCATCAAACCCCGGACGGTTACCCAGAAAGAATACATTGAAGCCATACGTAAAAACGATATCGTCTTTTCCATTGGTCCCGCGGGCACCGGCAAAACCTTTCTGGCAATGGCCATGGCTCTTTCCTACTTAAAACAGGACCGGTTCGATCGAATTGTGCTTGCTCGTCCGGCGGTTGAAGCCGGGGAAACGCTCGGATTTCTCCCCGGGGACCTGCAGGAAAAGGTCAATCCTTACTTGAGACCCCTCTACGACGCCATTTATAACCTGATGGACATCGAAACCTGTGACCAGATGATCGAGGACGGTACCATTGAGATTGCTCCGCTCGCGTTCATGAGGGGACGGACACTTTCGGATGCGTTTGTTATCCTCGACGAAGCTCAAAATACAACGGCTCCACAAATGAAAATGTTTCTGACTCGTTTCGGATCGAGTTCCTGCGGCGTTATAACGGGGGATATTACCCAGATTGATCTACCCTCCGGGAAAAGTAGCGGGCTGGTCGAGGCCTCCGAAATTTTAACCGGTATCGAGGGGATTTCTTTTGTGAATTTCGGACAGGACGACGTCGTTCGACACGACCTGGTTCAGGACATCATCGACGCGTACGATGATTCCGGAACGGCCTAGACGGTAATACGTTATCCGCTTTGCTAACCCGGTAATTTCTCCGGAGGTTCTTCCGTGGCCTCACAGAAAGAAGAAATAAAGGAAACCCGCCGTCGTCGCCTGAACTGGCTGATTGTGGCAATCCTCGTAATTGGGGTCACTTTACTATCCCTGCCCTCCTTCGAGTACTTCCGTGTTTCCGACCTCGAAGTTGGTTCAAAATCACCCCGCTCCTTTGTCGTCGATCAGAAGTACCGGATCGTTGACGAGAGTCAAACCCGACAACAACTCCTGGACCAGAAAGAGGAGATTCAACCGGAGTTCACCTTCCTTCAATCCGTTAAAACGAACGTCCTGAACAATATCAATTCGGAAATCAAGGAACTCAAGCAGAAAGCCGACCAGAAAGAAATGAAAGCCAAACTCCCCGAGACCGACAGGGAATGGTCAATACTCCGTGATCACGTCCGGATTATCGTCGATTATTTACTGGACCGTGGGGTAATAAAACACTCCGAGGTCTTCGATCGGTTCAAGTACCAGTCGTTCGCCAAATTATTGATTCACCGTAGCGACAAAGAACAGCAGGATAATCTCACGACGAACACACTGAAACTGAAAACGTTAAAGGAGCGTCTTGTTCCCCGGGATTCGGTCAGACATCAGACTCAGCAGTTACTGAACAGTTTATTTCCGGAGTACGAGCACTCTAAACTCGTTGTCGGACTGATTCAGGCTAACATTCGACCAAACGTCTCGTTTAACAAGAACGCATTCGAGGAAAAAATAGCCAAGATCGAGGAAAAAGTTGACCCTTACTACATCTCCTTCTCCCGGGGGGACGTACTGTTGAGTAAGGGGGAGGTCGTCACGGAAAAACACATCGAAGTACTCAACGCCATTAACAACAAACGAATTCGCCTGCAGTTCACCACGGGAGCGGCCAGTCTGGGTATTGTTTTAGCCGCCCTGATCTTCCTTTTCTTTTACCTCAGGGAATTCAACCCGGATCTGTTTGCGGCCCACAATAAGTTAGCTCTACTAACAGTTCTCACACTTATTTTCGTCGGTTTGGCCAAAATAACGGACCTGCTCCACGGTAGTTTGCCACCATCGATTGAATACGCAATACCGTTTGCCGCTCCGGTCATGCTGGTGACACTGATGGTTTCCGAGGGTGTTGCGTTTCTTTTCGGTATTTTCATGGCGTTTATTATCGTCTCGTTTTTTAATATGAGTATTGAACTGCTGGCAATGCTGATTCTTGGAGCTCTCACCGGTATCTTCACCATTCGCAAGGTGGAGCGACGAATCACCCTGCTTCGCAGCGGACTTCTCATCGGGGCTGTCCAGGTCCTGATTATTATCTGCTTTCACGCTCTGAGGACCGGCTCTTTTTCGCCGTACCAGGTCGTCTGGAGCCTGGCCTGGGGGGGCTTCAATGGCGCTGTACTGGTGCCGTTTACGGTCCTGGGACTCCTGCCGTTTCTTGAAAACGGATTCGGTATCACAACGAATTTTCGCTTGCTTGAACTGGCCGACCTGAACCATCCGTTACTTCAGCGACTGTTCCGGGAGGCTCCCGGAACGTTTCAGCATAGTGTAATGCTGAGCAATTTATGCGAGCAGGCCGCCCGAGCCATCGGGGCCAATGCGCTTCTCGTCCGGGTAGGCTGTTACTACCACGATCTGGGTAAAGCCGAGAATCCAGAGTACTTTATTGAGAACCAGGAAGGCATCAATAACCCCCACGACGAGCTGAAACCAACGCTCTCAGCATCCATCCTCAAGGCTCACGTAAAGAAAGGCAGTCAGGTAGCAAGGGATGCCGGTTTACCGAGGGAAATCGTGGATTTAATTGAGCAACATCATGGGACAACCCTTATGAAGCCCTTTTATCACGATGCCCTGAAGGAAGATGAAGGAAACGTTAGCAAGGAAAACTTTCAGTATCCCGGTCCCTTGCCCCAGACACGTGAGGCCGGGCTATGTATGTTAGGGGATTCCGTTGAGGCCGCCTGCCGGGCCCTTGAGGACCCAACCCCCCAGAAGATAAAGGAACGAATTTCAAATATCGTTAACAACAAGTTTTCCGGGGGCCAGCTAAATGAGTGTGATCTCACGCTCAAAGATCTCAACACGATAATTGAAACCTTCACGCGGGTTCTGACGAGTGTTTATCACCGTCGGATTGAATATCCCGACGCCGAAAGTCCCGAAGAGCTGGAAAAAAAGCTTCCCTCAATGGAACCGTCGGTGGAAGAATCGTGAATATCGACATCAACAACTTAACCGAGTTTGATTTGATGGAAGCCCGGCTTAAGACCATCATCGAAACCTTGACCGAACGGGAACAAGCGCCACACGATCAACTGTCCGTGGCCTTCGTTGGTGATGACAGGATGCGGGATATGAACGAGGAGTACTATAATGAAGACGGTACCACGGATGTACTTACGTTTGATTACGAGGACGGGAGTATCGAAATCACCTTAAATCCCTATCAACATTATCGTCAGGCTCCCGATGCCAACAATACTCTACCCGAGGAAACGGTGGAAAACCTTGTGCACGGGTACCTTCATACCTGCGGATACAATCACCTCCAGGATAACGGCGAGCATCTGGAGCGCCAGCTCGAACTGATGGATGAATTAAAAACGTTTACCGACCTGTCGTCTCTGATCTCACCCCCCGAGGAGCTAACGGAATGATACTCGGTCTTGGAACGGTGACCTGGCTTCAGATCATGGCCCTCGTCATGCTCCTTATTTTGTCGGGGTTTTTCTCGGGATCGGAGACGGCCCTGACCTCCCTGGGAAAATTGCGCTCAAAGAGAATCATGACCGACCTCGAGGGGTCTCAGCACCGGCGGTTCAAACAGGGACTTCAATACTGGCTCGACAATTCCCAGGACGTACTCATCAGCATTCTCGTCGGCAATAACCTGGTTAATATCTTCGCCTCCGCCCTGGCAACCGTGGTGGCCACCAAAGTCTTCCGGGAATTTTTCAACCTCTCGAATTCACTGGCCTGGGGGAGTGGTGTTGCAACCGGAGTTATGACGCTGCTCGTGCTCGTTTTCGGTGAAATCACGCCCAAATCATACGCCAAAGACAATCCTGAGTTTTTCGCCCGGTTGATTCTGCCGCCCATTATCGCTTTCACGCAGGCAATCTATCCCGTTATCGTTTTTATGCGGGGGTTAACGAAGGTTATTGTTCATATTTTCGGCGGTGAATTGCCCAGTCGGCAGACCTCCATTACGGAGGAGGAACTAAAGTCCCTGGTGCTTGCCGGACGGGAAGAAGGGACCCTCGAGGAATCCGAACTACAGATGCTTCACAGCGTGTTTGAATTCGACGAAACAGTCGTGCGTGAAATTATGGTACCGCGGACCGACATCCGGGCCCTCGACGTCCGGACCAGTCTTGAGAAGACGATAGAGTTTGCTCGTGAGACTGGGTTCAGTCGGATTCCGGTTTACGATGAAAAAATTGATCAGATTGAAGGGATTTTAAATATCAAAGACCTGATTATTCGAGAGAAAAACCAGGACGACGATGATTTTAACCTTCTCGACATCGTTCGCACGGCCTATTTCGTTCCCGAAGCCAAGAAGGTTAATCAACTTCTGACGGAATTTCGCCGTAATCAGGTTCATATGGCAATTGTCGTCGATGAGTACGGGGGGACCAGTGGACTAATAACGATGGAGGATATTCTCGAACAGATAGTCGGTGAGATTCAGGACGAGTACGACGATGAACGCGACTGGGCGCTGAAGATACAGGACGATGCGTATATCGTCGACGCACGGATTGACCTGGACGACCTCGTCGACCGTATTGGCGTTAAGTTACCGGACGAGGAATACGATTCCCTTGGTGGTATGCTCGTGGAGAAAACCGGTAAAATACCCGACGAGGGCGATGAGGTCGAGTACAATGGCATGCGTTTCGTGGTTGTTTCGGCCGACGAGAAGCGGGTCAAAAAAGTTCGGATGCTCCTTGATGAGACCCCCGACGACGATGAGACCCCGCCCGTGGATGAACCGGCACTGGAAGAAACACTCGAGGACTGAGTATCGTTGGGATATCGTGAGGCCTCGGGGTTAATCCTTCAGCGACGCGATTTATTCGAGAACGATCAGGAAATCAAACTGCTTACGGGTTACGGTGGAATCGAAGCACGGGCTCCTCATGCGAGAAAAAGCCAGAAGACCTTCTGTGGTCGACTCGAACCGCCCAACGCGGTGTCGACTCGACTCTATCGGGCCCGAAAGAATTCCTGGTGGACCGTTAGCTCGGTGAGTATTGAGACAGTCTACGCCGACCTGATGCGTGACGATCAGCTCCGGTACCGTCTCTGGCCACTGCTTGCACTTTTCCGGGACCTGTTTCCCGAGGGGGAACAACCGGGTACGTGCCTGGATCACCTGCGCAAGGCACTGGAATACCTGAAGGAAGGGTTTCGACCGGCACTGCTTGTTACCAACCGTGTCCTGACTCACCTTGCTGAACGCACCGGTGTGGCCTTCGAGACCGACCGGTGTACCAGTTGTCAGCAACCCCTTCGGGAAACCGCTGGACGGACCAGTCAACTTATCAGTACACCGGAAGCCGGCATGCTGTGTTCAAATTGCGTTCGAACGGATTCCGTCGAAGGGGGCCTTTCAAATCAATGGCCTCTTTCCGTGGAGACAATTGACCTCTACGATGATCTGCGAAAGCTCCAATGGGAGGAAGTCTGTGCCCGGGATTACACCGTCGAAAGTCTCAAGCAACTTGAGGAGCACCTCTACCGGCTTTTCCGGTACCACTTTGAGATATCACTGGATACGCTTGACGTCCGCAAAAGCCTTTAGTCTCACCGGCGGTGTTTTACACTAAGACGTTAGTCATTCGACCGATGAAGACTCATAATTTATCATCGGTTTTAATCCCACCGACAGTGGACTCTTCTTGAAGTTATCCCGGGTGTTGATTTTCGGTTGCTCGCTGTCAGAGTGCGGTTAAAACCAGGTTTGATCCTGATCTGAAGCAAGTTTCCACAGGCGAATCAATCCGTTTCTTCGGATACTTCTCTAAGGAATAAGGTTTGTTTTACCATGCAATTTAATGACATACAGCTCACCTTGAACGAGTACTGGAAGGACCAGGACTGTTTGATTGCCCAGCCGACCGACATCGAAGTTGGTGCCGGAACCTTCAACCCGCACACGTTTCTGAAAGTGCTCGGACCGGAGCCTTACCGTGTCGGTTACGTGGAACCCTGCCGGCGGCCGGCCGACGGTCGCTACGGTGATAACCCCAATCGTCTGGGCTACTACTACCAGTATCAGGTTATTCTGAAACCGGCCCCCGAGACCGTTCAGGACCTGTATTTACGATCGCTCGTTGAACTGGGAATTGATCCGGAGAAACACGATATTCGTTTCGTGGAGGACGACTGGGAATCGCCGACGCTTGGCGCCTGGGGACTGGGCTGGGAAATTTGGCTGGACGGGATGGAAATAACTCAGTTTACGTATTTTCAGCAGGTCGGTGGGGTCGACCTTGAACCGGTATCCGTTGAACTGACCTACGGACTGGAGCGAATTGCCATGTACCTCCAGGACGTGGATAGCGTTTACGACATTCAGTGGAGCGACGACGTGGACTACGGTGACATTCACCGTTCGACGGAGGAGGAATACTCGCGCTATTTCTTTGACACCGCTGACGGTGAATTTCTCTTCGATCAGTTTGAGACGATGGAAGCCGAGACGGAACGCTGCCTGGACAGCGATCTCGTCTACCCGGCTTACGATTACGTTATGAAACTCTCCCATCTCTTTAACGCCATGGAGGCTCGCGGGATCTTGAGTGTTGCCGAACGGACGAATTACGTGGGACGAATTCGCTCCCTCGCCAACCGCACAGCCGAGTGTTACTTAAGCGAGGATGATAATTCCCAGGAGGAACCGGCGTCCGAGGAGGCGGTGCAAGAACAATGACGGAATCCAAACAGGTTCTTGTTGAGCTGGGAGTCGAAGAAATACCGGCCCGGATGATGGAGGATGCTCTCGGTGAACTGGAGGAACGAGCTCAAAAATGGCAGGAGGATAACCGCCTTCCGGACGGTTCACTTGAGGTTTACGGGACACCGAGGAGACTGGTCGTAAGTGGTGAATTGCCCGCAAACCAGGAAACCCGTAAAGCCAAAGAAAAGGGACCACCCGTCGACGTCGCCTACAGTGATGGGGACCCCACTCAGGCCCTGGAAGGTTTCTGTAAACAACACGACGTCGATCCCTCGGAGACCACAACCGAAACGATGGATGGGGGAGAGTACGTGGTACTCGAGACAGTTTCGGAGGGACAGCCTCTCGAAGACGCCCTCGAACAGACCTTCGGGGATGTGTTCATGGCAATGGACTGGCCCAAGAGCATGCGCTGGGACGCTACCGGAACGGAGTTTATTCGCCCCATCCGCTGGGTCCTGGCCTTCTGTGACGATAGTGCCCTGGACCTTACCGTGGGCCCGGTGGAGTCCGGAACCACCACCCGCGGCCTGAGGTTCACCGACAACGAACGAATAAATATTAACGGTGTCGACCATTACTGGGACCAGCTTGAGGAAGAGACGGATATCGTCCTGGACCAGAACCGTCGACGGGACTTAATCCGGGAGAAGGCGGAGCAATTTGCGTCCGTCAGGAACGGAGAACCCGTTTACGACGAAGATTTGCTGGATGAGGTCACTCACCTGGTCGAGGCTCCCACGCCCTTCGTCGGGGAGTTTGAGGAACGGTTTCTCGACGTACCCGACGCCGTTCTAATCGAAAGCATGCAATCACACCAGTGGTACTTCCCCATAGAGGACGACGAGGGACTTCTACCCTGTTTCATCGGTGTTCGAAACGGTGGTGAGGAGCACCTCGAAACAGTGGTGGAGGGGAACGAGAAAGTTCTCCGGGCCCGGCTCAACGACGCCGAGTTCTTCTACAACAAGGACCTTGAAACTGATTACGAGTCCTACCGTTCTAAATTGGACGGGGTTGTCTTCCAGGAAGAGCTGGGGAGTCTGTTCGACAAAACGGAGCGAGTTTCGGATCTCGTCGATCAGCTTTACGAAGGGGAGCGGAAGGAAGAGTTACTCAAGGCCGCCCGTCACTGCAAGAATGATCTTGTGACCGACATGGTCGAGGAGTTTCCAAAATTGCAGGGGACGATGGGGAAGGTGTACGCCCGGGAGTCAGGATGGGAGACGGATGCTGCCTCGCTGATCGAGGAGCATTACAAACCCAAGGGGCGCTCCGACGCACTTCCCGGACAGGCCACTGTCGATGATCCCGATGAGCCGGCCGATGAAAGAGCCATCGTGCTGGCGCTTACGGATCGGCTCGATACCCTGGTTGGATTCTTCGGCCTCGGAAAGCGAGCGACGGGCAGTTCGGATCCCTTTGGACTCCGCCGGGATGCGCTGGGGGTTCTGAGGTTATTACTGGCGGACCAGCTTGATCGTGAGACGTTTGACTTGCGGCGGTTAATTGACCTTACGACCGAAAACTACGCCCAGGATGGTTTTGACATTGACGATCCCCACCGGGAAGACCTGGGGGAGTTTTTCGAGGACCGACTGTTCAATTATTTCAGCAGTTCGTATCCTCATGACTTACTTTCCGCCACGGTTCCGTTGTTCTGGAACCGGCCGCTTACGGTTCGCGATAGGCTTGAGTGGCTTGACGAATGGCAGGGGACCGGACAGTTTGACGATGTTCTGACGGCTTACGAACGACCGAGCAACATTCTTGCCGGGGAGGACGTTACGGGCGAGCCCGACGCCGACCTGTTTCGGGACGATAGTGAAAAGATCCTCCACGAAGCAGTGAGTAATGCCATGGATAAGCTTGATGAGTCACTGTCCAGCGGAAACAGTGAGGCGGTTCTGTCCACGCTGGCGGGACTGAGAATGCCCGTCGATGATTTCTTTGAGTCGGTCATGGTCATGGCGGACGACGAATCACTGAAGAAAAACAGATTAAGACTCCTTGAAAAGCTTAAAACTCTTTTCGAACGGGTTGCTGACTTCTCCGTGTTTGAATGAGACGTTAACACTCCCCGTAAAGGATTACGAATCGTCGATTTGAGCCGTTACTGTTTTTTCGTTTTGACTTGAACGTCGTAAGTGTTCCCTCACTGTGGTATGACTCTCAGCCATCCGGGTCAGGATGGTCAAAAAGATGATTTGCCGGGTGCAGTGAACAGCCAAAAATTTCTGTCTATAACGTCGAGAAGCGGTGATGCAATACAATGGAAAGCAGAATTAACACGATTAAACGACAACTGATAGAGCATCTGCGCCAGGAGAATGAACGGGGTCTTCAAAATTTATTCGAGGTGACCCACCCGGGCGATTTTGCAGCAGTGCTGGAAGTCGTGGACCTTGACGACGCCAAAGAGTTGTTCTCGCGGTTACCCGCCTCCCGCCGGACCGAAATACTGGACGAAGTTGCACCCCGGCGGTCCGTCGAATTACTGAGTGAATTAAGCGAGGAGGCCGTCGTCGACGTTCTGGAGGACATGCCTCCGGACGACGCCGCGGATATTTTCCTGATGTTCGACGACGAGGCGCAGGAAGAGTACCTCTCGAAAATTGACGACGACCAGTACCGGCGGACGATTATCGATCTAATTTCGTATCCCGCCGACTCCGCCGGGGGGATCATGACGACGGAGTACCTGGCGGTCAGTGAAAAATTAAGTGTTGAGGAAGCCATCCAGACGGTGCGGCGTCGCTCCGAAGACGCCGAAATACTCTACTACCTCTATACCCTCGACGAGGACAACCGATTGTCGGGGGTTATTGCCATGCGGGAACTCCTTCAGGCGGAACCGACCCAACAACTCCGGGACCTGGCTTCCCGCGACCTCGTTCATGCTCGGATTGACGACGATCAGGAGGAAGCCGCTCAGTTGCTTGACCGCTACAATTTGCTGGCCGTGCCCGTTCTGGACCACCAGGATCACATGCGAGGTATTATTACGGTTGACGATGCCGTCGGAATCCTTGAACAGGAAGCCACGGAGGATATTTACAAGCAGGCCGGAATCAGTCCCTACCAGGAACTGGAGGCCGAGCGGTCAATCCGCCTGACACAATCGTCCTTCTGGACGAACATGAGTCTTCGAATACCCTGGCTTACCGTGGTCTTCATCGGGACGCTGTTAACGGCCTCAAGCGTAAGTCTCTTTGAGGGGTACCTGAATAAGTTTGTCGAACTGGCGTTCTTCATGCCGGTGATAGCGGCCATGGGTGGGAACGTCGGGGCCCAGTCGACGACGATCTTTGTTCGAGCCCTCACACTGGGTCAGATTGATACGGGCGATTTCTGGCGTCCGTTTCTGGCGGAAATGTACAAGACCGGTATGGGGATCGGGCTTTTCTTCGGTCTCTTTCTCGGTCTTACCAGCTGGGGATGGCAAGTTTATTTACGGGGGACGGACCCGGTGGGATATGCCCTTAGTTTTGGCCTGGCCGTTGGTATGGCAATGTTTTTTGCTATTCTGGCCGCAAGCGCCAATGGCTTTTTTATTCCCTGGTTGGTTTCCGTGATGGGAGCGGATCCCGCGGCGGCCAGTAACCCTCTGTTGACCACCGTTCAGGACCTGGTGGGAATTTTTATTTACTTTGGTTGTGCCTCACTCTTCCTGACAGTTCTCGGATGAAACTCGTAACAAATTACTTGACTTTTTGGGCTTCCATTAACGACAATGGATAACGGAGTTCTCGAAATTCTAGAAAATGTGTTATCATTACATTTCACTACTTATCACTGAGTGCGGGTTATCCTTTGTGGAAGGCAATTAAAAAATTGGAGTTTAGGAGAGATAGGCCAATACATCCTACCTCGTGTTCTGATCATTCCTGTTGGAACGCATTGAGCAATTCTTAACGAAGTGTTTTATGGTGCTGTACCGATTCCTGACAACAATTTGTCTATAAGTCGCCGAGAGTAGACGAGAAGTCTACCCAGGGACTGGGAGGTAAAGCGAAGTGGCAACTGCTACGCAGGAACGCACTAAATTTGTCTATTTTTTTGGGGATGCAGAAGGTAGCACAAACCTTTCGAATATTCTTGGGGGAAAGGGTTCGAACCTTGCCGAAATGAGTCGGATTGGCGTTCCAGTTCCCCCTGGATTTACGATTTCCACCGAGGTCTGCAATCTTTATTACGAAAACGATCGCAACTATCCCGATGGTCTCCGTGAAACCGTGGCTGAAAACCTCCGTCAGGTCGAGAATTTGATGGAGAAGGACTTCGGTGATTCCGAGGATCCACTTCTGTTCAGCGTTCGTTCGGGAGCACCAGTCAGTATGCCCGGTATGATGGATACCGTGTTAAACCTTGGGTTAAACGATGAAACCGTTCAGGGACTCTGGGAACAGTCCGACGACAAGCGTTTCGCCTACGACAGTTACCGCCGGTTCGTTCAGATGTACGGCAACGTGGTCGAGGACATCGACGGAGACCGGTACGAGGAACTCATCGAGGAAAAGAAAGAAGAAGCCGGTGTTGACGACGACACGGAACTAACTGCCGAGCACTGGAAGGAACTCGTGGATGAGTTCAAGACAATCTTCCAGGAGGAAACCGGGAACCCCTTTCCCGAAGACCCCATGGATCAGCTCTGGGGGGCTATTACGGCAGTTTTTGAATCCTGGAACAACGAACGAGCCATTAAATGGCGGGAAATAAACAACCTACCGCACGATGTTGGTACGGCAGTTAATGTTCAGGCGATGGTCTTTGGCAATCTGGGTGAAAAGAGTGCCACAGGAGTAGCATTCACCCGGGATTCCGCTCACGGGGCCAAAGAGTACAACGGTGAGTTTCTCCCGAACGCCCAGGGGGAGGACGTAGTAGCAGGGGTTCGTACCCCTCAACCACTGAACGAATACGAACGTCAATCAAGCGAGAAAGACTTACCCACCCTCGAAGAAACCATGCCCGAGGCCTACGAGGAACTTGAAACAGTCTTCGAAAAACTCGAGAAACACTACACCGCAAGAAAGCCATTGATAGAGTAGACGCCAGCCGCCTGGACCAGGTTCTCCACCCTCGAATTAAGGCTTCGGAAAAGGACAGCCACGACAAAGTGGCCGAGGGGCTCGGGGCCAGTCCCGGTGGATCGACGGGTAAGGTTGTTTTTGAGGCCGATGAGGCCGAGGAATTGGCCGAAAACGGTGAGGACGTCATTCTCGTCCGGCACGAAACATCCCCCGAGGACATTGGCGGTATGAACGTTTCCGAGGGCGTTTTAACCTCCCGTGGCGGACGAACGTCACACGCGGCGGTTGTCGCCCGCGGAATGGGTAAACCCTGCGTGGCAGGGTGTGCCGAAATCGAAATAGATTACGAAAATGAACGATTCAAAGCTAACGGATCGGAGTTTGACAAAGGCGACTGGATTAGCATCGACGGAGCCACCGGTGAAGTCTACGACGGTCGTCTTCAGATGGAGGAACCGGAGTTAACGGACGAATTTGAGGCTCTCATGAACTGGGCCGACCAGATGCGGGAACTCAATATTCGCACCAACGCCGACAATCCCGAGGACTCCCAGCTGGCCCGTGACTTCGGTGCCGAGGGAATTGGGCTCTGTAGAACGGAACACATGTTCTTCGAGGAAGACCGGATTGATCGGGTCCGTGAAATGATTCTACGGGCTCCCGATGTCCAGAAACTGCGGCTTGAACGGGATGTTCTCGAAAAGGAGATTGATTCGGCCCCGGACGGACAGGCCGAGCAGAAGAAAGAGGAACTCGACGAACTCCTTAATGATTTAGCCGAAATACGAGAGGAGTACCAGAACGTCATCAATAGCCTGAAGCCCGAACAGAGAAGTGACTTTATCGGGGTCTTCAAGGCCATGGACGGATTTCCCGTCACCGTACGCTTGCTCGACCCTCCCTTACACGAGTTCCTGCCACAGGAAGAGGAAGACCAGAAGCGTGTTGCTCAACGGTTGGACATTACAATGGATGAATTGCAGACGCAGATTGACAAACTGACCGAGGATAACCCCATGCTCGGTCACCGTGGCTGCCGGCTGGGTGTTTCCTATCCGGAAGTCTACGAGATGCAGACGAAAGCAATTATGGAAGCTGCCGTTGAGGTCGACGAAAGTGGAACCGAAGTCTCTCCGGAGATTATGATTCCGCTTGTCAGCATGGATCAGGAGCTTGACGTTATCAGGGAACGAGTCGACGAAGCTGCTCAATCCGTGCTGAGAGAAGCTGACACAACCATTGATTATAAGATTGGCACGATGATTGAACTTCCGCGGGCTGCTCTTATCGCCGATGAAATTGCGGAACACGCCGAGTTTTTCTCCTTCGGAACCAATGACCTTACCCAGACAACGTACGGAATCAGCCGTGACGACGCCGGTCTCTTTCTCGATTATTACCGTCACGAAGATCTGCTGGAGGAAGATCCCTTCCAGGTTCTGGACCAGGACGGTGTCGGCGAACTCGTCGAGCTTGGCGTAGAACGTGGGCGTGGAACCCGGTCTTCACTGAAGGTGGGAATATGTGGTGAACACGGTGGTGAGCCCTCTTCCGTGAAATTCTTTCACGAGGCTGACCTGGATTACGTAAGCTGTAGTCCTTATCGGGTCCCAACAGCTCGGATTTCCGCTGCTCAGGCTGCCATTGACGTCCAACCGGACGTCTCCTCGTACTAAGAATAAGAAGCGAACGTCCGTACTAACTCCCTTTCCTCGAGGCTACCGCATCTCCGGGCTGATTGGTTAATTGGTTAAGTGGTAGTCTTTGTTTTGGGTCGAGAGGAGATCAGTCGTCCGAAGGGATAATAGCGGTAATAGGCAGGCATTGGCCGATAAAATAGTCCTGGGTAAACCGTTTTAGCAAAAACGAATTTAGTAAAAGCGAAATATTTAATCGCACTGCATCAATTGCCTATTAAAAGCCCTTGATGGTATAATAAATTTAAATTTATTATACCATCAAGGGCTTTCATTCTATGGCTTTCGTTAGGTTTTATTTGGACTTTCCTTTGTACTATCCCTTATCTCACACCGTCCGGTGTCCTTCAGGATTGTACCGGGTTTTTCAATCCTCTGGGTCTTACTTCCCGTGTGGGATTCCGTTTTAGGACAAGCCGTTAACTGACTATTAGGACGGTCCCGTTGGTTAGTTGAGTTGATGAGCGGTCCGTGTGGTATGAATCGGACACCGCCTGGTCGGGGCGGTTCCCGTTTTGAAGGGGAGGCGCTGGGCATCAGGACACTGTGGTGTTGAGAGGTAGCCTGTGGTTGGATCGATGGATTTGTACGTAATGCCCGGCGGTACGGAGAAAGTCTTCGGAGGTCGGTCTTTTAATATCTTCCGGGCTGCCTGACGCCAGAACTGGCCCGCTACCACCCCACCGCTCATACGATCACCGAGTGAGCGGTTGTTCTGGTCGTAACCGAACCAGGTGCCCATGACCAGATTTGGTGTGTAACCGATAAACCATGCGTCACGATAGCGGTTGGTTGTGCCCGTCTTACCGGCTATTGGCCGGTCGTAATACCGACCGACGGTCCGGCCGGTTCCCTCCGAGACCACGTCCTGAAGTAAACTTGTAACGAGGTAGGCGGTCTGCCGGTTGATGACCTCCCGTTTGAAGGGGAAATTTCGTTCGAGCAAGTTTCCTTCACGATCCCGGACCTCACGGATGTAAACCGGGTCCGTTCTTACTCCTTTGTTTGCAAA
>JBDGPI010000056.1:35297-38889 GCA_042219765.1 Salsurabacterium abyssinicum (SeqCode)
GCTGTAAACTCCGACGATTTCTTCAAGAGTAACTCCTTCTCGAACTCCTCCCAGAGCCAGTGACATATGGGGACTAAGGGACGATTCAACGCCGAGCTTTCGGGCGTAATCAATAAATTTGCGGGGTCCAATTTGTTGCATTAAATCAATAGTGGCCACGTTTAAACTGTTTACGAGCGCCGTGTGAACCGTTACCCGGCCGTGGAATTCTTCCGAGTAATTCTGTGGGGTCCACTGGCCCTGGGGGGTTTCAAAGACAAGGGGACGGTCCTGCAGTGAACTGGAAATAGTGTAATCACTGTCCAGAGCCGCCGCGTAGAGGATGGGTTTGAAGGCGGAACCTGGTTGCCGGTGGGATTGGACGGCCCGGTTAAGTTGATTCTTGATGTGCCATTCGTGACCACCGACCACGGCCAGCATTTCTCCCGTCTCGGGGTCTTTCACCGCCACACTTCCTTCGACAAGGGCCCTGTCCGGATCTTTGGGTATCTTAGTAGCGGTATCGGATAAATTGCCTTTGTTTTTGTTGAATTCGAGCAAGTAATCGTAAAGCTGGTTCTGAATGTGCTGCTGGTAATCCAGATTGACTGTGGTCCGTACAGTCAGACCGCCCCGGTAAACGACGTCAGCCCCGTACTTGTTGAGTAATTTTTTCCGGATGAGTTCGGAAAAGTACGGTGCTGATCGTATTTGTTCCTTTCGGCGGGTTTCAAGCTTATGGGACTGCCGGGAGTAACTTTTCCAGAATTTCTTGAATAGTTTTTTTGCCTTACCCTCCTCGATCATCCCTTTGTTCTCCATGAGTTTCAGGACGAGACGATGGCGTTTGCGGGCCCGTTTCGGATTGTCGAGTGGCGAGTAGTAACTCGGAGCCTTGGGCAGGGCAGCCAGGAGAGCGGCTTCGGCCGTGTTAAGATTTCGGGCGGATTTGCCGAAGTAAACTTGTGAGGCGGTTTCGATGCCGTAAGCCCCCTCGCCGAAATAAACTTTATTGAAGTAGCGGTCAAGTATTTGTTCCTTCGTGTAATTGCGTTCAATCTTGATCGCCAGCAAAGCCTCCCGGATTTTGCGCCGGAAGGTCTGCTTGGGACTAAAGAAGAGGACTTTGGCTAGCTGTTGGGTGAGAGTACTGCCACCTTCAACAATACGACCGGCCATGAAATTTTTGTAGGCGGCTCGGGCGATCCCCTTGAAGTCGACGCCATTGTGCTGAAAAAAACGGCTGTCCTCAATGGCTATGACGGCCTGAATAAGTTCCCGTGGGAGGTTCTTAATATCGACGAGTTCCCGGCGTTCCTCGTAGAAGGAAGCAATCAGCTGTCCGTCACGGCTGTAGACTTTTGTCGGGAGACTCCACTTGGCACTGTTGTAATCCTCGAGGGGGGCCAGAGAGGGTAAATCGTCGTGAAAAGCGTAGATGGTTCCCCCCACAAAGCCGACGCTGGCACAGAACATCAGAAAGACAACGATTATTGTCCAGGTAAAAACACGCCGTATCCAGGGAGTTGATTTGTCTCGTTCGTAGCGGTTTTGTTTTTTATCCATGTATTATCCTGTCGATGTGGGAATAACGTCCGTGTCTAATGTTGTTATACACAGTCGATTTAGTATGATTCAGTTACTATAATAGTCTACCTGATCAACGAAAAATGCGTAAATAAATTGGAATAAGGGGAGATTAGGCGATGAAATCCATTAAACCCGCATTCATTATAGTTTTGCTTGGAGTTGTATCCTTATTATCCGGATGCCTTACCGGGACCATTCGAGGACAGGTGATTGATAATTACGATCGTCCCGTCGTTGGAGCGATTGTGTCGACCCGGCCCCCGACTGAATCCGTTCGGACAACGGAGGACGGATACGTCATCAAGAACGTACCGGTGGGAGAATACCGGGTCATAGCTGACAAACCGGGTTACCACGAAGGATCCCAGGAGATTCAGGTACAATGGAGTCAAACGACGGGCGCTGACATACAAATTGAACGAAAAGAGTAAGTGGCTGCTGGTCCTAACTCTACTTGCCGTTCTTCCACTCTCCGTTCCGCCAGTACAGGCTCAGAACGCATCCCAGGTCCTGAGTGTCCGGCCTGGGGAAACCTTCAGTATCTCTCACCCCGTAAACTCAAGTTTTCACTCGTGGGAACTTGAGTCCTACGATGTCCGCAAACTGTCCCTTAAATTGAAACAATCGGCTGATACCATCGGTAATTATCGATTTGTTTTTCAGGCCCTTGAGAACGGCCAGGTTACGATCACCTTAACAAAAACACTTAACACGGCGCTAACAAGCGAGACAATAGACGAGCATACCGTGACGGTATCCATAGAAGAACGCCCCGAGCAGCCGGAGCCGTCACCGGACGAACCGGAGGAATCGCCCCCACCGGACACTCAAGAAACCACCGAAACTGTAACGGAGTCAGAATCCGCCCCGCCGCCGGATCAGCACGATCCGGATCAGGGACCGCCCGGCGTCGATCAAACCGCCTGGAACCGGGCCGAGGAACTCATTGAAACCGGAAACTTCCAGGAGGCCAGAAATATCATCGATGAACAGATACAGGATGCGGCCGGTGAAAAACGCCAGAGCTGGATGGAATTGAAGGCCCGTTCCTTTCGTGAAGAACAAAATTACGATGGCGCTCTGGAAGTTTACCGTTCCATGCTGGATCAATTTCAGGACGGACCGAAAGCCAAATGGCTCCACGCCATAGCTGACATTAACATGCAACAGGATCAACCGGATCAGGCCCGGTTGTCGTACCTGGAGATCCGCCACCGGTACCCGGACTCCTCCCAGTGGCCCAGCACGATGATAAACCTGGCAAAGCTCGCCCTGGACAACAATAATGTCAAGCGTGCCAGGCGACTACTTGAGCGAGCTCGCTCCAGAGTCAACGTGCGCAATCATCCGGAAATTCTCATGAACCTGGCAGAAATTTACGATCGCTTTTCCTCGGTGCGGGATTACCCGAGGGCGGTTGAGCTTTACGAGAGGGCTGCGAGTGTCTTTGATGACAGTGATACTCAAGCACAGGCAGCAACCGATCGAGCCGAGTACCTCAAGAAAAATTTTCTTGAGTTTGGTACGGAATAAACCATGATTTAATCGTTTCCACTGAACGATTTCATATATTTTATACTTAGGAGGAAAAAGTAATGAAACGACTCACAATACTGTTTGCCGTTGCCTTGCTCGCCGGATGTGCCACTATGGGGGTTTCCCCGGACGATCCTGAACTACAGCAGGCATCCGAAAACGCAAATAACGCCATAGAAAAGGCCGAGGAAGTCGGTGCCAAGGACGCTAACGCCGACGAATTCCAGTCACTGCAGGACCAGTTCTCAACACTGGAACAGAGCCGGCAGGATCAACCATCGGCGGACCTGCTGAAACAGTACCATCAACTTGAGCGCAGTGCCTACCAGCTGGCCGTTCAGACCCTTCAGGACCGTTTCAAAAAACTTGATTCACGGGTAAGCGATCTTCAGAAGCAGCTCGATGAGCGCGTCTCGGGCCTGGAGAAGGAAAAAAAAGAACTCCAGAATCAGCTCGAGGAAGCCTCGAAAAAAGCGAAAAAATTACA
>JBDGPI010000056.1:38982-55882 GCA_042219765.1 Salsurabacterium abyssinicum (SeqCode)
TCAAGCAATCCGAGGAGGAAGTCCAGCGCCTCCAGGAAAAACTCGATCGTCGACGGAAGACCGTGAAGAAACTCAAACAGGAGAATCGTAACATTGAGAAAGAACTCAATAAAAAACTCAAGGAGGGAGACGTCCGACGCAAGAACGAGAGTGTTTACGTCTCGCTTGAGTCTCAGATTCTCTTTGGCGTCGGAAACGTACACGTTACTCAGGATATTCAATCGGAACTGAAAAAAATCGCTCAGACGTTAAAGGACTACTCGGACCGAGAAATTCACGTTGAAGGACACACGGATGACCTTCCGCTCCAGGGTGAACTCAAGGAAAAGTACGGATCCAACTGGGAGCTTTCCGCCCAGAGGGCCATCAACGTCCTTAAGTACCTTGTCTACAGTCAGGGGGTAAGCCGGGAACGGATCGGAGCGGTTGCCTACGGCCAATTTCGACCGAGGGTGCCGAACACTTCGGATGAAAACCGCCGGAAAAATCGTCGTGTTGAGATTGTGCTACTGCCCTCGGAGGTCCCCGAAGAAACCAGGAACCTCGTCCCATAGGAACAGACAGTTCCCGGAAAGGGATGGTTACCGCTTAACTCTGTCGCAGGTATCGGTTGTAGGTGTTGATGATGTCGTTTCGGCTCAGGATTCCGACCAGCGTTTGACCGTCCTCGGAGGCGACCACGGGCAGAATTTCTACGTGAAAGTCCGTGATCTGGTTGAAGGCGTCCAGGAGCGTGTCGTCCTCCCGGACGGTAATGGCGGGGGTCCGGGCCATGTCCCGGCAGACAATCAGGGAGGTTTCATCGATTGATTCGATGAAATCCCAGTAATTCATGTAGTTTATGACGCCAATTACCCGACTGGTCCTTCCGTCAACAACCGGGAAGTGCGTGTGGTGACTGTCCTCGAAGATTTCACGGAGTTCATCCACCCCGGCGGATTGATCGATGCTTATGACGTCGGTTTCCATGGCCTCCGACACCGGTATTTTTTCGAGTAAATTCTCCTCCTTGCCACCCCTGATACTGAGTCCACGGCGAACGAGTTTGACGAGATAAATATCGTTGTCCTGAAGGGTCTGGGAGAGCGTCGAGCTAATAATGCAGGCAAACATCAGCGGCAGTATTACCTTGTAGTCCTGTGTCATTTCAAACAGCAGAATGATGGCCGTGAGAGGGGCGTGTGCGGTTCCGGCAACGACAGTTCCCATGCCGACCAGAGCGTAGGACTCCGGTCGAGTGACCAGTCCGGGAAAACACCAACCAACAAGGTTTCCATAAACGCCTCCCATCATGGCACCAACAAACAATGAGGGCGCGAAAATACCTCCTGAACCACCGCTACCCAGAGTGAAATTGGTGGACAAAATTTTAGCGGCCGTCAGGCTCAACATGAGAGCAAGGCTCATATTGCCTTTTAGAGCCTGTTCGATTGCGTAGTAGCCTACACCATAGATGTAGGGCAGGAATAGACCGATGGAACCGGTTAGAATCCCACCGACGGCGGGCTGAAAAGACTCCGGTATCCGACTATAAGTGGAAATTAAATCCTCGGTTGCGTAAATGGTTCGTATAAACGTAACTCCCAGGAGTCCCCCGATGAGCCCGAGCCCCATGTAAAAACCCATTTCCGAGAGGGCCGCACTGTATTCAGGAATGTCGAAGGCTGGACTGGGACCAAAATAACTCTGACAGATAGCCGTTGAGACCACGGAGGAGACAAGAATTGAGGAGAAATGGGAAACGTGGAAATCCTCGAGTAAAATTTCCATGCTGAAGAGAACGCCCCCGAGAGGGGCGTTAAAGGTCCCGGCTATACCCGCGGCCGCTCCACAGCCAATTAACGTTTTGAGTTTCTGTACGGATAAGTCCAGAAAATCGCCGACTGCCGAACCGAAGGCGGACCCAATCTGGACGATTGGTCCCTCACGGCCGGCCGATCCGCCAGTCCCAATTGTCACCGAGGAGACAAGCGTTTTCAGGGGAATAACCCGCCATCGGATAGCCCCTTCCCGGGTAACTATCGATTCCAGTACCTCAGGGACGCCGCTGGCTCGGCCCTCCTTGAAGATGCTTGTAATGATTGGACCCACGATGAGACCGCCCAGAGCGGGAAGAACGAGTCGATAGTACCAGGAGAGTTTTCCAACTTCGGAGAGGAATGAAGGTCCTTCGGCGACTCCGAAAAACAGCGCCTGGAAGAAGTCAATGAGTGACCGGAAGACAACAGCTCCGAATCCCCCAAGAACGCCCACAAAGCCCCCCAGCAGAAGCATGCCGGTAACTTCATTGAGTTCAATCCAGTGGAAGAACTCAATACACCAGCTTTTGTAGCGGTCGTAAAACGCTCTTCCACTATTCAGTAGTGCCTGAAAGTTCATAGCGATAGTACCTGAGTCAAGGTGAAACAATCGGGATTTTACTGACCGTTGAAATGGTTAGCGGGTTTTCTGAGTGCCCATCTCCGGGGTCAAGTTTGGTTGGGAAGCCTTTCTGTCACGCCACTGGGTCCTGAGGTCGACTCCCGGGCCAGGCGGTAATTACCAGAAGGCTGATCCTCCTCGTTCCGGAAAACGAATTCGGTGTCCGGGGTATTATGTGACAGGCGCGCTCCGTTTGGTGGGAGCGGGCTCACTTTCAGGAGCATTTAGCGCCTCAATGACGAGTTCAGCGATATCAATGACCTCGATATCATCCTCGTAGCCACCCGTTTTGCGTCCGTCCTCGTACATGGTTCCGCACATGGGACAGGCAACGACGAACTTTTCAACGGCCGAACCAGCGTCGGTGTCGTTCAGCGCCTCACGCATCCGTTCTTCACTGGGCTTAACCTCTTCGTCGGCGTCGACCCAGAGACCACCGCCGCCACCGCCACAGCAGAAGGAGTTGGATTTGTTCCTGGGCATTTCGTAGAGTTCACAACCAGTGGCCCGGATCATTTCACGGGGAGCCTCGTAGACCTCGTTAAACCGTCCCAGGTGGCAGGGGTCGTGATACGTTACAACGTAGTCGAGTTCATTGCCGCTCAGCGGAAGATCACCGTTGTTTTTCAGTTCTTCGAGTACCTGCGAATAATGGAAGACCGGTTTTTCCTCCCAACCAAATTCGGGATACTCGTGTTTGAAGGTGTTGAAGGAGTGTGGGTCGGTGCAGACAATCTTATCGAATTCGCAATTTTCGAAGTTGTCGATGTTCTCCTCCACGAGCATTTCGTAAAGGCCTTCCTCACCGACTCGTCGCACGTCGTTGCCGTCGTTCTGTTCGTCCTCCATCATGACGCCAAAGTCGACGTCGGATTCCTCGAAAATTGTAGCAAGTGAGCGGGCGACTTTTTGCTGGCGGTCGTCGTAACTCGGGTAGTCCCCCACGTACCAGAGGTACTCCACACTTTCCTCACGGGCATCGGTCAGTTCAAAATCAAGTTCCTCGGCCCACTGGACTCGCTTGCGCTCCGGGTCACCGAAGGAATTACCGTTCTGGTAAATATCCATCATCGTTTCCTGAATGTTTTCGTCCATTTCGCCACTTTCCACGAGTCGGCGATTCATTTCAGTGAATTGTGGCACGTGTTCGATGGCAACGGGGCAGGCGTCCATGCAGGCCATGCAGGAGAGGCAGGCTTCCATCGTTTCGGCATCTATGATGCTTTCGCCGCTGGCGGAAATGACCGGTATTTCGTCGCCGCCGTTTTTGACGTGATCCTGGTACTCCTTCAGATCAAGTATGACGTTCCTGGGATCCAGCGGCCGTCCTGACGCGTTGGCGGGACAGACATCGGTGCAGCGACCGCATTTGGTGCAGGCATCTAGATCCAGAAGCTGTTTCCACGAGAGGTCCTGCATGCTTGTGTAACCGATTTCGTCGGGACTTGCGTCCTCGGGGACTCCCTGCAGTCGTTTACCGGCTTTTTCGTCCCTGAGAATGATATTCAGGAGACTTGATATCATGTGGAACGGTTTGGCAAAGGGAAGCCAGGCGACAAACGCCAGCGCGAGTAATGCGTGGGACCACCATGCCGTCGGGTAGATGGCCTGTGCCAGTTGGGCGTCCATTCCAAAAGCGTAAAGCACGTCGGCGGTGAACCACCCGACAAAACTCACTATTTCGTGGGAGGGGAAATCCTGACCGAGGATCCTCAGTCCTTCCTGAAAATACCCTCCAACGGCCAGGACAAAGAACAACCAGATGAGGATATCGTCCTCAAGACTGGTGTGTTTGTGCCAGAGCCGCTCCTTGTGAGCCCCGTAACGGGCGTAGAGGGCCATCGTGACGCCGATCGGAAACAGGAGACCGAAACCATCCGTCATGAACGAGTAGACAAGGTAGAAATTCCCCTCCATGAAGGTAGCCCCGAAGATGGTCTGAACGACGTCCATGTCGATGAAAAGGATCGTCGTGGCAATAAAGAGGACAATGAAACCCCACATGATCCCAAAGTGCATTAAGCCCGAGAACATATCCTGGTAAGTCAGGTTGGAATGGGAACTCATGGTGGAAAAGGAGTCTTTTATACGGCCGGGAATATTATTAAGTCGGGGGATTCGATCCCGAGCCCCACGCAGGTAGACTGAAAATTTTCGATAGAGTCCGTAACCAAAAACAATCATTGTCAGGGTTGCTAAAGCGTAGAAGACTTGCTCGCCAGTATGCCCGATGAGCCAGAACGTTGGCCGGCTGACGGCGTTACCCGATGCTCCGGCCGAAAGAAGAAACGACAATAAATACATGGTAATCCCTCGTGGTCAAATAATGAGTGTTGTTCAGTAATAAATATGAAAATCCATCTGGAGTTTATAAAATTACCGTAGCTTGAGGAATATATCTTATTCGAGCAACAAAAAAAACAGCAACTTCCTCAGTGGGTTCCATGAATCGACGGCCGTTAAAAAATTTTCGTTGACCTGAGAAAAATTACGACCTACAATCTTTCGGACTCCACTAGGATGCTTTCGCTTTCCTGGTTAGCTTTCACAACACTTATTCGTTAGTACTTCAACAGTAGATTACTGAAATTTCGAACACTTAGTGAGGGGATTAATTGTGGATCAGACTATACTTGTTTTAGTGAAGGAAGTCGCCGAACTCGAGGATGATTTTGAAGTTGCCGGCGATCATATTGACGAGAAGTACTTCGAGTACGACCTGAATAACCTGGACGAGTTTGCGGTTGAGGAAGCCGTTCAGATGAAAGAGGAATCCGACGATGACATTGAAGTCGTCACGGCGACCATTGGACCGGAGCGCTCGGAGGAAACGATCCGGATGGCGCTTGCCAAAGGAGCCGACCGGGCCGTTAGAGTCTGGGACGATTCGCTCGATGGTACGGATTTCCTCAGTACCCAGGCCAAAACCTCCATGCTAAAAGGGATCGTTGATCAGGTGGATCCCGATCTCATCATGAGCGGAGCCCAGGCCGACGACGACCTGCAGGGGGCCGCCGGTGTTCACCTGGCAAGCGAAATTGGATGGCAGTGGGCCGCCGTTGTCATTGCAATCGAAGAATACACCCCCGGGGATGATTCCATGACCCTTCGCCGCGAACTCGAGGGCGGAGTAGAGGAACGGACGACCATAGATACCCCCGCCGTTCTCTCCATACAGAGTGGAATTAATCAGCCCCGATACGCCAGCCTCCGTGGAATCCGTCAAGCTCAGAGCAAAGACCTGGACGTTTATTCCTTTGATGATCTTGGAATTGACGACTCAGTGCTTGAAACCCCCATTGAATTGAGTGACATGCACGTTCCTGAGACGGAAACGGACACCAGCTACATAGAGGGTAGTCCGGAAGATATCGCCGACCGAATTTTCGAAATTGCACAAGACAAGGGAGTTGTATTCTCGACATAGCAGAGCACCGAGACGGTAACGTTCTTGACGTTAGTTATGAATTAATCAGTGCCGGTCGAGAACTTGCGGACGCCAACGGCGGTGACCTTCACCTCGCCATCATTGGTGGAGACGTCGATTCGTTTGCCGATGATCTCAGCCTGGAAGGCGTCGACACAATCCATACCGTGGATGAGGGGGATGAGTTCAACCACGACATTTACGAGCAGGTTGCCGCTCAACTATACGCGGAGATTGATCCCGACCATCTACTGATGCCCCACTCCGTCAACGGGTGGGATTACGCGCCCGCCGTAGCCAATGAACTGGACCTACCTCTGGTAACCGACGTGATTGGTTTTGAACTGAACGGTGATTTTCAAGTTATTCGTGAAATGTACGGATCCAAGGTAGAAACTTTCTTCACCATAAACGCCGATCATACGGCTATTACCGTACGCCCCGGTGAATTCAACGCCACGGAAGCAGCCGGATCCCCGGCGGTCGAATCCTTCGACGCAACCATTGACGACTCCGACGTCGGAAGTGAAGTCCACGGATTTGAAACCGCTGACGCCGGCGACGTTGACATCAGTGAGGCCGAGTTCCTCGTCAGCATCGGCCGTGGAATTGAAGAGGAGGACAACCTTGAAATCATGGAGGAACTATCCGAGGTCAGCGGTGCTACGCTTTCGGCATCGCGTCCCATAACCGACAATGGCTGGTTGCCCAAAAACCGTCAGGTCGGACAGAGTGGTAAAGTCGTTACTCCGAAGCTTTACATCGCCTTCGGTATTTCGGGGGCCGTTCAGCACGTTGCCGGAATGAAGGGCAGCGAAACGATTCTTGCGGTCAATACGGACCCGGATGCTCCCATCTTCGACCTGGCCGATTATGGGGTTGTCGAGGACCTTTTTGACGTCGTTCCGGCCCTGACGGACCGATTCCAGGAGGCTTAAAACACCGGACTAAGCCGGTTGCTCTACCCTGAGGGTTACCTGTCCCGTCTCCATCTTACGACTGGATAGCCGGTCCCGGACGGTTGTCTCCGATACGTCCCGACCCACCGTTATTCTCCGATACGAGTAATTGAAGGAACACGTTCGTGCCGACAGGGACGCTGTCTCAAGACTGAAGACACCTTCATTCAGTCGGGTGACGGTCAGGTGACCCGGATGATCCCGGTCCCACTCCAGGGTCTCCTCCCAGGGATCCAGTACAAATAGACTCAGTGCATCCGTGAACTGAAGCCAGTTGAAGTCCCGTCCGGAGTTTTCCTTCAGGTCCGGGCGTATTGATTCACTGAGTGTCTTTCGTTTGACCTCCTGATCATCGAGGAAAGTTTTCACACTGTTGGTTGTCTTGTTTTCGTGAAAGCTGCAACCGTGTTTACTGACAAGCCAACCCGCGTAGGCATTGCGTGTTGCACAACGGTCGACTGACCGTTGCAGGATAGTAAGGTGCCTGTTGAGCGGAACGGAGCGGTAATCCACCAGAGAACCGTCCTCAAGGGATGGGGCCTTGTCGTATTCCTTCCAGCCGTCGTCATGATGACGTATAGCCGTCTCCAGTGGTTCCAGAGAAAAATGACTGAATTGATCGAACATGTCTTTGCTCAAACGGGCATGTTCAGTTTGGGTCACACAAACTGAATCATTGTTCCGGCGTCTTACGATCATCCCCTTAAAGCTCCAGCAGTACCGTTGAACGAATGGTTAAGGCCCGTCCGAAAGTTGCAGGACGGTTTTTACGGGATTGACGGACGAAGCAGCCAGGAAAAAAACAGACTCCACAAACTTCCTTTAACGGGACAATTTGGGAAACCCCCTAAAACTAGTAATATATGGAACTGTTGTCGCTTCCGGATCGCTCACAATGAGGTTAATCGGTAAACCGTCTGGAGTGAACTACGTTACAGTTTGCTCTCGTAGAAAATACTATTAGGTTATTTGAGTTCCCTGTCGCTGTTTCCGAGGGTTTTATAAACCTAAAACACTTACCGGTGCGCCCGTAGCTCAGTCCGGACAGAGCAGCGGCCTTCTAAGCCGCCTGTCGCAGGTTCAAATCCTGCCGGGCGTACCATTAATACTGTCAAAAGTCGAAAGTCAAACGTCAAACGTCGAAGGTCAGAATCGAACGTCGACTGTTAGAGGGTCGGAATGAAACTGATTCGTCGGGGAATACGTACTAAGGGTCGATTCTTACCAGTGGTTGCCTTAAGGTCGTTGCCTTTTTCATCACTCGTTTCTGCAGTGATCGTACTTGTGCTGTCCGCTCAACCGGCTGCCGCCGAGGGCCCGGCGGCGATTCAGCTGGGTTTCTCGGCCGATGATCTGGGTGATACCTGGCAGGTCATTGAATTTCCCGACAAAAACCCGACGAATTACTCCTATCAACCCGATAGCAATGCTGTTTGTGCCCGGGCTCAATCATCGGCGGCTGGTCTGGCTCGAGAGTTCCCCGCTAAGCGAGAAGGTTTGACAGAACTCTCCTGGGAGTGGAGGACTGACGGGCGGATTGAGGAGGGCAATGCCCGAAAGAAATCCGGCGATGACTACGCTGGTCGAGTCTACGTTAACTATCGAAGTGACGACGGACTGTCGTACTGGGAACGGCTTAAGTTAAGTACTTACGAAACTGTCTACGGACAGAATATACCCCGTCGTTCAATTAACTTCGTCTGGGCCAACAAATTAAAACCCGGATCCGTCGTTCCAAGTCCTTACACGGATCGTGTAACGTTAGTGGCACTTCGCAACCAGGCTGACACTACTGATACATGGGTCCGTGAATCGGTGAACCTGGAGACATTTTACGCCCGTATTTACGGAAAAAAATACGCTGCTCCGGATTCGCTTGCTATTATGACGGACACCGATAGCACTGGGGATGTAATTACGACCTGTTACCGGAATATTCGCTTAACGAAATAAATTGTCTTTTCCTGCCGCATCCGAAAAAATTTGATTTTAATTCATTTCGTTCGTCGGGCAGTGGCGTAGTTTGGCTAACGCGCCTGCTTTGGGAGCAGGAGATCCCCGGTTCAAATCCGGGCTGCCCGACCATTTTTTTGGTTGAAAGTTAGAAAGTTAAAAGTTACAAGGTTGAAAGTTAGAAAGTTAAAAGTTAGAAAGTTGAAAGTTACAAAGTTTCATGGTTGAAAGTTATAAAGTTGAAGGTTATCGGTTGAGAGTCATTGGTTCGTTTTCTGCTGGACGATGGGATCTTGAGGGAGATCCGGGGAGACTTTTGTGCCATCTTGAGGGAACGTTATGGTCCGCCTGGATCCATCAACAAAAATGAATGAAGTATCCGTCAAACCTACCGCCCGGGACCGTTAAGAATCTTGGTTTTTAACCGTAATTTCAGTACAATTGGCGTCCTACCTGAGGGAAGATAATTCTCGGCGGACTCTTGCCTAAAACCTTACGTCAGGGTAATGGTGGCCGTAGCTCAGCGGTAGAGCACTCGGTTGTGGTCCGAGTTGTCGCCGGTTCAAATCCGGTCGGCCACCCCATTTATCTTATTCATTCACGTCTATTATGGATTCCTCGATTAAGACTTCCCTGGTTCCATCAATGTAAG
Source organism: Salsurabacterium abyssinicum (SeqCode) (assembly GCA_042219765.1). Lineage (GTDB taxonomy): Bacteria > T1Sed10-126 > T1Sed10-126 > T1Sed10-126 > CAZEBV01 > JBDGPI01. The sequence goes on from JBDGPI010000056.1 coordinate 48,395, forward strand.
CTTTTAGTTGGAGGGTCTTTTTGTCCTCCAGCGTCGGGTCGGCCTGGGCTGATTCGTACTCCTCCTTGAGAATCCGGAATTGCTGAAGCAGGTCGTCCTTCTGGTTCATTAAATCGCTGGAGGAGAGCTGGTTGATCCTGGAGTAAAGTGATTTGGCCGAGTCCAGCACCTCCTGAAAATCTTTGAACGTTAACGAGGCATCAAGGTCGAGTGAGGATTTCGAGTAGGGACTTGTAAAATCCGTGGCGTCCAGGCCGGATTCAAGGATGGTTCGGGCCGCGTCCTCAAGAATTGACTGAACCTCCGGGGCAAGGGACCGAAGGTCATCCAGGCTGGCATGGGCTAAGTATGCCTCAAGCACGTCCGGCGAAAGGTCGAATGTTTCTCTTAGTGACCGAAGCGGGGGTGTGATAGTAACCGTAGCGCGGCTTTCGTCGTAGAGGTTTTTGTCCTCCATGACGTACAGAATGGCCGCGGCCGCCTGGTAGAGCAGGTTGTCCCGATGCTGATCCTCCACCAGCTGTTCGTTGCTTTTCCGGAGCCGGTTGGAGAGCAGTTCGAGAATCTGGTTACGGAATTCCTGGCTTTCCTGGAGGAGCGCGTCGAATTGATCGGCGCTAAATTTCCAGCATGTTAGGCGGGTCTGTGATCGGGCCGAGGCCGAACGGGTTGAATTATCCTCGAGTAAAGCCATTTCTCCGACGACTTCCCCGGGGCCGAGCGAAGCCAAATTGAGTTTTTTGCCCTCGGGGTCCCGTCGCGTAATTGAAACAAGCCCTTCCTTAATCAGGTAGAAACACTCTCCGGTTTCACCTTCTTCAAACAAAATCCTGTCGGGTTGGTAGGTCTTAAGGTAGTCGTCGAATTCGTCACTTAGCACGGTAGCCACTCCAGGTTGGAAATTAGCGATAACACACGAAAGTAACAAATATTAAGCTACGGAGAAACTTCTACGGGCCGTAAGTTGGAGTGGTTGTCGGGCTCGGGGAGGGAATCCACTGTAATCAACTAATCGTTAACTACAGTTAAAGAAAAGAAAAAAAGTAGGAAAGGACTATGCGTGGTGCATTATAGTAGTGTGTCTGCATAGCCTTTCCTACTTGCATGGTGCTGCAAGAATGTGAATGGGAAGGGAATATATTTTAAAAAGCCACCGATTCCCCTTTCCTCGTCCCTGTGTCTACGGTTTGGCTTATGAAATGAGATGTGGGAAGTTTGGCGATTCCCCTTTCATCCCATTTTTCCTCTCCATTCCATTAACAAATATCGAGGGTCTGGAGAAAAACTTTAAGGAAAAACTTATAGAAAAAATATATTTACAAATAGTAAATTATGGAGCAGGGATGAGGACGGTCTTTCCGGGTGAAAGGCGGGTCAGGATTCAATCCACTTTGCCAGACGGTCGATTCCTTCCTCGAGGCGCTCGGGGGAATTGGCGTAGGAGAGCCGCAGAAAGTTCGGGGCACCGAACGCCGATCCGGGAACCGGTGCAATATGGGCTTCCTCCAGCAGTGTCATGACCAGTTCGTGGTCGTCGTCAAGGGTGGGAGAGTTGTTAACGATTGATTCGACGTTCGGAAAGATGTAAAAAGCACCTTTTGGTTTTTCGCATTCAATTCCGTCAATCTCCTGAAGCCGGGAGAAGACCAGGTCCCGGCGCTCCGCAAACTCATCAACCATTGGTTCAATCTCGGAGTCGTCCAGCTGGAGGGCTTTTAGAGCAGCCTGCTGGCTGATGGAGGCCGGATTTGACGTGGAGTGGCCCATTAGTTTGTTCATGCTACCGATGAGGTCGCTCGGACCGGCGGCGTAGCCGATTCTCCAGCCGGTCATGGCGTAGGCCTTACTCACACCATTGACGACAACGGTGTTGTCGTAAATATCATCGGAGTAAGTGGCCGGGCAGGAGTGATCCGTGTCGGTGTAACGTAGTTTTTCGTAGATTTCGTCACTGATAAGGAGAATGTCCTCCTCGGCACAGAACTCGGCTATTGTTCGGAGAACGTTCTCGGGGAAGATCTGTCCCGTGGGATTGGACGGGGAATTCATAATGAGCATCCGCGTGTCGTCGGAGACGGCGTCCTTAACTCGTTCGAAATCGGGAATAAAGTTAGTGTCGGTGGTATCCACGACGGCTGGCTCGGCACCACAAAAGCGAATCTGGTTCGGGTAAGAAACCCAGTAGGGGGCAAAGAGGACGACCTCGTCACCGGGATTCAGGAAGGACGACATTATGTTGAACAGAACGTGCTTGGCGCCACAGCCTACGGTGATCTGATCGATGCCGTAGTCCAGTCCCTGGTCGGCCTGAAATTTGTTCACAATCGCTTCCTTGAGTTCGGGCATACCGGAGGCAGCTGTGTAGTGGGTGAAGTTGTCGTCGATTGCCTGTTTAGCGGCGTTTTTGATTGGTTCGGGAGTCGGGAAGTCGGGTTCACCGGCCCCGAAGTCAACGATATCGGTTCCTTCTTTTTTGAGTTTCGTGGCCTTTTCGCTGATGGAAAGCGTTGCGGATGGTTTGACCTGATTGATGCGGTTAGAGGTTTCCATGTTAAGCCCTCCTCGGGAAATCTGTCGATTGAATCCGCTAAGTGTATCTGAGAAGGGGATGGACGTTAACCACTTCGGACGGGCGTCAAGGGGAATGGCTGGTGATGGGTAGCGAACCGTACTGGATTCCGATTCTCCTAGGAATCGGAATTATTCATAAAATAGGCGAGGACTTCCAAATTTGTGGATAGATCAACGGACTCAACGATAACGTCGTCGGGAACTTCGGGTACAAATGGTGCAAAGTTGAGGATCCCCCGAATGCCATTGTCGACGAGTTCGTCAATCAGTTCCGGACCGGACTCGGCGGGGACCGCCAGTATCGCCAGGTTTATGCCCCGCTCCGAGAGGTAGTCAGCAAGGTCATCAATGGAACGGATCCTGGTGCCGCCAACCGTTGATCCGATCTTGTCGGGATCAACGTCAAAGGCACTTTCAATACGAAAATTATGTTTCTGGAACCCTCCGTAAGAAAGAAGAGCCTGCCCGAGGTTACCGACCCCAACCAGAATGCAGGGACAGATTTCGTCGGTTCCGAGTATTTCGGATATTTCATCCACGAGGGACTGAATCTCGTAGCCTTTTCCCCTTACGCCGAATTTGCCGAAGTAACTGAGGTCCTTGCGGATCTGCGAATCCGAAAGGTGGAGTTGTTCGGCTATTTCGGTGGAGGAAGCATGGGACCGCCCGGCCTGGAGGAGTTCCTCCATGGCCTTCTTGTAGAGGGGAAGGCGTTCAATGGTACTCCGTGATATGTCGTCTTCGTCCATAAACTTTCAGACCGGAGACTGTATTGGCGCTGGTTTGTTCCGTCGTCGGAAAGTATGAATCAATCTAACTTCTTTTTGATTCGTTCTTTAAGGTCATCCGGGGCCGAACGTGTTTTGAATTTTTTGCGGATGATAGTGCTGAATTTAACTTCGAATTTTACCCGATACTGACAGTCGGGGCAGTTCTCCATGTGTTGTTTGACGAGGTCAACCATGGAGTTATCCATTTCCTGATCCACGTAGAGTTGATAAAGCTTTAATATTTGGCGGCAGTCCATCGACGGCACCCCCCTGACTGACAACTTTCCGAGTTAATCCTCATCGTCAAGCACATCCTCATCCTCGGGAATAATACCCTTGTCCTTGGCGTAATTAACAAGTTTCTTTTTAAGAATATTTCGACCGCGATGAAGACGCGACATTACGGTTCCTATGGGAACGTCGAGGATCTCGGAAATCTCCTTGTAGGAAAAATCCTCGACGTCCGACAGAACAATGCACGACCGGTACTTCTCCGGTAGGTCCTCAATAGCATTAACAATTTCATCGGGTAAAATATTCTCGAAAAATTCTTCCTCGGGGTCCTTGATGACAGCCGTTAGATCTTCGTTCACTATCTGTTCGTAAATCTCCTCTTCTGCTTCGTAATGAACCTGGTCGGGAGTCTTTTTGTACTGTTTGTAATTGGTGTTGTAGAGGTTCCGTAGAATGGTAAAAAGCCAGGCTTTGCAGTTTGTCCCCGGGGTGTACTGATGGAAATACCGGTATGCCCTCATAAACGTCTCCTGGACGAGGTCCTCGGCGTCCTGTTTGGAATGGCTGATGGATCGAGCGTAATTGTAGAGGGCGTTTAAGTGGGGCAGGGCCTCTTCCCCGAAGACTTCCTGCTTTTCCTCTTCGGTCATGTCTTCAATGGGTTTGGTCTCGTCATTGTCCGTGGTTGTTTCGTCCGTTGCCTGATTCATAACTCCACCTCCCTGTAACAGAGTGGCTCGCCAACTGACAGTATGGAATAAAGCAGGTGTTCACGTTCGTGAAACAATAACTGCTACTGCCGTAGAACTTTAACGATCAACCCAGCGATGGGGCGTTACATTGGAAACAGCGAGATCCGCCTTATTATTCCATCATTAAATCATTCATGGTCGAAAATTGCTAACCGGGCAGCCTATTTTGTTAATCGAGCGGGAGACCGATGCTGTCCTTTCCGTCAAGGTAAGGACGAAGGGCATCTGGAATGGTGACGGTACCGTCCTTCTGCTGGAAGTTCTCGACGATGGCCAGCCAGCAACGACCAATTGCCAGACCACTTCCGTTGAGCGTATGACAGTATTGGGTGTCCGCGTCCGGGTCGGGACGGTACTGGATGTTGGCCCGTCTGGCCTGGAAGGCCCGGCAATTGCTGCAGGAGGAAATTTCACGGTACCGGTCCTGTGACGGAATCCAGACTTCTAAATCGAACGTTTTTGTGGCGGCAAACCCGGTGTCGCCAGCGCAGAGTGTGACCACCCGGTAGGGAAGTTCGAGTTTCTCCAGGACCGAGCGGGCGTCGCCCAGAAGGTCCTGGAGTGCGGCCTCTGAGGCGTCCGGATGTGTTATTTTTACCAGTTCGACTTTATTGAACTGATGCTGCCTCATGAGACCCCGGGTATCCTTACCGTGCGCCCCGGCTTCCCGGCGGAAGCAGGCCGTTCGAGCCGTTTTGCTGATGGGCAGATCACCGGCCTTCAAAATGGTATCCCGGTAGAGGTTGATCAGGGAAACTTCCGACGTGGGTATCAGGTAGTAGCCGTCCTCGCTTGTTTGGAACATATCGTCTTTGAATTTTGGCAGCTGGCCGGTTCCTTCCATTGTCCGTTCCCGGACCAGTACGGGGGTCATGGTCTCCTCGTAGCCGTTTTCCTCCGTCTGAACGTCAAGCATGAAGTTAATCAGTGCACGTTCGAGGCGGGCTCCCTCGGCGTGATGGACGGCGAAACGGGACCCGGAGATGGTTTGGGCCTGCTCGAAGTCGACGAATCCCTGGTCCTCCGCCAGGTCCCAGTGGGGTTCCGGTTCAAAGTCGAAAGATGGGATCTCACCGACCGTTTCCTCCACGCGGTTGTCGGATTCATCGTCCCCCTCCGGGACGGTGTCCTGAAGAACGTTCGGTATCCGGAGCAGTTTTTGCTCGAGGGATTCGTCGAGTTCGTTGCGCCGCTCGTTGAGGTCTTCAATTTCCTTTTTGAGTTCACTTGTTTTTTCGATCATTGCTTCGGCTTTCTCGTCCTGTCCCTCACGCTTGAATTGACCGATTTTCTCGGAGGCCTCGTTTTGTTCGTGTTGAAGTGATTCGACCTCCTCGATGATCTCACGTCGTTTTCGGTCGATCTCAAGGGCTTCGTCAAGCAGGGATGGATCCTGGCCACGCTTCTTGAGGCTCGAACGGATCGCTTCGGCATCCTCCCGTAGGTTTTGCGGACGAAACATAGTCGGTAGCTCCCGCTAGGTAAAATCGTCGATAATGCTTCGGACGTCATCGAGCTTTTCGTTCATAAGTGCTTCATTGTCGGCTTCAAGGTTTAATCGAAGAACGGGCTCGGTGTTGGAGGGTCTGACGTTAAACCACCAGTCCTCGAACTGAACGGTCACTCCATCCAGCCAATCGGACTCGCCGTCGTCGAAGTGATCCTCCAGGGCTTCCATGGCTGCTTGCTTGTCGTCGACTTCGAAGTTGATCTCACCGGACTGACTGTAGCGCCTGAGGGGCTCAAGCAGTTCCGATAAGGTCTCGTCAGTTGAGGAGAGTCGGTTCATAACCTCCACGGCGGCAATCAGCCCACAGTCGGTATAAAAGTTACGCTTAAAGTAATAGTGGCCGGAGAGTTCACCGCCGAAGACCGCGTCGGTTTCTCGCATCTTTTGCTTGATGTAAGCGTGACCAACCCGGTATCGAACGGGGTTACCGCCGTGAGCGTTAATTTCCTCCGGAACAACCCGGCTGGACCGAAGGTCGTAAATGATGCTTGAACCGGGGGAACGGTCCAACATCTGACTACAGAGCAGAGCCGTCATTAGGTCGGCCGGAATGATTTCTCCGGTTTCATCAACGAAGACCGCCCGGTCCGCGTCACCGTCAAACGCAACCCCAAAGTCGTAGTGACCGTTACTGACTTCCTCACGGAGTTCCTCAGTATTCTCGAGTTTCAGAGGGTTTGGAATGTGATTCGGAAAAGAGCCGTCGAGCTCAAAATACATTTCTTTGACGTCGAGGGGTAACTGACCAAAAACTTCGGGGACCGTTAACCCTCCCATGCCATTTCCCGTATCAACGGTAACCGATAGATCATCAATGTCCTCGGCGTACTCAAGTACCTTATCCCGGTAGACCGGTAGAAAATCAACTTCTTCGTAGGTACCGGGTTGACCGGCTTCCGGTAGGTTATTGTCGTTGACGGCCGATTCCAGTTCGCCAATCCCGGACTCGTACGACACCGGACGGGCTTCCTCACGGGAGAGTTTGAACCCGATGTACCCTGGTGGGTTGTGGGAGGCTGTCACCATGACTCCACCCTCGGCATCGTAGTGGCCGATGGCATTGTAATTCATCGGGGACGAGCAGAGTCCGATATCCAGAACATCCTGACCTGCCTTTCGGAGTCCACTGGTTAAAGCGTCGGAGATTGGCGGTGCCACGTCACGCATGTCGTGGCCAACCACAATCCGACCGTTACCGAAAAAATTTCCGGCGGCAATTCCGATTTTCTGTGCCAGTTCTTCGTCCAGTTGATCAGGGTATGTACCCCTAATGTCGTATGCTTTGAAGATTCCAGCCATTGATGTCCCTCCGGGAGATGAGTCGTTTAGTGAGGCTATAATCTTAGCTATGGGGCGCTACAAGACAACCCAAGTGCAATCTTTTTCGCAACGCCGTGTGCCAGGTCCCGTTCACCCTGAGAGGTAGTTAAACCCAACCATGTCGGGGGTTAAATGGATTAGTCACCTCATCCGTCTGGGACTACCCTCGGGCGTGTTTCTGCCTGCCCTGAAGAAACTCCTTCAAGAAAAGGGTAACAAATTGGTAAAATCGATGATTCAGGGTTGATAAATCATGGGATCCTCCTCACTGTGAGTGTATGTAACGTCCTTCGGAGGGGAATGCGTGCATCATTTTTTTCGTCGAAACCGC